>DBMN01000122.1 GCA_002298965.1 Rhizobiales bacterium UBA697 | reverse complement strand
GATGCCGGCGGGCCGGGCATGCATGCCGAAGGGGTCGGAGACTTCCGCGACGCGGCGGACGATCGTCTCGCCGGCGGCGGTGTCGACGCTCGGCTCTTCCGGCTCGGCGGCGGCGCGCGGAACGAGCACGCAGCAGCGCTCGCCGGCGGCGACGGTGCCGGTCGCGGCACGCGCTTCGATGACGAAGCCGTCGCCGTCGGTCAGGATGACCGGGATGGCGAGGGAGGGCACCGAGGCGCGCAGCGTCGCCGCATCGAAAGTGACGAGCGGATCGCCCGCCCGCACCCGGTCGCCCTGGCTCACATGGGTGCGGAACCCTCTGCCGCCCAGGGCGACGGTGTCGACGCCGATGTGCATCAGCACCTCGGCGCCGTTCCTAGCGCGCAGGGTCACGGCGTGGCGGGCGGCGTGCACGCTGGTCACGTCGCCGGCGAAGGGCGCCCGCAGCACGCCCTCGCTCGGATCGACGGCGAAGCCGTCGCCGAGGATCCGCCCGGCGAAGACGGGATCGGGCACCTCGTCGAGCTCGACGAGGCGACCGCCGATCGGCGCGACGAGCGTCACACGGGCGGTGTCTTCGTCCTGCTGCTCGATCGCGGGGGCGTCCCCGCGGAGGAATTTGAAGAGCTTCATCGCACGTTCTCCCGGTGGCGGGGCATCGACGGCCTCCGACTTCATTCTGCGGTCTGTCGTGGCCCGAGCGGCCAGAAGGTGATGCCGGCGACGACCGCGCCGCCGATCGAGCGGGCGCGAATGCCGGTCGCGCCGGGGCTCGGATAGATCCGCGCCGAAAGGACGATCCGACCGTCTCCGACGAAGACCTCGATCGAACTGCGATCGACGAAGATGCGCAGCTGATCGACCGGTCCGTCGAGAGGGGCCGCGCCGAGAGCGACGGTCGTCCCCTCTCGGTCACGGCTCGTCAGGCGCACGACGCTGCCGGCGCGGTCGATCTCGACGGTGGTCGCCTCTTCGCCCGTGACCCGCAGGTCGAAGGCGAGATCGGACGTCTCCCGCGGGTCGAGAGCGACGGCGAGCTCGTAAGTCTCGCCGGCGAGTTCGGGGAAGTCGCGCTCGCCGGCCACGATCGGCGCACGAACACGGCGCGCCGGCCCGCGCAGCGCCTCGAGTTCGGCGGCCGGGCTCTGCGTCAGTCTGCCGTCGACGAACCGGAGTTCGCGCGGCAGCGTGAGACAGTGGAGCCAGCCGGCGGCGACGGTCGGTGCGTCGTCCTGCTCGGGCAATCCCATCCAGGCCAACATCAGACGGCGGCCGTCGGGAGCCTCCCAGGTCTGCGGCGCGTAGAAGTCGCGGCCGTGGTCGAGGCGGCGGAAGGCGCCGTGGTCGAAGGTGCCGTTGGCCGGATCGAGCCGGCCCGCGATCCAGCCGGCGACGTTGCCGGACCCTTCGCCCGGCTTCGTCTCGCGCTGCTCGCAGACGAGCAACACGTCCGTTCCGTCGAGCCGGAAGAGATCGGGACACTCGCACATGTAGCCGTGCTCACCCGCGTCGAGCAGCGGGGTCGCGGCCTCCCATCGCGTCAGATCGGTCGACGCGAGGAGCAGGACGGTGCCGTGGAGACCTTCGGTCTGCGCCCCGAGCACCATGCACCAGCCGTCGCCGACACGCGTCACCTTCGGGTCGCGGAAATGGGTGGTGTAGCCGGGCAGCGGCCCGTCGAGGACCGGCCCGAGCTTTTCGAAGATGCGGCCGTCGCGCGAACGGGCGAGGCACTGGCGCGTCTCGCGCCGACCCTCGGCGTCGCGGACGTTGCCGGTATAGATCAGGACGAGATCGTCGCCGTCGGCGACCGCCGAGCCGGAGTAACAGCCCTGCGCATCGAACCAGTCGGTCGGCTCGAGCGCGATCGGCATCGTCTCCCAGTGGACGAGATCGGCGCTGGCGCGATGGCCCCAGGACTTGTTCTCGTGGGTGCAGCCCTTCGGGTTCCACTGGAAGAAGGCGTGATGGCGCCCCTGCCAGAAGACGAGGCCGTTGGGATCGTTGAGGAGACCGGCCGGCGGCGCGACGTGGAAGACGGGGCGCCACGGGTCGAGGTCGATGTCGAACGGGGTCTGGTCGTGGGTGTTCACGGGTCTTCACTCGTCTCGGTCGGTGGACGACCGGGGGCCGCGCACGCCCCCGGTCTCCCACGCGGGCAGGAGGACTCAGCGTTCCTCGGGCTTCAGCCCGAAGAGCCAAGAACCCGCGAAGGCGGTGCCGAAGGCCACGACCATGCCGATCAGGTAGCTCGGAATGGTCGACGGCTGCACGATGGCGATCCCGGGGATGCCGGTGACGCCGACCGCGGTCATGCCGACCTTGGTCGCCACCACGAACGCGCCGCCGACCGCGCCGCCGACCGCCGCGGCGACGAAGGGACGGACGAAGCGCAGGTTGATGCCGAAGAGTGCCGCCTCGGTGATGCCGAGCAGGCAGGAGATCGAGGCGGGCAGGGCGATCTGCTTCACCTTGACGTCGTTGGAGCGGAAGAACACCGCCAGTGCCGCGCCGCCCTGGGCGACGTTGGCCATGGCCCAGATCGGCAGCAGGAAGTTGACGCCGATCGAGGGATTGGCGAGCAGGCCGGCCTCGATCGCATGGAACGAGTGGTGGACGCCGGTGACGACGATCGCCGAATAGACGCCGCCGAAGATCAGGCCGGCGAGGATGCCGCCGTGGGCGTAGAGCGTCTGCAGGCCGATCGAAATGCCGTCGCCGACGATGCGGCCGATCGGGCCGAGGACCGTCAGGGCGAAGAAGGCCGAGATCAGCAGGGTCAGGAACGGCGTCAGCACGATGTCGAGCATGTCGGGCACGACGCGACGCACGAGGCGATCGACCCGGCTCATCACCCAGACGGCGATCAGGACCGGCAGGACGGTGCCCTGATAGCCGAGCTTGGCGATGGGAAAGCCGAAGAGGTCCCAGTATTCCTTGATGCCGGTGCCGACGGTCCAGGCGTTCTGCAGCGCCGGATGGATCATGATGCCGCCGAGCGCCGCCGCCATGAAGGGGCTGACGCGGAACTCGCGCGCCGCGGAGAAGGCCACTAGGATCGGCAAGAAGACGAAGGCGGTGTTGGAGACGAGATCGAGCAGTTGGAAGAGCGAGGACTGGCCCGAGAGCCAGCCCAGCGTCTTGGCCATGCCGAGCACGCCCATCAGAAGGCCGCAGGCGACGATCACCGGGATGATCGGCACGAAGATGTTGGAGAGCAGGCGGGCGAAGCGCTGCAGCGGGTTGAGATTGACCGCGGCGTCCTCCTTGGCCTCCTCGGTGGAGACCGCCCTGGCGCCGAGGGCGACGAGGTCCTCGTAGACGCGCTTGACCGCGCCCTGGCCGATCACGATCTGGAACTGGCCGCCGCTCTGGAACGTGCCCTTGACCGCGTCGATCGCCTCGAGCGCGGCCTTGTCGATCCGGGTCGCGTCCTTCAGCACCAGACGCAGGCGCGTGGCGCAATGGGCGGCGCTGACGATGTTGTCCAAACCACCGACGTGCGGAAGGATGGCCGCTGCTGCATTGATCTCGGACATGTTCGTTTCCCACTTTCTCGAGTAGGGTTGTGGTATCGATTTCATATTTCGATGCGAACCGCAACCTCTTCATTGTCGCGTCGGGTTGTCGGGAGGCTCGACCGGACCACCGGGGGCGATCCGCAGGGGGCGACGTCGCGGGCGGCGACCCGGTCGAGCCGACCGACGTTCGTCAGAACGAACGTTCGATGCGCAGCGCGCCGATCACGCCGCTCTGGTCCTTGTAGGCGGGCGACGAGAAGTCGACGTTGCGGTACTCGACTTCCGCGGTGACGGTGAGGCCGGTCACCGGGACCCAGCCGACGTTGGCGGCGAGGTCGATCTGGCGGAAGCCGGCGTCGGAGAGGCCCGGCGCATATCTCGCCCAGCCCGCGGTCAGCGCGGTGTTCACCTTCGGCGTCCACCAGTGCTTGCCGCCGCCGTTGATGCCCCAGGCCGAGGCCTGATGGACACCGGCCGCGTCGACGTCGAAGTCACGGGTGGTTCCGGTCCCCGCCGAAGCCCAGGACTGCGACACGTAGCCGATGGCACCGCGGCCGTAGGCGACCTGGAGATCGACGACGTCCTTGGCGCCGAGCGCCGGCAGATTGACCTCGACGCCGCCGCCGATCGCCCAGCCGAGCCGCGACGGGCCGGCGCTCGTCAGCGCGTAGTCGTCATGGAGCGCGCCCATGATCTGCGCCTTGCCCCAGCTCTGGGCGACGGCGAGATTGGCCACGAGATCGGGGGAATGGACGCCGCCGTAGAGGCCGGCGGTGTTGTCGCGCCGTCCGTTGGTGCTCGCATCCTCGAGCGAGAACGTCGCGCTCAGGCCGTTGCCGAAGGAGAACGTGTAGGCGAAGAGGTTGGTGTTGGAGTCCGAAACCGGTCCTTCCCAGAACACGTTGAGCGTCGAGCCGGTATAGAAGTCGAAGAACGACGTCGCGCGACCGGCGGTCACGCCGCCGAACTGGACGAAGGCCTTGTCGAGCGTCACGGACGTCGCGGGGCCGGTGCCGTTCACCACCTCGATCTCGATGAACGAGCGCAGCAGGCCGAATTCCGTCTGCGTGCGTGCGTCGATCTGGAGATCGCCGTCGGCGACGGTGCCGATCCGATGCTGGTTGCGGTGGCCGCCCCAGAGGCCGCCGGCGGAGGAATCGGTCGAATAGGCCGTGTACTGCGCGCGGGCGAAGCCGCCGATCTTCAGGCAGGTCTCGCTGCCGGGAATGTAGAAATAGCCCGCGCCGTAGGCGTCGCAGACGCGGACCCAGTTCGCGGCGGCCGGCGCCTTCCTGGCGAGATCGGCAGCAAGGGCCGGGGCGGCGAGCAGGCATCCTCCCAGAACGATCGTCGTCGTACGATACTTCATGACTTCCCTCCAATGACGCCCGACGTCGTCGGGTCCTCCTGACGGCCGTCGCGCCCGACGCTCGCGTCGGATTCGGACGGCATGCGGTTCGCCGACCTTCCCGTGGGCACGCACGTCCGCGCCGGGGCGCGACGACCCCCGCGGCGGACGCCGACATGGGCTCGAAGCGATCCCGCGGTCATGCCGGCCCCGAGGTCGGCGCCCGTCCTCCCTTGGGCGCCACACGGTTCGACATCGATGTGGTATCGATACCATATGAGTATCGAGTCTCTCGAATTCAGGCAATGCGGTGAGATACCCATGCGTCATAATACTTTCGTCGGGTGCACCGAAGACTCGCGCCGGGCGAGCCGCGCGACGCGTGCCGTCGTCGAGCGCTGGAGGTGCGTTGCAGGCGGCCTCGTTCATGCCGGCCGGTACGCGGAGGAGGCCTCCCGAGGATCGAGCGCGGTGGTCGGTCTCGTTCGGGCAATCGCCGCGCAGACCGACCGGTCGGCGCTCGGTGCGACCCTCGCCGCGGCGCTCGCTCGGTCGATGGCGTCGCGCCGTCCGGCATCGGCTGCGACCCGATTGCCTCGAGGGAGGGGATCCGCTCCGATTATGCCCGAAAGGCGAATGGCGTCACCGTCGTCATGGGCGGACTATCTGGGCTCCCGAGTCGAGCAAATGCTCGCGGAATGCCGAATATTGCAGCAGCACACCTTCTGATTTTGCCTTGCGTCATCGCGTAGGAATCGACCAAATATTGCTGCATTTTCTTATTCGTCGCATGTGTCTGTTATTGATTGTTGCATGTCGGCATCATGAATTGAGACTTCGACGCCAATGGATGTTCTGCGATCATACGTATCCCCTCCCGATCGAGGTCTGTCGCCTTCTCGGGGAGCATCGGACCGGCATCCCGTCGAACGTGACGACGGTGGCGAGGCGGGAACGGAGGAATCGAGCGGCATCGACGAGATCGGAAGCGCCCACGCCGGGCGGCCGGCGGTCCTGTCGGAGGCTCGACGGTTCGGTCGGGGGAGCGGGGGGCGATGAGCCTTGACGATCGAGATCGGCCGAGTGTCCGAATCAATCGCGTCTTTCGCAGCGCAGCCCAGGTGGAAGATGTATTCTACCAAATCAACGGAACGGAAGTAAAGATTTCCGGAAACAACAAGAACGAGTTTCTCTACAACTTGAACTATCGAGGCGATCATGATCTCGCGATGTTCGAGGCAGAGACGCGTTGCGGTGGGACGGGTCTCTATTCATTCACCGACGAGAGAATCGGAATCACGGTGGCGAACCGCGGTCGCGGGCGCCTCATGACCGAACGCGATGATTTCGATATTTGCAAGAATTACGGTCTCATCTTCCAGACGACGCATCTGCGCGGATACGACATATCGGAAATGGCTCGAACCGTGACGGTGTTGATCCCGAGAGCCGACTTCGACGAGTTGGTCCACCGGCATCTCGAGCGCGAGTGTCCCGTCACCCTGAGCAGCCTGTACCAGTTCCCTCTCGACAGTCGTCTCGGCCATCTGTTCGGCATGGTCTCGTTCCTGCTCGTCGAGAATCACAGCAGTGAACCGGGCTGTGTCTATTCGGCGACGAGCATCAAACTCATCAAGGAGGCGCTGAGCGTCACCATCGCGGAATTCACCCAGTCCGAGCTCGCGGAGGCGCCGGCGGCCAATACGATTTCGGTGTCGGAGGCTCATGTCCGCAGAGCCGTCGACATCATCAAGACGCAGACCTCGCCTCTGACCATCCACGACGTGGCCGAAGCCGTCGGGATCGGCGTACGAGCGCTGCAGTCCGGCTTTCGTACCTACCTCGGCATGCCGCCCCACTTCCTGCTCAGGCAGGGGCGGATCGACGGGGCTCGTCGCGATCTGGAGAGCGGCACGTCGCCGACGATCGCCGCCGTCGCGCGCAAATGGGGTTTCAGCAACGTCGGGCGCTTTGCCGGCGAGTATTTCAAGGTCGTCGGCGAATATCCGTCGGACACGGTCCGGCGCTGCCAAAAATGACGGGGCTCCCGTCGGTGGCGGAACGCGTCGGAGCCACCTTCTCGGCGCCGACGTCATTCGGCCGCGCAGGACGCATCGACTTGGAGCGCCGAAGTGTTCACGACGGCGACGATGTCGTCCCATCGTGACAAGAAGGCCGCGACGCAGGCCGGATCGAAGTGCTTGCCGGAGCTCTCTTCGATGAAGGCCCGAGCATCGTCGAGCGGCCAGGCCGCCTTGTAGGGCCGCGCCGACGTCAGCGCGTCGAACACGTCCGCCAGGGCCGCGATGCGCCCACTCAACGGAATGCCCGTCCGAGCGAGCCGATGGGGATAGCCCTGCCCGTCCCAGCGCTCGTGATGACTGACGGCAACGTCGGCCGCCATCTGGATCAACCGCGATTTCGAGCCCTTCAGAATGTCCCAGCCGAGCATCGCATGGCCCTCCATCACCCGACGCTCCTCGGCCGTGAGCGGGCCCGGCTTGAACAGAATCTCGTCGGGAATGCCGACCTTGCCGATGTCGTGCATCTGCGCGGCGAGCTCCACGAGCCGGCAGTCCTCCTCCGACAGGCCCAGGGCCTCGGCGACCAGGCCGCTGATCCTCGCCATGCGCGTGATGTGATCGCCGGTCTCGGCGTCGCGCCGCTCCGTCGCGCGCGACAGTCGCCAGATGATTTCTCGGTCGCCCGCGGCGAGGTCGCGCGTCTTCTGCGCGACCTCCGCACCGAGACGCTCGGCGCGTGCCGACAGACGCCGCTCGACGTCTTCCATCCGGCGCAGGTTGTCCCGGTCCAATGCCGCTCGATCGGCTCGCACCCGCTCTCGCGCGACGAGATCGTCGCGATGGGCGACGAGCACGCGTGCCATCTCGCCGATCTCGTCGCGGCGCTCCTCCAGCTGCAGAGGAATGTCGATCGCGAGGCCACCCTCGGCAATCGATTGCACCGCCGCGGTCAGCCGATCGAGCGCCGATGCGGCATCGTAGACGCGATGCCAGACCACGAAGCCGACGAACCCCGCCATGACCGCGACCGCGACGAGGGCCAGGACGGCGCCGTCGCGGGGAGCCGCGGCCAGGGCGGCCGCTTCATGGAGCAACTGCCTGCGGTTGGCGATGCCGGCGGCCAGCGTGGTGATGGCGCCGAGGAAGAGGTCACGGTTGTCCTCGAGCATTCGGGCGGCCGCGTTGTCGTCGCCGCGGTGGTCGACCGCGCGCTCCTCGGCGACGCGGTCTCGGGTCCCGTCGGCCTCGAAGGCGGCCGAGGCCCGATGGTCGTCGTCGTTCGCGTTCGCGCCGTCCCGACCGGCCGGTGCCCTGCCGAGTTTGCCGCTCGGCTCCACGGACAGGGCGTCGGTCGGGTCCATGGGCATCGTCAGGGTGTCGCGGATGCGGCTCCCGGCGAGCGGGGGGCGTTGCGTCGTCTTCTTCGCGAGGCCGTCGAGGAGGTTCGTCGCCGGAAGCCAGTTCGTGGACGTGGCGGAGGCTGTCGGCGATTCCCTCCCGAGGACGACGAGGCCGAGCCCGACCTGTGCGAAGACGAGTACCATCAGCACGAAGACGATCGCCGACAGGGTGGTCTTGAGCAAAGTGCGCCTCATGGTCTTCTCCGGACGGAGAGGCTCGCGGTGGATGGGAAGAAGACGGCCGAGAGGTTTCGGCAGCCCTGTCGAGCCGCGACGTCGAGCGACGGTTCGGACATCGCGAGAACGAGGCGTCGCGAACATTGCTCGTCCGTCACGGGGCTCGGCCCGATCGAGCGTCGATCGAGCGGACGGTCGTCGACGCGTCCGTTCCTCGATCGTCAGGCCGCGTTCAGATCTCGGACGAAGCCCTCCACGACGTTGCGCAACTCGACCGCCTGGTTCGACAACCCGCCGGAGAGCGTCATGAGCTGCGTCGAGGCCGCCCCGGTCATCTCCGCAGCCTGACCGACACCGGCGATGTTCTCGGTCACCTGCTGCGTCCCTGCGGCCGCCTGCTGGCAGTTGCGGGCGATCTCGGCGGTGGCGGCCCCCTGTTCCTCGACGGCGCCGGCGACGGCCGCGGCGATCTCCTTGATGTTGCCGATGATCCGGACGATCTCGGTCATCGACTTCACCGTGCCGCCGGTCGCCTGCTGGATCTCGCCGACCTTCGCGCCGATGTCTTCGGTCGCCTTGGCGGTCTGATTGGCGAGTTGCTTGACCTCGGCGGCGACGACGGCGAAGCCCTTTCCGGCCTCGCCGGCGCGCGCCGCCTCGATGGTGGCGTTCAGGGCGAGAAGGTTGGTCTGGTCGGCGATGCCCTTGATCAGGTTGATGACGTCGCCGATCGCCGATGCCGCGGTGGCGAGCGTGGCGATGCGGACGTTGGAGATCTCCGCCTCGTGGAAGGCGGTATCGGCGACGGCGACGGAATGCCCGACCTGCCCGTTGATCTCGCGGACGGAGGCCGCCATCTCCTCCGACGCCGCCGCGACGGTCTCGACGTTGGCGGCGGCTTCCTCCGCCGCAGCGGCGACGGCCTGGGCCTGACGCGAGGTCTCTTCGGCGGTGACGGAGAGATGCTTGGCGGAATCGGCGACCTCGCCGGAGGACTGGGCGAAGCCGGCGGCGAGCTCCTGCATGCGGGCGACGAAGGCGCCGGCGAGCGTCTCGCGCTGGGCGAGTGCCGTCCGGTCGGCCTCGTCGCGAGCCGCCTGTTCCTGTCGCGCCCTCTCGGCGGCCTGGAGCTGGTCGCGCAGCACGTCCAACGACTTGGCGATGGCGCCGACCTCGTCCCCGCGATCGGTGCCGGAGATGGCAATCGCGAGGTCACCCCGGCCCAGCGCGGTCATGACCCCCATCGACGCCCGGATCGGAGCGACGACGCCGGTGCGGACGACGAAGACCGCGGCAGCGACGACGAGCAGGATGGCGCCGACGATCCAGCCCAGGGTCAGACGGGCGCTCGACAGCGCGATGACCGTCGATTCGGCACTCATCTTGTCTCGGAGTGCGATCATCTCGCCGCTGACGGCGCTCAGATGCTGGAACACGTCCGCGATGGCCGGCTTGCACGCCTTTTCCATCGACACGGCGGCCCGGGCGCGGTCATCGGCCGTGCCCGTCTCTCTGGCCAGGCGGGCGGGCTCGCCACAAGGGCCGCTCAGGGCCGCATGGAACCTGCGTGCACCGTCCGCGAGCCTGTCGGCGAACGTCGGCACCAACCGGCTTCCGATGGCGGTCTGTTCGTCGAACCCACGAACGGCGTCTTCGCGCTCGCGGTCGGCGGTGCGACGGCCCTCTTCGGTCGTCGCGACGATGCCCTGATAGATCGCCGACTGCGCCGCGATGACGAAGCGCCCGCCGCGCGCGCCATTGGCGACGGCGGCGGCCGGTCCTTCGATGACCGCGGTGTTGATACCGTTGATCACGGCGAACTGCATCGTCGCGTAGTAGGCACCCCCCAGACTGATGATGCCGAGGATGAGCAGGAGGCTGACCACTTTCCAGACTATCGGCCAATTCTTGTACGACATTCGATCTTCTCCTGCATGCAAATCGCGCACAAAACAACCGTCCAAACATCGCGTAAGAGACGTACGTTCGGAGTATAAATGCGCCAAAACTGACCGTTCCATCGCCACAAACGCTAATTTGTGGCGGTTAAAAAATTGTTAATGTGGCAAGATCGGCAAGTTCAATATTTGCAAAGCACCAGCAATTCGTTTTTTGTACTGTACACAACCTATAGATACGACGTTGCCGTTCGTGGCTGCTGACGGTGAGCCGCCGCTGATTTGCCGGAGGCTCGGACTCTCGAGAGGGTGGTGCCACGGGGAACGAGACGGCGAACGAACCCACGCCCGACGTGTGCGCCGGAGCGGTGCGGATGGTGCTCGTACACGAAGACGGTCACGGCTCTCGACGGGCCGTCGTCACCTCGACCCCGGACGAGATCGGCCGCACCGGCGAGACGTTTCGGCTCTGGCCGACGAAGGCGGAGTGATCGGGACGAGGTCCAACCTCACGGACCCGAGCAGGCCCCACTCGGTTCGAGCGCCCGACGCGTCGAACGGACGTTCGAGGGTCGCCGTCGGATGGGGATCTTCGGCCGAGGCCCCCGTTCAAGTGGTCGGATCCAATCGGATGCCACCGGACCACGCCGGACGCACTTCGCCCTCAAAACGGCGCCAAACCGTTGTTTTCTGGACGTTGTCGGATGATCTCGGAGAGGGAAGTGGTGCCGCGGAAGGGATTCGAACCCCCGACCCCATCATTACGAATGACGTGCTCTACCGGCTGAGCTACCGCGGCGACCTCTGTCGGTCGCGTGATCGTGAAGGCGACGCGGAAGCCGCGTCGACGGCGATCACGCCGGACGGGCGGGTCGATACCAACATTCGCCGCCCATTGCAAGCACTCGGGCGCGCGCGAGCCGTGCCGCGGCGCGTTTCGGCCCTTTCCCTTCGACGCGACCTGTTCTAAATGAGCCCCCACGTTTTCCCGTCTCGAGAAGGATACGGCCGATGGCTCCGCGCACGCTCTACGACAAGATCTGGGACGATCACGTCGTCGCCACCCAGCCGGACGGTACCTCGCTCATCTACATCGATCGTCACCTCGTTCACGAAGTGACGAGCCCGCAGGCCTTCGAGGGGCTGCGCGTCGCCGGCCGCAAGGTCCGCGCGCCGGAGAAGACGCTGCTGGTCGTCGATCACAACGTGCCGACCACCGACCGTTCCAAGGGCATCGACGATCCGGAATCGGCGCTGCAGGTGGCGACCATCGCCCGCAACGCCGCCGACTTCGGCCTCGAATACTACGACGCCTTCGACATCCGTCAGGGCGTGTGCCACGTCGTCGGTCCGGAGCAGGGCTTCACGCTGCCCGGCACCACGATCGTCTGCGGCGACAGCCACACCTCGACCCACGGTGCCTTCGGCGCGCTCGCCCACGGCATCGGCACGTCGGAGGTCGAGCACGTCCTCGCCACCCAGACGCTGGTCCAGGCCAAGGCCAAGAACATGCGCGTGCTGGTCTCCGGCAAGGCGCCGGAGGGCATCACCGCCAAGGACATCGTGCTGGCGATCATCGGCCGGCTCGGCACCGCCGGCGGCACCGGCTACGTCATCGAATATGCCGGCGAAGCGATCATGGATCTCTCGATCGAGGGCCGCATGACCGTCTGCAACATGTCGATCGAGGCGGGCGCCCGCGCCGGCCTGATCGCGCCGGACGAGAAGACCGTGGCCTATTTCGAGGGCAAGCCGAAGGCGCCGCAGGGCGCGAAGTGGGATGCCGCCGTCGCCTATTGGAAGACGCTGTTCTCCGACGAGGGCGCGCATTTCGACGCCGAGATCCACATCGACGCGTCGACGCTCAAGCCCAACGTCACCTGGGGCACCTCGCCGGAAGACGTCATCGCCATCGACCAGCCGATCCCGGATCCGGCGGCGATCGCCGACGAAACCAAGCGCGTTTCCAAGCAGCGCGCGCTCGAGTACATGGATCTGAAGCCGGGCATGAAGATGACCGACGTCAAGATCGACACGGTCTTCATCGGCTCCTGCACCAACGGCCGCATCGAGGACTTCCGTGCCGCCGCCGCGGTCGCCAAGGGCCGCAAGGTGGCCGAGGGCGTGCGCGCGCTCGCCGTGCCGGGCTCGGGCCTCGTCAAGGAACAGGCCGAGGCCGAGGGTCTCGACAAGATCTTCATCGAGGCCGGCTTCGAATGGCGCGAGCCGGGCTGCTCGATGTGTCTGGCGATGAACGCCGACCGGCTGTCGC
The DNA here is from genome assembly GCA_002298965.1 of Rhizobiales bacterium UBA697. Taxonomy (GTDB): domain Bacteria; phylum Pseudomonadota; class Alphaproteobacteria; order Rhizobiales; family Ancalomicrobiaceae; genus Pinisolibacter. Next base: position 3,565 of record DBMN01000122.1, on the reverse strand, counting down.
CCGGCGAGCGTTCGGCCTCGACCTCGAACCGCAACTTCGAGGGCCGTCAGGGCTTCAAGGGCCGCACCCATCTGGTGAGCCCCGCCATGGCGGCGGCTGCCGCGATCAAGGGCCGCTTCGTCGACATCCGCGATCTCGACTGAGCGCGGGCGACCACATCGGACATGCGAGAGGCCGGGGGAGACCCCGGCCTCTTTCGTTGTTCGGGCCGTGGCGGCTCTGCTGCCGCCACCTCGCGGACTCGTGAAGGTTGTGGCTCGCCGGTCCTGCCGAGCGGCGTCCCGAGACGGGACGAAGCGGTTGCCGTGCGTTCACCATCTCGCGTCAAGTGTCTGACGACGATTCGGAAATTGGTGCAGCGGCGGGTCGTCGGCACCAGATCTCGTGGGGAACGAATCTGGAATCGCACCGAGTCAGCGATTCGGGCCGGGTTCGTTCCAGACTCGTTCCGGTTGCCGCGGAGGGGTGAACGGCGGCCCCGGGCGACGCCGCGTCGTCGGCGGGAAACGATTAAGGGGGCGCAATCGCTGCGGCCCCGTGCTAAGGGTCGCTCTCCGATCCGCCCGTCGCGACCCGTTCCGGTTCGACCACGTGAACACGACCACCTCGGCGCCTCGTCCCTCCGACCTCGCCTCGCTGCCTCAATTGCCGCGCTCGGCTCGTGCGCGCACGGTCACGGCCGTGCTCGGCCCGACCAACACCGGCAAGACGCACATGGCGATCGAGCGGATGCTGGCCAACCGCACCGGTCTGATCGGCCTGCCGCTGCGGCTGCTGGCCCGCGAGGTCTACGGCAAGCTGGTCGAGCGCGCCGGCAAACATGCCGTGGCGCTGGTGACGGGCGAGGAGAAGATCGTCCCCAAACACGCCCGCTACTGGGTCTCGACCGTCGAGGCGATGCCGCGCTCGGCCGACGTCGACTTCGTGGCGATCGACGAGGTGCAGCTCGCCGGCGATCTCGAACGCGGCCACGTCTTCACCGATCGCATCCTCAATCTCAGGGGCAAGAACGAGACGCTGCTGCTGGGGGCCGCCACGGCGCGCGACCTGCTCGAGAAGCTGGTGCCGGGCCTGATCGTGGTGTCGCGGCCGCGCATGTCGCTCCTGACCTATGCCGGGTCGAAGAAGCTGCTGCGTCTGCCCGCCCGCACGGCGGTCGTCGCCTTCTCGGCCGAGGAGGTCTACGGCATCGCCGAGCTGATCCGTCGCCAGAGGGGCGGGGCGGCGGTGGTGATGGGCGCGCTTTCCCCCCGCACCCGCAATGCCCAGGTCGAGCTCTTCCAGTCGGGCGACGTTGACATCCTGGTCGCCACCGACGCGATCGGCATGGGGCTCAATCTCGACGTCGACCACGTCGCCTTCGCCGGTTCCCGCAAGTTCGACGGCTGGCAGTACCGCGGCCTGACGGCGGCGGAGTTCGGCCAGATCGCCGGGCGCGCCGGGCGGCATCTGCGCGACGGCACCTTCGGGGTGACGGGCCGGGTCGATCCGCTGCCCGACGACCTGGTCGAGCAGCTCGAGGCCCATCGCTTCAACGCATTGCAGCGCTTCCAGTGGCGCAATCCGGCGCTCGACTTCGCGTCGATCGCGGCATTGCGGCGCAGTCTCGACCAGGCGCCGCGCGAGGAAGGCCTGACGCGGGCGCCGGAGGCGGACGACCAGCGGGCGCTGGATCTGGCGGTGCGCGATGCCGACGTCATGCGTCTGGCGCAGGGCCGCGAACGCGTGGCGCTGTTGTGGGACGTGGCGCAGGTGCCCGATTATCGCAAGATCGCGCCCGCCAATCATGCCGATCTGGTCGCGACCCTCTTTCGATTCCTCGTCGAAAAGGGCACCATCCCCTCCGACTGGTTCGCCCGGCAGCTCGCCGAGGCGGATCGGATCGACGGGGACATCGATACTCTGTCGGCCCGAATCGCGCACGTGCGCACATGGACCTTCGTCGCCAATCGCCCCGACTGGTTGACGGACCCCGTCCATTGGCGCGACAAGACGCGCGCGATCGAGGATCGACTTTCCGATGCCCTGCACGAGAGCCTGACCCGGCGTTTCGTGGATCGGCGCACTTCCGTCCTGATGAGACGCCTGAGAGAGAATGCCATGATCGAAGCCGAGATCTCCAACGGTGGCGACGTGATCGTCGAGGGCCATCGCGTCGGACACCTCCAGGGGTTCCGCTTCGTCGCAGACGCCAGCGCCGAGGGCGAGGACGCCCGCGCGCTGCGCAACGCCGCCGCCAAGGCGCTCGCCGGTGAAATCGAGGCACGGGCCGAGAAGCTCGGCCGCGGCGGCGACGGCGAGTTCGCGCTGGCCGCAGACGGCTCGATCCGCTGGCTGGGCGACGCGGTCGCCAAGCTCGCGCCGGGCGCCGACGCCTTGAAGCCCGCCGTCATCCTGCTCGCCGACGAGCAGCTCGACGGCCCGGCCCGCGACAAGGTCCAGGCGCGGCTCGAACTGTGGATCGGCGCCCAGATCGCCAATCTCCTGAAGCCGCTGATCGACCTGCGCGATGCGGCCGACGTCGACGGTATCGGCAAGGGCGTCGCCTTCCGCGTCGTCGAGGCGCTCGGCGTGATCGAGCGGTCGCAGATCGCCGAGGACGTCAAGGCGCTCGACCAGACGATGCGCGCATCCTTGCGCAAGTACGGCATCCGCTTCGGCGCCTATCACATCTTCGTGCCGGCGCTCTTGAAGCCCGCGCCGTCGGCGCTGGTGGCGCGGCTGTGGGCGCTCGCCAATCCGGACGTCGACACCCATTCGGCGGTCGACCTCAACCATCTCTCGGCCTCGGGTCGCACCTCGATCCCGGTCGACAAGACGATCCCCAAGCAGCTCTATCGCATCGCCGGTTTCCGGGTCTGCGGCGAGCGCGCGGTGCGCATCGACATTCTCGAGCGCCTCGCCGACATCATCCGTCCGCTGATCGCCTGGAAGCCGCTCGACCCGACCGTGACGCCGCCCGACGGCGCGCTCGCCGGCGGCGGCGCCTTCACCGTGACGGTGGCGATGACGTCGCTGCTCGGCTGCTCGGGCGAGGACTTCGCCTCGGTGCTGAAGTCGCTCGGCTATCGCGTCGAGAAGCGCAAGATCACCAAGACCGTCGCCGCGCCGGCCCCGGCCGCCGAAGTGGCCGCTCCGGTCGAGGCCGCGGCGGAAGCGCCGGCCGAGGAGACCCCGGTCGAGGCGTCGGCGGAGGGCGTCGAGGCCGTCGCCGAGACCGACGTCGTCGAGACCCCGGTGGTCGAGGCGGCCGTCGAGGAAGCGGCCCCGGCCGAAGCGCCGGTCGTCGAAGAGGCGCCCGCGGAGGCTCCGGCCGAGGCGGCTGCCTTCGAGGCGGTGGTCGAGACCGTCGAGGTCGAAGTCGACGTCTGGCGTCCGGGCCGCTTCGAGCGTGGCGAGCATCATCATCGCGGCCATGGCCACCAGGGTCATCAGGGCCAGCGCGGCGGCCCGCGCCGTGACGGCGATCGCCGCGAAGGCGGCGAGGGCGGTGGCCCGCGTCGTCCCCGCGAAGGCGGTTTCCAGAACCGCGAGGGCGGCGAGCGTCGCGACGGCGATCGGCCGC
>DBMN01000174.1 GCA_002298965.1 Rhizobiales bacterium UBA697 | reverse complement strand
CGGCGCGGGCGCCGGGGCAGGGGCCGCGGCACGGGGAGCCGGCGCGGCGGAGGAGCGCGAGACGTCGAGATGGGCGTTCTGGCGGCCGACGAGGCTCGACAGTTCCGACAGGGCGCGCAGCTGGTCGGTGACGATGCGGCGCAGGTTGGCGGTCGACTTCTCGGTCTCTTCCGGCAGTTCGAGGACGCCGCGACGCAGCTCGCCGCGGGTGGCCTCGAGCTCGGCCTGCATGATGCGGGCGGCCTCGCGCATCTTCTCGGTGGCGTCGGCGAAGCGGGCGGTGGTCTCGGAGACCGCACGCGTCATCTCGCCGATCATCGCCTCCTGGGCGGTGCGCAGGGCCTCGGCCGAGCGCTGGCCCTCGGTGCCGGCGGTGTCGCGCATCGTCTCCAGCTGCGAGACGACGCGATGCATCGCCTCGTCGGCGGAGGAGGTGAGGGCGGCACCGACGTCGCGGGCACGCGCCTCGGCGGTGTTCAGCGTGTCGGCGATGAGGCTGGTGAAGCCGTTCATCAGGCCCTCGACCGAACGGGTCTTCTCGAAGAGGCCGGCGGCGAGGCTCTCCAGCGCCTGACGACGCTCCTCGACGGTGGTCTCGAGCGCGCGGTTGGCGTCGCCGATGAGATGGACGGCGTCGTTGAGCGTGCGGGTCTGGGTCTCGAAGCGCAGGGCGAGCTCGGAGACGTCGCCCATCACGCTGTCCTTCAGCGTGGCGATCTGGCCGGCCATCGCCTCGGTCACGCTGCGGGTCTCGCCGAGCGTGCGCTCGAGCACCATGCGCGCCTCGTCGGTGCGGCCGCCGAGGTTCTTCTCGACGAGGTCGAGGTTCTCGGCCGCGCGGTTCATCACGCCGTGCAGCGTGAGATTGGCCTCGGTCAGGCGCTCCAGCAGGGTGCCGACGTCCTGGCTCAGGCGCTCGCGCACGTCGGAGACGACGCGGGTGGCCTCGATGCCCTGGCGGGCGACGGCCTCGGTGAGGTCGCGGCCCTTGCGGTCCAGCGCCTCGACGATGATGCCGCGGGCCTGATCGATGCGCTGCTCGATCTCGCCGACCTTGCCGTCGATCGCCTGCGACAGCAGGTTCGAGGCGCTCTCGGCGCGACCGGCGAGTTCGGCGGTGCGCTGGGCGAGGGTCTCGGTGAGCTGGCCGCCGCGGGTCTCGACCAGTTCGGCGATCGCCTGGGTGCGGGCGTCGAGCTCGCCGACGATGTCGCCGGCGCGGCCGACCACGACGTGCTCCAGCGCCTGGGTGGCGTCGGCGACGTGACGGGCGGCGCCTTCCAGCGTGCCGGCGATCTGATGGGTGATGCGCTGCGATTCCTCGGCGAGCGCCGAGGCGACGCCTTCGAGGCGGTCGCCGACGATGCGGTCGAGGTTGGCGGTGCGGGCGTCGAGGGCGGCGGTCGCCTCGGCGGTGGTCCGGCCGATGGTCTCGGCGAGGAAGGCGGTGCGCTCGTCGAGGACGGCGGTCGCCTCGGCCGCGGTACGGCCGATCGCCTCGGCGACGTGCGCGGTGCGGGCGTCGAGCGCGGCGGTCGCCTCGGCGGTGGTGCGGCCGATCTGCTCGGCGATCGCGGTGGTGCGTTCGGCGGCGATGGTCTCGATGCGGCGGGAGCTCTCGTCGAGCGTGCCGGAGACCTCGACCAGACGGGCGCCGAGCGTGCCGTTGATCTCGGCGACGCGGTCGGCGAGGTGGCTGCCGACCTCGTCGGCGCGGGCCGCCAGCGTGCGGCCGACGTCGGACAGGCGATCGTCGAACACCGCGGAGATCTGCGCCTGACCGTCGATGAAGGTCTGGGCAATGTCGCGGGTGCGATCCATCAGGTTGCCGGCGATGATGCGGCCGCGCATGTCGAGCGCTTCGTCGATCTTGCGGGCGCGGCCGTCGAGCGTCTCGCCGAGCGCGGTGGCGCGTTCGTCGAGATTGTGGGTGACGCCCTCGATGCGCTCGCCGATGGTGCGGCCGGCGGCTTCGATGCGGCCGTCGATCATCTCGGTGAGGCCGGCGATCTTGCCGTCGAGCACGTCGGTGGCGGTGGTCAGGCGGTTCTCGACGATGTCGCGGATGGTGTCGGTGCGGCTGCCGATGGCCTCGACCAGGCCGGCGGCGCGGACGTCGACGATCTCGCGCAGGCTGTCGACCTGGCCGGCGATGGTCTGGCCGACGTCGGCCATGCGCTCGGCGACCTGCTCGCCCTGGCCGGCGACCAGATGGGCGGCCTCCGTGCCGGCGCGCACGAGGCGCTCGGCGAGGTCGGCGGTGCGGCCGGCGAGGTCGGAGCCGACCGAGGTCAGCGTCGACTCGAGGCTCGACTTGAAGTTGGCCGACTGGGTCGCCAGCAGGCCCTCGATGTCGCGGCCGGTGCCGGCGATGCGGTTCTCGAGGTCGGTGCCGTGGACGACGATCGACTGGTAGATCTTCTCGCCGGTCTCCGACAGACGGTCGGCGAGGTCGCCGCCGCGGGTGGAGATGGTCTCGGCGATCTTGGAGCCGGTCTCGTCGAGACGGTCGGTGATCTCGGCGCCGCGCAGCGACATGTCGACGACCAGCGACTGGCCGGTCGACTTCAGCGCGTCGGCGACTTCCGCCGCGCGCTCGGAGATCGAATCGACCACCTCGCCGCCGGTCTTCGACAGACGCTCGCCGATCTCGACGGCCGAGACCTTGAGCGCCTGGTTCACCGCGTCGCCGCGGGCGGCGATCGTCTCGGCGATGACGTTGCCGGTGGCCGACAGGCTGTCGGTCAGGCTGGAGCCGGTCGCCGAGAGGTTCTCGACCAGCGTCGCGCCGGTCTTCGACAGATTGCCGGTGACCTGCTCGGAATGCACGGCCAGCGTCGTCACCAGATGATCGGTGCGCTCGGCCAGCGTGACCGACAGCGTGTCGCCCATCGAGCGGACGGTCTCGGTGAGGAGCTCGGTGCGGTCGGTCAGGTTGGAGATCAGCTCGTCGCCGGTGCGGTTGAGCGTGTCGGTCAGCTCGAAGCCCTTCACCGACAGCGTCTCGGCCGCCATCTGGCCGGCGGAGGCGATGGTCTCGGAGACCGAACGGCCGGTCGAGGTCAGCGTCTCGATGACGCGGCCGGACTGGCCGCCGAGCTGCTCGACGACGTTGCCGACGGTCTTCTCGAGCGTCGCGTTGATCTCCTCGGACTTGGAGCCGAGGTTGGAGAGCAGGTGCTGCGAAGCCTCGGTCGCGGCCTCGACGATGCGCTCGCGGGTCGACAGGAGGTCGCCCGAGAGGCCCTCGTGGGCGCCGGTGATGGCGGCGCGGACGCGCTCGGAATTGTTGACGATCGCCTCGCGCTGGTTGACCAGCTCCTCGATCAGCGAGCGGATGCGCAGCTCGTTCTCGCCATAGGCGCGCTCGAGCTGGGAGACCTCGTTGTGCACCAGCACCTCGATCTCGCCGGCGCGGGCGACGACGCGCTCGAGGCCGTCGCCGACCGCGGCCATCTCGCGGCGGATGGCATGGCCGACCGACACGACGGCTTCCTGGGCGTTGGTCTCGGGCTCGGCGAGACGCAGGGCGATCTCGGTCATCGAGCGGGCGGTCATGCGCAGTTCCTGCGCGCGGCGCACCAGCGTGGCGAAGGCGAAGACGAGCAGGACCGGCAGGACGATGCCGGCGACCGCGGCGATGGCGCGCGGATCGCGCAGCGTCGCGCCGCCTTCCGCCGCCGGGACCGACGAGAGGAAGGACCAGAACAGCCAGCCGGCCACCGCGATCCAGACGAAGGAGACGAGGGCGGCGAAGACGAAGGGCGTGTTGGAGGGGCGACGGTCGAGCGCCTGGGCGATGGTCAGCGTGGTGCGACGATCGTCGTTGGCGGCGGCGCGCGGCTGCGACAGGCCGGGGGCGGCCTGCGGCGCGGCCTCGGCG
>DBMN01000333.1 GCA_002298965.1 Rhizobiales bacterium UBA697 | reverse complement strand
CCAAGCCCGCCGAGGCGACGCCGCCCGCCGGTGCGCCCACGCCTCCCCCTCCGGCCGCTCCCCAGCAGGCACCCCAGGCGACGCAGCCACCCGCCCCGCCCGCCGCGCCGAAGCCGGTGGCGGTCGAGATCGTGCTCGCGGCGAAGCCGGTGCTCTTCGTCACCGGCGTCACCACCTGGGAGAAGGCCGAGGACAAGCTCGGCTCGGTCTTCGACAAGCTGTCCGAGGCGGCGAAGAAGCTCGGGCTGGAGCCGACCGAGGGCCCGCTCGTCGAATATATCGAGAGCGACAGCGACGACGTCGGCTTCAAGGCGATGCTGCCGCTCGCCGCCCCGCCGAAGGCCGACGCCAAGCTGCCGAAGGGCGTCAAGGTCGGCAAGTCGCCGGCGGGCCGGGCGCTCGAATTCCGCCACGACGGGCCGATCGACGACCTCGAGGAGGTCTATGCCCGCATCGACGACGAGATGAGCCGGCTCGGCCTCGAGGCCAAGTCGATCCTCGAACGCTACGACGTCAACGCGCTCGGCTCGGAAGAGGACCGCACCGTCGTCGACGTCTGGGTGTTGGTGAAGTGAGCCGGCCGGGCGCCGTTTCGCCCGGAAATCGCGGCGGACGCGTCGACGGGTGCGTTGACTCTCGCGCCCGTCTCGCTTAGAGACACCACCATTCTCGTCGACTTCTCCGTCGCCGACCCGCCGACCGGGGCATGCCATCAGACCCCGGAGGTCACCGTCCGCCAGCGCGATGCGCCCGCGGGCGCGTTTCCGTTTGGGGGTTCGACGCCGGGATTGCGGCGATCAACCGGGACCAAGACCCCCCGAAAGGGACGAAGACCCCATGTTCGACACGCTCTCCGAACGCCTTTCCGGCATTCTGGACAAGCTCACCCGCCGCGGCGCCCTCTCGGAGGCCGACGTCGGCGAGGCGATGCGCGAGGTGCGTCGCGCCCTGATCGAGGCGGACGTCGCCCTCGACGTGGTCAAGTCCTTCACCGACAAGGTGCGCCACCGCGCCGTCGGTCACGAGGTTCTGCGCTCGGTGACGCCGGGCCAGCAGGTCATCAAGATCGTCCACGACGTGCTGGTCGAGACGCTCGGCTCCGACGCCAAGCCGATCGACCTGCATGCCCCCGCCCCGGTCGCCATCATGATGGTCGGCCTGCAGGGCTCGGGCAAGACGACGACGACCGCCAAGATCGCCAAGCGTCTGTCGGAACGCCACAACGTCAAGGTTCTCGCCGCCTCGCTCGACACCCGCCGCCCGGCGGCGCAGGAGCAGCTGCGCGTGCTCGGCGAGCAGGTCGGCATCGCCACGCTGCCGATCGTCGAGGGCCAGTCGCCGACCCAGATCGCCGAACGCGCCGCGACCGCGGCCCGCCTCGGTGGTTACGACGTCATCCTGCTCGACACCGCCGGCCGCATCCACATCGACGAGCCGCTGATGCTCGAGATGGCGGAGATCAAGAAGATCTCCCGCCCGCACGAGATCCTGCTCGTGGCGGACAGCCTGACCGGTCAGGACGCGGTCAACGTCGCCAAGTCGTTCGACGAACGCGTCGGCATCACCGGCATCGTGCTGACCCGCATGGACGGCGACGGCCGCGGCGGCGCCGCGCTGTCGATGCGTGCGGTCACCGGCAAGCCGATCAAGCTGGTCGGCACCGGCGAAAAGGCCGACGCGCTCGAGGACTTCGATCCGAGCCGCATCGCCGGCCGCATCCTCGGCATGGGCGACATCGTCGCCCTGGTCGAGAAGGCGGCGCAGGAGATCGACGCCAAGAAGGCGGCCGAGATGGCCGCCAAGATGAAGAAGGGTCAGTTCGACCTCGACGATCTGGCCGATCAGCTGATGCAGATGAAGAAGCTCGGCGGCATGAAGGGGATCATGGGCATGCTCCCCGGCATGGGCAAGCTCAAGGGCCAGCTCGACGGGCTCGACGAGAAGGTGTTCGACCGCCAGGTCGCCATCATCCGTTCGATGACCGCCAAGGAGCGCCGCAAGCCCGAGCTGCTGGCGGCGTCCCGCAAGCGCCGCGTCGCCGCCGGCTCCGGCACCCGCGTCGAGGACGTCAACAAGCTCCTCAAGATGCACCGCCAGATGGCGGACATGATGAAGATGATGGGCAAGAAGAAGGGCGGCCTGTTCGGCGGCCTCGGCTCGATGCTCGGCGGCGGCATGCCGCAGATCGACCCCGCCCAGCTCGAAGAGATGGCGAAGTCCGGCCAGATGCCGTCGATGCCCGGTGGCGGTCTCGGCGGCATGCCGGGTCTGCCGGGCGGCTTCGGCATGCCGGGCATGGGAATGCCGAAGGGGCCGCTGCCCCCGGGCTTCCGCAAGAAGTGAGTTTTCTCCGCCCCCCGTCGAACGGCCGAAGGTCGGCGATGGAGACGCGGAGAGGAGACATCGGAATTCCTCGGGGCAATCCGAGGCTCGTGCAATCGAAGTGACCAGAAAGGAACCGAGCCCATGTCGCTCAAGATCCGTCTCGCCCGTGGTGGCTCCAAGAAGCGCCCGGTCTACCGCATCGTCGTCGCCGACGCCCGCGCCCCGCGCGACGGCCGCTTCATCGAGAAGATCGGCACCTACAACCCGATGCTGGCCAAGGACTCGGCCGATCGCATCTCCATCGTCGCCGAGCGCGCCACCCACTGGCTCTCCGTCGGCGCCCAGCCGACCGACCGCGTCGCCCGTTTCCTCGACGCCGCCGGCCTGATGAAGCGCGAAGCGCGTCAGAACCCCGAGAAGGCCGTCCCGGGCAAGAAGGCCCAGGAGCGCGCCGCCGAGAAGGCCAAGAAGGCCGAGGCCGCGGCCGCCGAGTGATCGGTGGTCGACACGAGGAGAGGCGAGACGTCATGAGCGACGAACCGATCCTCGTCGGGCGTGTCGGCGCCGCGCACGGCATCAAGGGCGAGGTCCGGGTGAAGTCCTTCACCGACCCGCTCGATGCCATCGCCGACTACGGCCCGCTCACCCTCCCCGACGGCAGGACGCTGACGGTGGAGCGGCTGCGCCCGCAGGGCGACATGCTGGTGGTGAAGTTCCGCGAGGTCGCCGATCGCACGGCGGCCGAACGGCTCACCAACCGCGACCTCACCATTCCGCGTTCGGCGCTGCCGGAGACGGAGGACGAGGAGACCTTCTACCACGCCGACCTGATCGGCCTGGAGGCGGTCGAGGCGGACGGCACGTCGCGCGGTCGGGTGATCGCGGTTCCCGACTTCGGCGCGGGCGATCTCCTGGAGATCCGCGCCGAGGGAGCGAAGAGCTTCCTCCTGCCCTTCACCAAGGCCTTCGCGCCGGTGGTGGACGTGGCCGGCGGTCGGGTGGTGATCGCACCGCCCGAGGGCTTCTTCGCCGTGGTCGAGCCCGAACCGGGCGAGGACGGCGGCGAGGTGGCAGACGCGGAGCGCGAAGAGCCGTGACCGGATTTTCCGCCACGGTGCTCACGCTCTACCCGGAGATGTTCCCCGGGCCGCTCGGTACGGCACTCGCCGGCAAGGGGCTCGACAACGGCATCTGGTCGCTCGCGACGGTGCAGATCCGGGACTTCGCCGAGGGTCGTCACCGCAACGTCGACGACACGCCGGCGGGCGGTGGGCCGGGCATGGTGCTCCGAGCCGACGTGGTCGGCCGGGCGCTGGACTCGGTGGCGGCGGACGAACGTCCACGGCTCCTGATGAGCCCGCGCGGTCGGCCGTTGACGCAAGGCTTCGTCCGCGAACTCGCGGAAGGGCCCGGCGTGGTGATCCTCTGCGGTCGGTTCGAAGGGGTCGACCAGCGGGTGATCGACGGCCGGAACCTCCTGGAGGTCTCGGTCGGCGACTATGTTCTCTCCGGCGGAGAGACGGCGGCGATGGTCGTGCTCGACGCGATCGTCCGCCTTCTGCCGGGGGTGATGGGCAAGACGGAGTCCGGATCGGAAGAGAGTTTCGAGACCGGGCTCCTGGAATACCCGCACTACACCCGACCGCAGGTCTGGGAGGAGCGCGGCATTCCGGAGGTACTCGCCTCGGGCAATCACGCGGCCATCGCGCGCTGGCGGCGCACGCAGGCCGAAGCGATCACCCGGGAGCGTCGACCGGACCTCTGGGCGGCGCGGGCAACCGCGACGACCGAGGGCAAGGGCGACAAAAAGTGACGAATCGGCGCCGTCTCGGCCCTCGACGCTGCAACGAGGGCATGACAAGGCGGCGGACATCGAGTATAGGCAACGCAAATTCCGAACAGGTGGTACCCATGAACATCATCGAACAGCTCGAAGCCGAACAGGCTGCGGTCATCGCCGAGAAGCGCACCCTCCCGGCCTTCCAGCCGGGCGATACCGTCCGCGTCAACGTGCGCGTCGTCGAAGGCAACCGCACCCGCGTGCAGGCCTACGAAGGCGTCTGCATCGCCCGTTCGGGCGCCGGCATCAACGAGTCCTTCACCGTCCGCAAGATCTCCTACGGCGAGGGCGTGGAGCGCGTGTTCCCGGTCTACACCCCCCTGATCGAGTCGGTCGACGTCGTCCGTCGCGGCAAGGTGCGTCGCGCCAAGCTCTATTACCTGCGCGGCCTGACCGGCAAGGCGGCCCGCATCGTCGAGCGCCAGGACAAGAAGCCCGCCGCCGCCGAGTGATCGGGCGGGCGATCTCGTCGCCGCAGAACAGAATTCGACAGGGAGAGGCCGGTTTCGCCGGCCTCTCTTCTTTTTTACGCCCTCGTGTTCGACCGAGCGCCGGGGCCCGGCGACCGCCGATCGTGCGTGGACGCGTTCCAGCCCTCCGGATCGGTCCAATAATCGTGCGGGTGTGTCAAATCGTCCAAAGACATTCCATGTCGATTATTCTGTACCTTCGTCCTATGGCCCCGCCCAATATTCGCTCATAGCGTCCGCACCGTAGCACTGCCGAAGACAACGGCCGAAATCGGCCGCGATGTCAGTCGCGCGACGTCTTCGTCGCACGGCCGATGAGACTTTGTCGGTGGTGTCTACGCAACGAACCAACGACTTCTCGAGCGAGATCGTCGGCGCGCTGTCGTGCGCCGATCGTCCCATGTTCGCTCGAATGATCGAAGTCGGGTCGGAACAAGGGGGAATTGCGATGAACCTGTTGGTTTCTCTGGCAGTCAGCATCACCGTCCTGGTGATCGGTTGGGTCTATGTCGCGATCGGAATTCCGAGCCTGGATCTCGTCGTCTGGGCCGGCGTCATCGGTTGGGGATCCTTCTACGCGGCCGGCGGTGGTCTCGACGGCCTGAAGAAGGCGCTGGCCGGCAACCTCAGCGGTGCGATCTGGGCCTTCCTCGCCCTGCTGCTGTTCGGCCTCGTCGGGGGGGGCAACATCCTCGTCCTCGCCGTCATCGTCGGCGTGGCCGCCGGCCTGATGGTCCTGCAGGCCAACATCCCGCTGTTCGGCTTCATCCCCGGCGCCTTCTTCGGCGCGGCGACCTGGTTCGGCGCCAACGGCGGCTCCGCCCTCACCACCAAGGCGGGGATGATCCTGGTCTCGCTGGTGATCGGCGCGGCGCTCGGCTACGTCTCCGAGGCGATCGGCAAGAAGATGGCCAAGGCCTGATCCTCCGCGGGGAACGGGCTCGGGGGATGTCCCGCCCATGGGGCTCGGATCGCGAGATCCGGGCCCTTCGCGTATCAGGACCCCGACTGCGTCATCACCGCCGAGGACCCTCGCCGCGACCGCCGATCTCGTGCGCCATCCGCCCGAGCCGGTCGATCGCCTCGAGCACCCGCGGCACCACCGGATTGGCGGCATTGAGCCGGAGGTGACGGCCGAAGTCGTCGCCGGTCGAAAAGAGCCGCCCCGGCGCCACGCCGATGCCGGCGGCGAGCGCCCGCTCGTGCAGCGCCCAGCCGTCGACGCCCTCGGGCAGTTCCACCCACAGCAGGAAGCCCGCCGCCGGATTGCCGACGCGGGTGCCTTGCGGAAAGGCCGCCTCGACGCGGGCGGCCATGGCGCGGCGGCTGCCGG
>DBMN01000115.1:407-15584 GCA_002298965.1 Rhizobiales bacterium UBA697 | reverse complement strand
GCCGGAGGGCGTGGCCGAGCCGGACGAGGTGCCGCCGGAGCCGGAGCCCGAGCCGCCGGGGCCGGAACCGTCGTTGCCGTCGGTGCCGTCGTCCTCGTCGTGGATCTCCTCCAGGCGACGCATGGTGTTGTCGATCTGGGCCTGGGCGAAGCGGTTGGCGGTCGTCACCTGCGAGGTGACGATGCCGCGCACCGTCGGATCGGCCGACGGATCGGGCCGCGACGACACGGTGACGGTGGTCGTCGACGAGGTGACGGCGAGGTTGTTGGCGTCGCCGGCATAGGCCGCGGTGATCGCATGGGCCCCGAGCGTCAGCGACGAGACCGTGGTGCTGGCCGAGCCGCCCGAGAGGGCGACGGTGGCGAGCGTCGTCGCGCCGTCCTTGAAGGTGACCGTTCCCGTCGGCGAGACGCCGCCGGTGAGCGTCGCCGTCAGCGTCACCGGTGCGCCCAAGGCCGGCGCGGCGTTGGACGACGAGACCGTGATGGTCGGCGCGCCCTTGTTGACGGTGATGGTCACGGTCGCCGGCGCCGAGGTGCCGCCGACGTTGGTCGCCGTGTACTGGAAGGAGTCCGATCCGGTGTAGCCCGCCGTCGGCGTGTAGCTGATCGACGTGCCGGAAACCGAGGTCGAGCCGTGCGCCGGCGCGGTCGAGACGGCGACACCGGTGGCGGTGCCGCCCGACAGGGAGAGCGTGATCGGATTGTTGGTCGAGTTGGGTTCGACCGTCGCCGAGACGGCGCCGGCGATCGGCGCCGCGACATAGGTGAAGCGGTCGCCCGCCCCGGTCGCCGAGGTGCCGCCGAGCGTCGTCACCCTCACGTCGACGGTGCCGGCCACGCCGGCCGGCGCGGTCGCGGTGATCGAGGTGGCGGAGACGATGGCGAAGCTCGCGGCCGGGGTCGCGCCGAAGGTCACCGCCGAGGCGGCGAGGAGGTCGGTGCCGGTGATGGTGACGGTCGTGCCGCCGCTGGTCGGACCCGAGGTTGGCGCGATCGAGGACACGACCGGCAACGCCGCCTGCACCGCGAAGCTGCGCGTCACCCGCGTCGCCGCGTTCCAGGCGGCGTTGCCGGCCTGATCGGCATCGATGGTGCAGGTGCCGAGCGTCAGGAAGGTCAGCGTGCCGCCGCTGGTGATCGCGCAGACGCCGGTGGTCGACGAGGAGAAGGCGACCGTCAGGCCCGAACTCGCCGATGCCGGGAGCGTCGGCGTGGTGCCGAAGGCCTGGCTGCCCGGATCGGCGAAGGTGATGGTCTGGTTGCCCTTCGGCGTCACGCTGTTCGAGGCGCTCGACGCCGAGCCCGAACCGGCGATGTTGGTCGCCGTCACGGTGAAGGTGTAGGCGGTGCCGTTGGTCAGCCCCGGCACGGTGATCGGCGAGGCCGAGCCCGTCCCGGTGATGCCTCCGGGCGAGGAGGTGACCGTGTAGCCGGTGATCGCCGAACCGCCGGTCGCCGCCGGGGCGGTGAAGGTCACGCTCGCCTGGGCATCGCCCGCCGTCGCGGTGCCGATGGTCGGGGCGCCCGGCGCCACCGCGTTGACGGCGAAGCTGCGGCTCACCCGCGTCGCCGCGAGCCAGACGCCGTTGCCGGCCTGATCGGCGTCGATGGTGCAGGTGCCGGCGGTGACGAAGGTCAGCGCGCCGCCCGAGGTGATGGTGCAGACGCCGGTGGTCGAGGACGAGAAGGCGACCGTCAGGCCCGAGCTCGCCGAGGCCGAGAGCGTCGGGGTGGTGCCGAAGGTCTGCGCCGCCGGCTGGGCGAACGTAATGGTCTGCGACGCCTTCGGCGTCACGCTGTTGGACGCCGCCGAGGCCGCGCCGGTGCCGGCGGTCGTCGTCGCGGTGACGGTGAACGTGTAGGCGACGCCGTTGGTCAGGCCGGACACGGTGATCGGCGAGGTCGTGCCGGTGCCGGTGATGCCGCCCGGCGACGAGGTCGCCGTATAGCCGGTGATGGTGGCGCCGCCGCTCGAGGCCGGCGCGGTGAAGGTGACGCTCGCCTGGGTGTCGCCGGCGGTGGCGGTGCCGATGGTCGGGGCGCCCGGCGCCACGGCATTGACGGCGAAGCTGCGCGTCACCCGCGTCGCCGCGAGCCAGGCGGCATTGCCGGCCTGATCGGCATCGATGGTGCAGGTCCCGGTCGTCAGGAAGGTCAGCGCCCCGCCGGAGGTGACGGTGCAGACGCCGGTCGTCGACGAGGAAAAGGCGACCGTCAGGCCCGAGTTCGCGGAGGCCGAGAGCGTCGGCGTGGTGCCGAAGCTCTGCGCACCCGGATCGGCGAAGGTGATGGTCTGCGGCGCCGCCGGCGTCACGCTGTTCGACGCGGCGGAATCGGCGCCCGTGGCGGCCCCGTTGGTCGCCTTCACCGTGAAGGTGTAGGCGACGCCGTTGGTGAGGCCGGACACGGTGATCGGCGAGGCCGAGCCCGTTCCGGTGAGGCCGCCCGGCGAGGAGGTCACGGTGTAGCCGGAGATCGCCGAGCCGCCGGTCGCGGTCGGGGCGGTGAAGGTGATGCTCGCCTGGGCGTTGCCCGCGGTCGCCGTGCCGATGGTCGGCGCGCCGGGCGCGATCGCGTTGACCGTGAAGCTGCGGCTCACCCGCGTCGCCGCCGCCCAGACGCCGTTGCCGGCCTGATCGGCGTCGATGGTGCAGGTGCCGGCGGTGACGAAGGTCAGCGCGCCGCCCGAGGTGATGGTGCAGACGCCGGTGGTCGAGGACGAGAAGGCGACCGTCAGGCCGGAACTCGCGGAGGCCGAGAGCGTCGGCGTGGTGCCGAAGGTCTGGGCGCCCGGATCGGCGAAGGTGATGGTCTGCGCGCCCTTCGGCGTCACGCTGTTCGAGGCGGCCGAGGCCGAGCCGGTCCCGGTTCCGTTGGTCGCCGTCACGGTGAACGTATAGGCCGTGCCGTTGGTGAGGCCCGCGACGGTGATCGGCGAGGCCGAGCCGGTGCCGGTGATGCCGCCGGGCGACGAGGTGACGGTATAGCCGGAGATCGTCGAACCGCCGTTCGAGGCGGGCGCGGTGAAGGCCACGCTCGCCTGGGCGTCGCCCGCCGTCGCGGTGCCGATGGTCGGGGCGCCCGGCGCGATCGCGTTGACCGTGAAGCTCCGCGTCACCTGGGTCGCGGCGGCGAAGGCGGCGTTGCCCGCCTGATCGGCGGCGATGGTGCAGGAGCCGGCGGTGACGAAGGTCAGCGTGCCGCCCGAGGTGATGGTGCAGACGCCCGTCGTCGACGAGGTGAAGGTCACCGCATTGCCCGAGGCTCCGCCGGTGGCGGTCAGGGTCGGCGAGGTGCCGAAGGTCTGGGCGCCCGGATCGGCGAAGGTGATGGTCTGAGGCGCCTTCGGCGTCACGCTGTTGGAGGCGGCCGAGGCCGCACCCGTCCCGATGCCGTTGGTCGCCGTCACGGTGAACGTATAGGCGGTGCCGTTGGTGAGGCCCGCCACGGTGATCGGCGATGCCGAGCCGGTGCCGGTGATGCCGCCCGGCGAGGAGGTGACGGTATAGCCGGAGATCGTCGAGCCGCCGGTCGAGGCCGGAGCGGTGAAGGTCACGCTCGCCTGGGTGTCGCCGGCGGTGGCGGTGCCGATGGTCGGGGCGCCCGGGGCGACGGCATTGACGGCGAAGCTCCGCGTCACGCGGGTCGCCGCGGCATAGGCGGCGTTGCCGGCCTGATCGACGTCGATGGTGCAGGTCCCGGTGGTGACGAAGGTCAGCGTACCGCCCGACGTGATGGTGCAGACGCCGGTGGTCGAGGACGAGAAGGCGACCGTCAGGCCCGAGCTCGCCGAGGCCGAGAGCGTCGGCGTCGTCCCGAAGTTCTGCGCGCCCGGATCGGCGAAGGTGATCGTCTGCGACGCCAGGGCGACCGACAGGCTCAGCGTGCCGCTGGTCTGGCTGAAGGTGCCGGTACCCGTCGACGAATCGGTGACCTGGAGCGTGAAGTTGAAGGTGCCGGCGGCGGTCGGCGTGCCGGAGAGCGCGCAGTTCGAGCCGATCGAGACGCCGCCGGGCAAGGCGCCGGAGGCGACCGAGGTGGCGCAGCTGTAGGGCGACTTGCCGCCAGACGTGGTGATCGAATAGCCCGACAGCGCCGTCATGGCGGTGGCGCCCGAACCGGAGAGCGAGATCGACAGGGTCGGATTGCCGACCGTGACCGTCACCGTGGCCGTCGACGAATCGCCCGAGGCGTTGTGGGCGCGGATCTGGAACGTGTCCGAGCCGCGGAAGCCGACGACCGGGGTATAGGAGACCACGCCCGCCGTCGTCACCGACAGCGAGGCGCCGTTGGTCGAGGTGCCGCTGGTCGAGGTGCCGGACGACCCGAGGTAATAGGCGGTCGGCGAGTTGGTCGGCGAGCCCAGAGTCACCATGTCGATCGACGTCGCCGAGGCCGAACCGGTGTTGTAGGCGATCGTCGTGCCGTAGGTCAGCGACGTCGACGAGAAGGCCGGCGTCGCGAGCGGCAGATTCGACATCGATACCGTGTAGAGCGTGTCGGTTGTAGCATAGACAAACGTCGTATTCTGGTAGAATTGACAGTTCGCCGATACCGGGCAACTTTCCGACGCGTAGTAGAGATTCACGGAATCCGATGTCGACGACCCCAGTTGCGTGATCTTGAAGCTGTAGGACGAGAAGGTGAGGTTGCCGTCGTTCGAGATCGGCGTGACGAGGAACTTGGCGCCGTTCGGTCCGGTCAGTGTCGCCGAAGACGGGTTTCCGACACCGGTCGAATAGGCCATCGGCGCGTCGGTCTGGCTGTCGAAGCCGTTGGTCTTGTAGAGGCCGGCCCGTAGCCCCTCGGCACAGGTCGAGACGTCGAGCGTCACCGTGTCGTTCAGCACCTTGCCGGTGAAGTCGAGCGAGTTGTTGCAGGCCGCCGAGGCGGTGGCCGCGGACAGGACCTGCAGGATCAGCGCGAACACCGCGATCGTGATGCCCCGACCGAGGAGCCCCGCGAGCCCTCGCATCGACGGCGCGCGCCGAAAGGCGCCGAAACCTTGCGATCGCGGTCGTGCCGCGCAGCCGAAAATCGACGAACCGACGAACATGGATCCCCACCCTGCCCCAAGCATGCGCGCGGTCGCCCCGAGACCGATCCGATGCGCGGAATGCGAGTAATGCACGAGCGGCCTTCCGACACAACCTCACGAAATATTGTTTCAATATAAAATGCGCGGTGACGTCGTCGATCCACGGCGCGTCCACAGGTCACCGAGTCCAATCGAAACAAGACCGTGTCATGTCACATGGGCTTGGGAACGCACGGATTCCGATCGTCATGGAAGTCGCCGGCTTCGTCGAGAGTTGTTGCAATCTTGATACAGATCGATCGCACATTTGTACGCTTCCGCCTGTCATGACAGGGAGAGTGACCCCGCCGCATGGCGTCATGCAGCAATAACGCACCCAAAGTTTTCAGTGACGGCGCTGGACAGATTTCAGGACCTATGGTTTGCTCGAAATGCCAAACAACCGGGGGTTTATAAGCATGGATACCTATCTGGGAACCATCATGCCGGTCGGTTTCGCCTACGCCCCCAAGGGCTGGGCGCTGTGCAACGGCCAACTCCTGCCCATCGCCCAGAATCAGGCGCTCTTCTCGCTTCTCGGCACCAACTTCGGCGGCGACGGGCGCACCACCTTCGGCCTTCCCGATCTGCGCGGCCGCACGCCGGTCGGCATGTCGCAGTCCGATCCCGGCCTCCCGTCGGGCACCGAGACGGTGACGCTGACGGCGAACCAGCTGCCGCAGCACACCCACTTCGTCAACGCCACGACGAAGGCCGGGTCCGGCCGCGCCGGCCCTGCCACGAACAAGATCTTCGGCGCCAACGGCGATGCCACGGCGACGATGTTCGCCGACCCGACCGCGCTCGTGATGCTGTCGCAGAACAACATCGGCCCGAGCGGCACCGGCGGCCCCCACCAGAACATGCAGCCGTATCTGGTCGTGAACTACATCATCGCGCTCCAGGGGATCTTCCCCAGCCGCGACTGAGCGATCGAAGACAGGCAACGTCAACACGACAAACGAGGGATCTCGCCATGGAGCCCTACATCGGCACGATCATGCTCTTCGCCTTCCCCCGCATTCCGAACGGCTGGGCCATCTGCAACGGGGCGCTTCTGCCGATCGGGGAGTACGTCACGCTCTTCAACCTGATCGGCACGACCTACGGCGGCGACGGCGTCCAGACCTTCGCGCTTCCCGACCTCAGGGGCCGCGTTCCGATCCACCAGGGGACCGGTCCGGGCCTCACGGCGCGCGTGATCGGCGAGGCCGGCGGTACCGAACAGGTGACGCTCCTCACGACGTCGGTGCCCGCGCACGGGCACGCGCTGACGGCGTCCTCGAGCAGTCCTCCGGTGGGCGGCACCGCGACGCCCGGTCCGAACGTCGGCTTCGGCACCGGCGTCGGCCCCGGCTCGGGCCTCAATCCCTATGCGGCGTCGATCTCCGGCGCGGTGCCCGAGATCATGGCGTCCACGACGATCTCCGCGACCGGCAGCAACCTGCCCCACGACAACATCATGCCGACGCTGGTCGGCAACTACTGCATCGCGCTCTTCGGGATCTACCCGCCTCCGGCGTGATGTCGCCCTCCACCGATGATCGTCGCATGCGCGCCGGGAGAAACCCCATGGACAACATCTTCATCGGAACGATCATGCCGTTCCCCTACAACTTCGTTCCCCGCGGCTGGATGCCCTGCAACGGCCAGCTCCTGCCGATCTCCTCGAACACTGCTCTGTTCGCGCTGATCGGGACCTACTACGGCGGCAACGGGCAGACGAATTTCGCGCTGCCGAACATCAACGGTTCGACCGTCCGGGTGGTGGCCGGACAGGGCCAGGGACCGGGGCTCTCCACCTATTCGATCGGCGAGATGCTGGGCGAGGACACGGTCACGCTGTTGCAATCGCAGATGCCGATGCACAACCATTCGATGACGCTCTATCGCGGGGCCAGCGCCACCGCGGTGCCGACCGCGGGCGCGACGCTGATCGATCCCAACATCAACGGCTTCCAGCCGGCCGGAACGGCGCCGCCGACCATGCTCGCGCCGACGACCGTCGCCCCCGCCGGCGGTGGCCTGCCGCATCCGAACGACCAGCCGACGCTGCAGCTCTACTACTGCATCGCCACTCAGGGTGTCTTTCCGAGCTTCCAGTGAGGCACGGACGCTCGACGCCGGTCGGTCCGGCGTCGGCGCGCCCCGAGGGAGGACTGTCGATGCCGACGCGCTCCGCCGTCGAGGACGCCGCCGCCGGTGCCGATCTCCCGGCGTTCGCCCTGCGGCCGGTCGAACCCGGCGACGCGGATTTCCTGCGCGCCCTCTTCATCGCCGATCGGCGCGCGCTCTTCGCCGCCGCGGCCCTGCCCGAACCGATGCTGGCGATGGTGCTCGACCAGCAGTATCGCGCCCACGAGGCCGGCTGCGCGGGCGAATACCCCGATGCCGACCGTCGGATGATTCTCGTCGACGGCGTCGCGGTCGGCCGTCTCGTCACTGCGCGCGACCCGCGCGCCGAGGCGCCGACGCTGCGGATCGTCGACATCGCCCTCGACCCGGCGATGCGCGGCAGCGGCATCGGCACGGCGGTGCTCACGCAGACGATCCGTTCGGCGCGCGCGGCCGGCTGGACCGCGCTGTCGCTGATGGTCGCCCACACCAACCCGCACGCCGCCCGCCTCTACCGCCGCCTCGGCTTCCGCCCGCTCGGCGAAGACGGGGTCGGTACGACGATGGGTCTGGCGTTGGGGCCGGGTTGAGGCGGCTGCCGATCGCTCTCATGCGACGAAACACGCGCGAAGGCGGCTCCCGCGATCGGCGAGACGTCTGGTCTTCGATGTCTTGGAGAGTGTGTGGCGCGCCCTACGGGAGTCGAACCCGTCTTTGCAACGTGAAAGGCTGCCGTCCTAACCGATAGACGAAGGGCGCTCACGGGGCGGGTTCTTATAGTGCTTCGCGGTTACGGGCAAGCCCCTACCCGCATCGGACGCAAAAGCTTCGCCGAATTGTGGAAATCTCGCCGGCCGCGGCGCGTCGCCGCGCGGCCTCAGCCGTCGCCGGGCGCGTCGGGGATGCCGGGGATCTGCGGCAGGAAGGCGCCGCCGCGGCTGCGCACGAAGTCGATCAGCGCCCGCGTCGCCGGCATCGCCTTCTTGCGCGCCAGCCGCACCACGTACCAGCGCCGCCACAAGGGCAGACCGACGACGTCGAGCACGACGAGGCGATGGTCCTCGACCTCGGCCGCCACGGTGTGGGCGGAGATGAAGGTGAGGCCGAGGCCGGCGATCACCGCCTGTTTGATCGTCTCGTTGGAGCCGATCTCCATGCCGATCTTCGGGTGGATGCCCGATCGCGCCAGGAAGTGCTCCATCAGCGTGCGGGTGCCCGAGCCCGGCTCGCGCACCAGGAAGGTGCGGTCGGCGAAGCGGGCGGGATCGATTCGGCGTTCGCGCGCCAGCGGGTCGGTCGGGGCGGCGACGACCACGTGGGGGTGGGCGCCGATCAGCGCACTCTCGACCGGCACCTCCTCGGGCGGTCGTCCCATGATCGTCAGGTCGAGATCGCCGGCCTCGAACCGCGACACGATGTCCGACCGGTTGCCGACCACCAGCTCCAGCTCGACGCGGGGGTGCTCGCGGGCGAAGGCCGCCAGCAGCATCGGCGCGAAGTATTTGGCGGTCGACACCACGCCCACCGTGACGCGGCCGCCGTCGGGGGTCCGCAGCGCCTCGACGCTCGATCGCGCATCGTCGAGGATCTTCTCCAAACGCCTTGACGCATCGAGGATTTCCCGCCCTGCGGCGGTCGGCGTCAGGCCCTGCGCGTCGCGTTCGAAGAGGGGCAGACCAACCTCCTCCTCGAGCAGTTTCATCTGCGCCGTGACCGCCGGCGGGGTCACGTGGGTGGCCTGCGCGGCGGCGGCGAAGGAGCGTCCTTCGACCGCGGCACGGAACATTCGGAGCTGCTTCAGGGTGACGTTTCGCATGGACTTCAGATTATCTGAATCCGAACGAAAAGAAATACGAATTTGCTTAATTCAAACGCCGGCGCAGCATCCCTCCAACCAAGACGAGGGAACGCCCATGACCGTGATGGACAAGCCTGCCGCCGCCACCCCGATGGATGCCAAGAAGCGCTACGGCGCGGGCGTCCTGAAGTACGCCCAGATGGGCTACTGGGACGGAGACTACGAACCCAAGGACACCGACGTCCTCGCCCTCTTCCGCATCACGCCGCAGGACGGCGTCGATCCGATGGAAGCGGCCGCGGCGGTCGCCGGCGAGAGCTCGACCGCGACCTGGACCGTCGTGTGGACCGATCGCCTCACCGCCTGCGACAGCTACCGCGCCAAGGCCTACAAGGTCGAGCCGGTGCCGGGCCAGCCGGGCCAGTACTTCTGTTGGGTCGCCTACGACATCATCCTGTTCGAGGAAGGCTCGATCGCCAACCTGACGGCGTCGATCATCGGCAACGTCTTCTCGTTCAAGCCGCTGAAGGCCGCCCGTCTCGAGGACATGCGCTTCCCGCCGGCCTATGTGAAGACCTTCCGCGGGCCGCCGACCGGCATCGTCGTCGAGCGCGAGCGCCTCGACAAGTTCGGCCGGCCGCTGCTCGGCGCGACGATCAAGCCGAAGCTCGGGCTCTCGGGCAAGAACTACGGCCGCGTGGTCTACGAGGGCCTCGCCGGCGGCCTCGACTTCACCAAGGACGACGAGAACATCAACTCGCAGCCCTTCATGCACTGGCGCGACCGCTTCCTCTACGGCCAGGAGGCGGTGATGAAGGCGACCGCCGCCACCGGCGAGATCAAGGGCCACTATCTCAACATCACCGCCGGCACGATGGAGGAGATGTACCGTCGCGCCGAGATGGCGAAGGAGATCGGCTCCTGCATCGTCATGATCGATCTCGTGATCGGCTGGACGGCGATCCAGTCGATGGCCGAGTGGTGCCGCGCCAACGACATGATCCTGCACATGCATCGCGCCGGTCACGGCACCTACACCCGGCAGAAGAACCACGGCGTGTCGTTCCGCGTCATCGCCAAGTGGCTGCGGCTGGCCGGTGTCGACCACCTGCATGCCGGCACCGCCGTCGGCAAGCTCGAGGGCGATCCGATGACAGTGCAGGGCTACTACAACGTCTGCCGCGAGGCGAAGAACGCCGTCGACTATCAGCGCGGCATCTTCTTCGAACAGGACTGGTGCGACCTGCGCAAGGTCATGCCGGTGGCCTCGGGCGGCATCCACGCCGGTCAGATGCACCAGCTGCTGCATCTCTTCGGCGACGACGTGGTGATGCAGTTCGGCGGCGGCACCATCGGCCATCCGATGGGCATCCAGGCCGGCGCCATCGCCAACCGCGTCGCCATGGAGACCATGGTTCTCGCCCGCAACGAGGGTCGCGACATCATGGCGGAAGGCCCGGAAATCCTGCGCGACGCCGCCAAGTGGTGCAAGCCGCTCGAGGCCGCGCTCGCGACCTGGGGCTCCGTCACCTTCGACTACGCCTCGACCGACACGTCCGACTTCGTTCCGACGGCGGCGGCGAGCTGAGCCTCCCTTCGGCCCGCCGCGCGGGAGGCGGTCGGTCCGCCCTGAAACCGGCCGCCTCCCCCTTCTCATCCAGACCCGGAGTAGCCTCCATGCGACTGACCCAAGGCGCCTTCTCGTTCCTGCCCGACCTCACCGACGCGCAGATCTCCGCCCAGATCGAACATGCCCTGAACCAGGGCTGGGCGGTGAGCATCGAGGTCACCGACGACCCCCATCCCCGCAACACCTATTGGGACATGTGGGGGATGCCGATGTTCGACCTGCGCGACGCCGCCGGCGTGATGGCCGAGGTGCGGGCGGCCCGCGAGGCCAACCCCGAGGCCTACGTGCGCATCAACGCCTTCGACAGCACGCGTGGTTGGGAGACGATCCGCCTCTCCTTCATCGTGCACCGCCCGTCGAAGGAACCCGGCTTCGTCCTCGACCGCATTGAGGAAGCCGGCCGCATCCAGCGTTACGCCGTGCGTCGTCGCTCGGCGGCGTGAGCGGACGGCGGTTCGTTTCGATCGAGGCGGTCGCCCCGCCAGCCCTTCTCCCCTTGCGGGAGAAGGTGCCCCGCAGGGGCGGATGAGGGGTTCGTCCTCTCCACCCGCTCCTCATTCGAGATGAGAATGCCGCTGCGCGGCGCCCCCTCATCCGGCCTTCGGCCACCTTCTCCCACGAGGGGAGAAGGGTCGGCCTTCGGCCGAGCGACCGACGATCGACGCAGAAGAGGTCCGATCATGAACGCTCCGCTCATCCCAGACCCTGCGGCCGCGACCCCGGACCGGCTGGATCTCGCCGCCCTGTGGCGCGAGACCGAGATCGGGCCTCTGCTCGCCGAGCTCGACCGCGACCTGATCGGGCTGAAGCCGGTCAAGGACCGTATCCGCGAGATCGCCGCCCACCTGCTCGTCACGAAGGCGCGCAAGATCATGGGGCTCGAAACCTCGCCGCCGACGCTGCACATGGCCTTCACCGGCAACCCCGGCACCGGCAAGACCACCGTCGCGCTCCGGATGGCGTCGATCCTCCACCGCCTCGGCTATGTCCGGAAGGGTCATCTCGTCTCGGTGACGCGCGACGATCTGGTCGGCCAGTACATCGGCCACACCGCGCCCAAGACCAAGGAGGTCCTGAAGCGCGCCATGGGCGGCGTCCTCTTCATCGACGAGGCCTACTACCTCTATCGGCCGGAGAACGAGAAGGACTACGGTCAGGAGGCGATCGAGATCCTGCTGCAGGTGATGGAGAACCAGCGCGACGATCTCGTCGTGATCCTCGCCGGCTACGCCGACCGGATGCAGACCTTCTTTTCCGCAAACCCGGGCTTCCGCTCGCGCATTGCCCATCACGTCGACTTCCCCGACTATCGCGACGACGAACTGTTGCGCATCGCCGACGTGATCGCCGAAAAGGAGGGCTACCGGTTCGACGAGGGAGCCCGCGCCGCGCTCGCCGACTATGTCGTGGCACGCCGCACCCAACCCGATTTCGCCAATGCCCGGTCGATCCGCAACGCCTTCGACCGTGCCCGCCTGCGCCAGGCCATCCGCCTCTTCGAAGAGGGGCGCGAGGTCGACGTGGGCGATCTCTCCACCATCACCGAGGCAGAGATCCGGTCCAGCCGGGTGCTCGCCAGGAACATCGATCCCTGAGCGCTTCCTCGATCGTCGGTTCGCATAGACCGAAAAAGGCACGAGCGGCGATCATCGTTCAGGGACAACAGGAAACACCGAGAGGTTAAAGTCATGCGCGAAGCATCGACGCCCCCCGATCTGAGTGCCCGGCTGGAGGCCTGGGCCGGCTGCGATCCGTCGCGGCTCGACATCGCCGCGACCGTCGACGCCATCGCTCGCGGCTGTGCCGAGATCGCCGGCCTGATCACCCGCGGGCCGCTCGCAGGGGCCCTCGGCGCCTCGCGCGGAGCCGACAACGGCGGCGGCGACGTCCAGAAGGAACTGGACGTGCGCTGCGACCAGATCCTCTACGAGGCCTGCCGCTCGGCTCCGGTCGCGGCCCTCGCCTCGGAAGAGGCCGACCACGCCATGGCCCTCGACCCCGAGGGTCGGCTCCTGGTGGCGATCGATCCGCTCGACGGCTCCTCCAATATCGACACCGACGTCTCGGTCGGCACGATCTTCTCCGTCCGTCGCCGGATCGAGGGCATCGATCCGGGCACCGACGAGGCCTTCCTGCGGCCGGGGCGCGAGCAGGTGGCGGCGGGCTACGTCGTCTACGGACCGCACGTCGCGCTGGTGATGACGGTCGGCGACGGCGTCGATCTCTTCGTCCTCGACCCCGAGGCCCGGCGCTTCCGGCTGATCGAGGCGGGGCTCAGGGTGCCGGAGGAGGCGCGCGAGTTCGCCATCAACATGTCGAACTACCGCCACTGGGACGACCGGGTGCGCGCCTATGTCGACGATCTCGTCGCCGGCGGCGACGGTCCGCGCGGCGGCGACTACAACATGCGCTGGATCGCCTCGATGGTGGCCGAGGCGCATCGGATCTTCATCCGCGGCGGCATCTATCTCTATCCCGGCGACCAGCGGAAGGGCTACGCCAACGGCCGCCTGCGCCTCGTCTACGAGGCGGCGCCGATCGGCATGCTGATGGAACAGGCGGGCGGACGGGCGAGCGACGGCAAGACGCCGGTCGCCGACCTCGTACCGGAGAAACTGCACCAACGCGTGCCGCTGATCTTCGGATCGCGGCCCAAGGTCGAGCGCCTCGAGCGCTATCTCGCGACCAATTGGGGCAATTCCGAACGATCGCCGCTGTTTGCCCGACGCGGGCTGCTGACGGCCTGAGCCGTCGCCCGCCTCGCCCGATCCGACATCGCATCAGGGGCCCGATCCCCGGAGGACGAACCCATGTCCGTCAAGCATCCGATCATCTCCGTCACCGGGTCCTCGGGGGCCGGCACCACCTCGGTGAAGAAGACCTTCGACCAGATCTTCCGCCGCGAGGGCATCACCGCCGCCAACATCGAGGGCGATGCCTTCCACCGGCACGACCGCGCCGAGATGAAGCGCGTGATCGCCGAGCGCGCGGCGGCCGGCGACAACAACTTCTCGCATTTCGGCATCGAGGCGAACCTGCTGGCCGAGCTCGAGGAGACGTTCCGCTCCTACGGCGCGACCGGCAACGGCCGCACCCGTTCCTACGTCCACGACGCCGAGGAGGCCGAGCGGCTCGGTTCGCCGTCGGGCACCTTCACCGAGTGGCGGACCTTCGAGCCCAACACCGATCTGCTCTTCTACGAGGGCCTGCACGGCGCCGTCGTCACCGACGAGATCGACATCGCCCGCCATGCCGACCTCAAGATCGGCGTCGTGCCGGTGATCAACCTCGAATGGATCCAGAAGCTCCATCGCGACAAGAACACCCGCGGCTATTCGACCGAAGCGATCATGGACACGATCCTGCGGCGCATGCCGGACTATGTCCGCATCATCACGCCGCAGTTCTCGCAGACCGATATCAACTTCCAGCGCGTGCCGACGGTCGACACCTCCAACCCGTTCATCTCGCGTTGGATCCCGACGCCGGACGAGAGCATGGTGGTGATCCGCTTCAAGGACCCGCGCGGCATCGACTTCGCCTACCTGCGCACGATGCTGCACGACAGTTTCATGAGCCGGGCGAACTCGATCGTCATCCCCGGCGGCAAGCTCGATCTCGCCATGCAGCTGATCCTGACGCCGACGATCCTGAAGATGGTCGACCGCAAACGCCGCTCCGCCTGAGGCGGACGGCTCTCACACGACACACGACACACGACAGAACGAGGCGCGAGCCTCCCGGCACGGTCCTCCCCCCTCCCATCAGGGGAGGGGTCGGGGGTGGGGTGAGTGCGGCCTCGCGATCGAGCCGAACCCCACCCGGCCCTGCGGGCCACCCTCCCCTGATGGGAGGGTGAAACCGCCGCACCGCCGGGAAACACCACGAACGCTCACAAGGATGCACCGCCGCCCTCCGCGCATTGCCAGAAGACCCGAAACGAGGAAAGACCGATGAACGCCCCCCTCTCCTTCGCCGGCACCCGTCCCGGTGCCCTCGACTGGCCGGTCACGGCGGCGCTGCGTGCGCTGGCGATGGATGCGGTCGAACAGGCCAAGTCCGGCCACCCCGGCGCGCCGATGGGCATGGCCGAGATCGCCGCCACCCTGTGGCGCGAGCATCTGCGCCATGATCCGAGCGATCCGCGCTGGCCCGACCGCGACCGCTTCGTGCTGTCGAACGGCCACGGCTCGATGCTGATCTACGCGCTGCTCCATCTGACCGGCTACGACCTGTCGATCGACGACCTGAAGGCCTTCCGTCAGCTCGGCTCCCGGACCGCCGGTCACCCCGAGGTCGGCCACACGCCCGGCGTCGAGACCACCACCGGGCCGCTCGGCCAGGGGCTGGCCAATGCCGTCGGCATGGCGCTGGCGGAGCGCACGCTCGCCGCGCAGTTCAACCGCCCCGGCCACGACATCGTCGACCATCGCACCTTCGTCTTCATGGGCGACGGCTGTCTGATGGAAGGCATTTCCCACGAAGCCGCCTCGCTCGCCGGTTCGCTCGGGCTCGGCAAGCTCGTCTGCTACTGGGACGACAACGGCATCTCGAT
>DBMN01000115.1:0-374 GCA_002298965.1 Rhizobiales bacterium UBA697 | reverse complement strand
CGCTTCGAGGCCTACGGCTGGCAGGTGATCCGCGGCGTCGACGGCCACGATCCGGCGTCGATCGACGCCGCGACCAAGGCGGCGCTGGCCGAGACGAAGAAGCCGACGCTGATCTGCTGCCGCACGGTGATCGGCCGCGGCTCGCCGGGCAAGGAGGGCACGGAGACCTGTCACGGCGCACCGCTGGGTGCCGCCGAGATCGCCGCCGTGCGCGAGGCGATGGCGTGGCCGCATGCGCCCTTCGAGATCCCGGATGCCGTTCGCGCCGCCTGGGACGCCCGCGAGGCCGGCAAGGCGCGCTCCGCCGACTGGCGCCGTCGCTTCGCGGCCTATGCCGCGGCCCATCCCGAACTCGCCGCCGAGTTCGAGCGCCG
>DBMN01000370.1 GCA_002298965.1 Rhizobiales bacterium UBA697 | reverse complement strand
GAGCCGTTCGGCCAGCGACGCGACGCGCGCCCGTGCGCCGCTCGCCGTCTCGCCGCGGTCGAGATCGATCCGCGGCGTCGCCAGCACCGCCTCGAAGGCAGCGTTCTTGCCGAAAGTCGCGGCCAACCGCCCACCGAACTTCGTCTCGTCGCCGGCCGCCCCGAGCGTCAGCGCCAGATCCTCGACCCGCGCCCCAGCGACGTCGGCCTCGAGCCGGCCGGTCGCGGTCAGGGAGGGCACGCCGCCGTCGCGACGCTCGAGCGACACGGTTCCCGCGAATTTCGGCCGATCGGCCCCGTCGATCGTGCCGAGGAGGAGAACGCTCGTCGCATCCGCCGGCGAGGCGAGCAGCGCCCTGAGCCGTGTCGTCGCCCCGTCGGGACGCGCCGCGACTTCGAAGCGCAGATGTCTGCCGCCGTGATCGCCCTCGACGTCGAGCCGCCACTGACCGCCGTGGCCCTCGACCCGGCCGCGACCGGCGATCGCCGTGACGCTCTCCTGCCGGCCGGAACGGCGATCGGCGAGCCGCAGCGTACCGTCGACGATCCGCGCCGTCTCGATGCCGATGCCGGCGAGATCGCCGCCGGCGACGGGAAGGCCGGTGACGCGGCCGTCCGCGTCGATCGCCAGATCGAGGCCGGGGCGTTCGAGCACCAGCTCGGCGACGCGCACGTCGCCGTGCGTCAGCGCCGCGACGTCGAGATCGAGTTCGAAACGGCCGACGCGGGCGAGCGGGCGGGCGACGTCGCCCACCACGACGTCGCCGAAACGGACGCGGGGGCTCGGCAGCAGACGCGCGTCGACGTCGCCGAGCACGGTGACGGGGGCGCCGACGATGCGGCTCGCCTCGCGCTCGAAGACGGCGCGATGCGCGCTCCAGTCGACGAAGAACGGCCCGACCAGCGCTGCGACCAGCGCCAGGATGATGGCGACCCCGATGCCGATATAGGCCGAGTTCACCGCGCCCTCCGCCCGTTCCGCGTCAGATCGTGACGATCTTTCCGGGGTTCATGATGCCCTGCGGGTCGAGCGCCTGCTTGATCGCCGACATGGCGTCGAGGGCGGGACGACCGTGCTCGGCCTCGAGATACTTCATCTTGCCGGTGCCGACGCCGTGTTCGCCCGACGCCGTCCCCTCCATCGCCAGAGCCCGCTCGACGAGGCGTCCGACGAAGGCCTTCACCTTGTCGATCTCGGCGGCGTCGTTCGGATCGAACAGCGGCAGGACGTGGAAGTTGCCGTCGCCGACATGGCCGACGATCGGCGCGAAGAGGCCGGAGGCCTCGATGTCGCGCTTGGTCTCGGCGATGCACTCCGCCAGCCGCGAGATCGGCACGCAGACGTCGGTCGAGAAGGTCTGACAGCCCGGACGCATCGCCATGCCCGCCCAATAGGCGTCGTGGCGCGCGGTCCAGAGCTTCGTACGCTCCTCAGCCACCGTCGCCCAGGTGAAGGGTCCGCCGCCGAGGTCGGCGGCGATCTCGCCGAAGCGGGTCGACTGTTCGGCGACGCCGGCCTCGGTGCCGTGGAACTCGAGCAGCAGCAGCGGCGTCTCGGGCAGCGACAGCTTCGAATAGGCGTTGCAGGCCTTCACCTGCGCCTCGTCGAGGATCTCGATGCGGGCGACCGGGATGCCCGACTGGATGGTCGCGATCACCGCGTCCGCCGCCGCCGCGACGTTCGGGAACGGGCAGATGCCGCCCGAGATCGCCTCCGGGATGCCGGAGAGGCGCAGCGTCAGCTCGGTGATGATGCCGAGCGTGCCTTCCGAGCCGACGAAGAGACGGGTGAGGTCGTAGCCCGTCGCCGACTTCTTGGCGCGGCGCGAGGTGACGACCACCTCGCCGGAAGCGGTGACGACGCGCATGGCGATCACCGTGTCCTTCATCGTGCCGTAGCGCACCGCGTTGGTGCCCGAGGCCCGCGTCGCCGCCAT
Source organism: Rhizobiales bacterium UBA697 (assembly GCA_002298965.1). GTDB lineage: Bacteria > Pseudomonadota > Alphaproteobacteria > Rhizobiales > Ancalomicrobiaceae > Pinisolibacter. The sequence continues at coordinate 4,674 of DBMN01000370.1, read as the reverse complement.
GCCGCCCAGCGTGGCGTCGGCGCCGGGGTCGATCGGGAAGAACAGGCCGGTGTCGCGCAGCTGCTCGTTCAGCGCCTTGCGGCGGATGCCGGGCTCGACCACCACGTCGAGATCTTCCGGGTGGACCGCGACGATGCGGTCCATCGCCGAGACGTCGACCGAGACGCCGCCGTAGGCCGCGTTGAGATGACCCTCGAGCGAGGTGCCGGCGCCGAAGGGCACGATCGGGCAGCGATGGGCGGCGCAGATCCTGACGATCTCGACCACCTCGGCCTCCGAGCGGGCGAAGACCACCGCGTCCGGCGGCTGGTTGGGGATCCAGGTCAGCGTGTGACCGTGTTGCTCGCGCATCGACGCCGAGGTCGAAACCCGCTCGCCGAACCGGGCCTGCAAGGCCGTCACCGCTGCCGAAATCGCCGCCTCGTCGCGCACGCGTCCGCTCATCGTCGTCTCCGAGAAAAAGGAAGGCGGACCCTATCAGCCGTTCGCGACGGACGAAAGGTCGAGGCCGCGCCTCAGCCCCGCTCGAGCGTACGTGCGACCATGCGCGACAGGGCCGGCCCGATCGCCACCAGGACGAAGAAGCGCACCGCCTGCAGCGCCAGCACGAAGGAGACGTCGACCGGCGTCGAGGCGGCGATGACCGCGATCGTGTCCATGCCGCCCGGCGAGGTGGCGAGCCACGCGGTCAGGGGATCGATGCCGAGCCGCTCGTGCAGCTCCAGCGCCACCACCGCCGAGACCGCCATCAGCACGACGATCGACGCGGCGATCCACGGCAGCGCGCGCGCCGCGTGCACCACCGAGGCGCGGGTGAAGCCGAGGCCGATCGTCCAGCCGAGGCCGGTATAGGCGGCGACCAGCAGCCAGGTCGGCAGTTCCATCGCGAACGTGTCGGAGCCGTGCAGCGCCGCACCGACGACCAGCGGCCCGATCATCGCCCCCGAGGGCACCCGCGACAGCACGCCGAGCACGCCCATGACCACGATCAGCGCGATCGTCAGGGCGAAGGGGCCGGGATGGATCGGCGGAAACAGCACCGGCGGGGCGGGCATCGCCTCGACGCCGATGAAGAGCCGCGCCGCCACCGACGCCGTCGAGGCGACGAAGAGCACGCGGACATATTGCATGAAGGCGACGAGCTGGACGTCGGCGCCGTAATGGGCGGCCTGTACCACCATGGCCGAGGCGGCGCCCGGCGAGGAGCCCCAGACGCCGGTCGTCCCCGGCACGATGCCGAAGCGCGACAGTGCCCAGCCGAGAAGGGTCGCCGTCGCCACGATCACCACGACTGAGCCGAGCAGGATCGGCCATTCGTGGCGGAAGGTCGCGACGATCGACGGCGTCAGCGCGGTGCCGAGCATGGCGCCGACCACCGCCTGGGAGGCGAGGAAGACCCGACGCGGCACGGCGAGTTCGATCCCGACGAGGCGCACGCCGATGGCGGCGATCAGCGGTCCGATCAGGAAGGAGGCCGGCAGCCGCGCCTCCTCGAAGCCGAGCGCCACGACGAGCGAGGCCGCCGCCAGGATCGCCCAGCCGGCCAGACCGTTGATGCTCTTCGGACCCGTCATCCGCGCGCTCCTTCGCCCGCCGTCGCGGGCGACCGCGATCGACCACGAAGCTCCGCCGCGGTCAAGCGTCGCAGGGCGGGCGCGTGCCCTTCGCGACGCGCATGGCGGGCTCGAGCGCGTTTCTCGGGGGATCGGCAGCACTTCGGACTCGCCTTCGTCACGGAAATGTCATTAATTCCGCGCGACGAAACGACCGCGGATCAAATCCATGCTGTCCTGGTTCCGGGCGATCATGCCCAAGGAAGACGGGTTCTTCGATCACTTCGAGGCCCATGCCCGTGTCCTGCTCGACGGCGCGAAGGCGCTGCACGCCCTGCTCGCCGGCGCGCCCGACATCGCCGCCGCCGCGGCCGAGGTGAAGCGCCACGAGAACGCCGCCGACGACATCACGGCCGAGGTCCTGCTGGCGGTGCGCCGTTCCTTCATCACGCCCTTCGACCGGGTCGACATCAAGGATCTGATCGAGTCGATGGACGACGCCATCGACCAGATGCACCAGACCTCCAAGGCGATCCTCCTGTTCGAGGTGACCGAGTTCAAGGAGCCGATGCGCGAGATGGCGGCGATCGCCGTCGAGGCGGCCGAGCTGACCGTCGAGGCGATCCCGCTGCTGCGGAAGATCGGCACCAACGTCGCCGAGCTCAACGCCTACGCCGTCAAGATCACCGAGCTCGAGGGCCGCGCCGACAAGCTGCACGATCGCGGCCTGAAGGAGCTCTTCCTCGCCCATCGCAATTCCGACCCGATGGCCTATACGATCGGTGCCGAGATCTACAGCCACCTCGAGCGCGTCGCCGACCGTTTCGAGGACGTGGCCAACGAGATCTCCGGCATCGTCATCGAGCACGTCTGATCGACCTGCCGTCCCCGAAGAGAGCCCCATGGACGCCACGCTGGCCCTGCCCCTCCTCGTCGGCCTGATCGCGGTCGCGCTCGCCTTCGACTTCCTGAACGGCCTGCACGACGCGGCGAACTCGATCGCCACGATCGTCTCGACCCGCGTGCTGTCGCCGCAGTATGCCGTCGCCTGGGCGGCGTTCTTCAACTTCATCGCCTTCATGTTCTTCGGCCTGCACGTCGCCCAGACGCTGGGCAAGGGCATCGTCGAGGCCTCGGTGATCGACCCGCGCGTCGTCTTCGGCGCGCTGACCGGGGCGATCGTCTGGAACGTCGTCACCTGGCTCCTCGGCATCCCGTCGTCGTCGTCGCACGCCCTCGTCGGCGGCCTGATCGGCGCCGGCACCGCCAAGGCCGGCATCGCCGCCGTCGTCATGTCGGGCTTCCTCAAGACCACCGCGGCGATCGTGCTGTCGCCGCTGTTCGGCTTCCTCCTGGCGCTGCTGCTGGTGGCGATCGTCAGCTGGGTCTGCCGACCCTTCACGCCCTTCGCCGTCGACCGTTCCTTTCGCTCGCTGCAGTTCCTCTCCGCCTCGCTCTATTCGCTCGGCCACGGCGGCAACGACGCGCAGAAGACCATGGGCATCATCGCCGTGCTGCTCTATTCGCAGGGCTATCTCGGCGGCGAGTTCCACGTTCCGTTCTGGGTGGTGATCTCGTGTCAGGCGGCGATGGGCATGGGCACGCTCTTCGGCGGCTGGCGCATCGTCCACACGATGGGCTCGAAGATCACCCGCCTCACCCCGATGCAGGGCTTCTGCGCCGAGACCGGCGGCGCCATGACGCTGTTCTTCGCCACCTGGCTCGGCATTCCGGTGTCGACCACCCACACCATCACCGGCTCGATCGTCGGCGTCGGCGCGGCGCGCCGCACCTCGGCGGTGCGCTGGAACGTCGCCTCCTCGATCGTCGTCGCCTGGGTGGTGACGATCCCGGCCTCGGCCGCCATCTCGGCCGCCACCTGGTGGCTGGTGGGGCTGTTCTGATGGCGAAACCGTCGGCCGAACCCACCGTTCCGCGCCGACAGATCGCCGCCCTGCCCTGGCGGATCGTCGACGGTCGCCTCGAGGTCTGTCTGGTGACGACCCGCGAGACCCGCCGCTGGACCATCCCCAAGGGTTGGCCGATGCGCAACCGCACCGACCGCGACGCCGCCCGCCTGGAAGCCGAGCAGGAAGCCGGCGTCACCGGCAAGCCGACCAAGGCGCCGATCGGCACCTACGACTATTTCAAGCGCCTCGTGGATCGCTTCGAGCTGCTGCGGGTCGAGGTCTATGCGCTCAAGGCGACGAAGACGCTCGAGGACTGGAAGGAGAAGGGCGAACGCGAGGTGCGCTGGTTCACCGCCGCCGATGCCGCCCTTCTCGTCGACGAACCGGAGCTGGCGACGCTGATCACCCGCTTCACGCCCGAGGCCGCCTGAGCCTCAGGCGAGACCGCGCGCCGCACCGATCGCCGCGCCCGCCGCCACCACCGCCCAGGGCGGCAGCCGCCACACCGCCAGCGCCACGAAGGCCGCCGTCGCGATCACCGCGTCGGCGCTCGACCGGATGCCGCCGGTGAAGACCGGATCGTGGAAGGCGGCGGCGAGCAGACCGACCACCGCCGCGTCGATGCCGGCGGCGACCGCCGCGACCCGCGCCGAGCGCCGGAGATCGCGCCAGAACGGCAAGAGGCCCGCGACCAGCAGCCAGGACGGCGCGAAGATCGCCAGAAGCGCGATCGTGCCGCCGAGCCAACCGCCCGGCCCGATCGTCGCCACCGATCCGAGGAAGGCGGCGAAGGTGAAGAGCGGCCCCGGCACCGCCTGGACGAGGCCGTAACCGGCGAGGAAGGCTTCCGGCGCCACCCGTCCGGTCTCGACGAAGCCGGCCTCGAGCAGCGGCAGCACCACGTGGCCGCCGCCGAAGACCAGCGTGCCCGCCCGCCAGAACCCGTCGATCAACGCACCGACGCCGCCGCCCGCCGCCAACGACGGCAAGAGCACCGATCCGGCGAGAAGCAGCGCCAGCCAGCCGATCGCCTCGCGTCGTCCGATCGCCGTCTCGAGATCGCCGCTCGTCCCCCGCCGCGGCATGCGCGCACCGAGCAATCCGCCGGCGAGCCCGCCGACCGCGATGGCGCCGATCTGGCCGAGCGGCCCGGCGAGTGCCGTCGCCACCCCCATGCCGAGGACCGCGATCGCCGCCGTCTCGCGCGTCGC
>DBMN01000277.1 GCA_002298965.1 Rhizobiales bacterium UBA697 | reverse complement strand
GCAACCGCGACGGCCCCCGACCTCGACGATCTCGCCGCCGCCTATCACGCCCTGCGCGGCCATCGCGGCGTGACGGCCGAAGAGGCGCAGGCCACGATGCGCGATCCGATCGGGCAGGCCGCCATGCGGGTGCGGCTCGGTCAGGCCGACGGCACGGTCGGCGGCGCGGTGGCGACGACGGCCGACACGGTGCGCGCGGCGCTCAGGATCATCGGCCGGGCGGGCGATGCCGATCTGGTCTCGAGCTTCTTCCTGATGCAGCCGAAGTCGGCGGACGCGCCGATCGCCCACGGCATGATCTTCGCCGACTGCGGGCTGGTGATCGCGCCGAGCGCCGAGGAACTCGCCGGCATCGCCATCGCGGCGGCTGGCTCCTGCCGCACGCTGCTCCGCGAGACGCCGCGCGTCGCGCTGCTGTCGTTCTCGACGGCGGGTTCGGCCGAACACCCAAGCCTCGACCGCGTCCGCACGGCGCTGAGACTCGCGCGCGAGAAGGCGCCGGACCTCGAGATCGACGGCGAGATCCAGATCGACGCCGCCCTCGACGGGGCCATCCGCGCCCGCAAGATGCCGCTGAGCCGTCTGACCGGCCCCGCCAACGTGCTGGTCTTCCCCGATCTCGCCGCCGGCAACATCGGCTACAAGATCGCCGAGCGGATCGGCGGACTGGCGGCGATCGGTCCGCTGCTGCAGGGGCTGGCGCGGCCGGCGAACGACCTGTCGCGCGGCTGCTCGGTCGACGACATCGTCGCCGCCATCGCCATCACCGCGGTGCAGTCGGCCCCGACTTGACCGGGGCCGAACACGGCGCCGGACCTCAGTCCTTGAACCAGACCTCGACCTCGCCGGTCAGCTTGATCGTCAGCGGACGGCCGTGACGGTCGAGCGAGCGGCCGGCCGGCACGCGGATCCAGCTCTCGGAGATGCAGTATTCCTCGACGTTGAACTTCTCGACGCCCTTGAAGCGCACGCCGATGCCGCGCTGCAGGATGTCGCCGTCGAAATAGGGGCTCGACGGGTCGATCGACAGGCGATCGGGGAGCGCGGGGGCGGCGGCGGGCGTGGTCTCTTCGGTCATGGTCGTCCTCGGCGGATGATGGGCGCGTCCGCGAGGGGCCGCGCCGAAACGGTCGCCACGACATGCACCGTTTCGCGCGACGGGTCAAACCCGTCGCCCCTCCCCGACCGGGACCGGGCGTGCTAGAGGTGGGTCCTGCCCTCGAACCGCCGATCCGACGGACCCGATCCCGACCATGCTCCATCGCCCGCCCCTGCGCCGATCCCGCCTCGCCGGATGGAGCCGGAACCTGGGCGGCTTCTCGCTGCCGTTGCTGATCATCGCCGTCGCCGGCCACCGGCTTGGCTGGATGGAGACCGAGCACGCGGTGGCGATCATGCTCGCCGCCTTCGGCTTCGCCGCGCTGGCGCTCCTCGGCGGGCTCGCGGCGGCGGCGGTGATCTGGCACGACGGACGGCTCGGCGCGCGTCTGGCGGTCGGCGGCATCCTTTGGGCGCTCGTCACGCTGGCGCCGGCGGCCTGGCTCGCCTTCGAGGCCCTCACCCATCCGGTGGTGCTCGACGTCTCGACCGACGCGACCGATCCGCCGATGTTCCGCGCCGCCGCCTTCGCCCGCGTCGGCCGCTGGAACACGCCGACCCCGCCGTCGCTCGAAGAACGCACCCGCATCCGCGCGCTGACGCCGGAGATCGGGCCGCGGCGCTATTCGATCGGCTCGGACCTCCTGTGGACCGTGGCGCGCAAGCGCGTCGAGGCGGCGGGCTGGACCATCCTCGACCAGTCGCAGCCTGCCGGCGACGGCGACCGCGGCCGCATCGAGGCGGTCGCGCGGTCGCTCGTTCTCGGCCTGCCCGACGACGTGGTGATCCGCATCCTGCCGGAACCCTCGGGCGCGCGCATCGACATGCGCACCTCGCCGCGCTGGGGCGGGCTCGACTTCGGCCGCGGCCCGGCGCGCATCCGCGCCTTCCTCGACGATCTCGATCAGGCGGTGATCGACACCTACGGCCGCTGAGCCGTCAGATCCGCTTCAGCCGCGCGGAGAGCCGCACCGGTCCGTCGACCGCGGCGATCACGCCGCGCGCCGCCAGATCCTCGGCATGGGCGAGCAGCGACAGCGCCGCCGCACCGTGCAGGCTGCGATCGACGGCGGCATAGATCGTCGCCACCATCTCGGGGATCGTCTTCTCGCCGTCGCCGAGTTCGGCCAGCAGCGACGCCTCGCGCCCCAGCCGATGCGCCTCGAGGCCGCGCAGGAACGGCAGGGGATCTTCGATCGAGGCGCCGTGGGCCGGGTGCAGCACCCGGTCGTCGCGGGCCATCAGCCGGCGCAGCGAGGCCATGAAGTCGGCCATGGCGCCGTCGGGCGGGGCGACGATCGAGGTCGACCACGCCATGACGTGGTCGCCGGTGAAGAGCGCCGCCTCCTCGACGAGCGCGAAGCAGAGGTGGTTGGCCGTGTGGCCGGGCGTCGCCACCGCCTCGAGCGTCCAGCCGGCGCCTCGGACGACGGCGCCGTCGGTAAGCGTCACGTCGGGCACGAAGTCGGTCTGCGAGGAGGCATCGAGCGGGTTGATCTCGCCGATGTCGAGCGGACGGGCCGGGCGATGCGGACCTTCGCCGAAGACCGTCGCGCCGGTCGCCGCCTTCAGCGCCGCGGCGGCGGGGGAGTGGTCGCGATGGGTGTGGGTGACGAGGATCGCCCCGACGCGGGCGTCGCCCACCGCATCCAGGATCGCCGCGACATGGGCCGGATCGTCGGGACCGGGGTCGATCACCGCCACCTCGTCGTCGCCGACGAGGAAGGTGTTGGTGCCGTGGAAGGTGAAGGGACCGGGATTCTTCGCCACGACGCGACGGACGAGCGGCGACAGGCGCACCGCCTCGCCGTGGCGGGGATCGAAGGCGCGATCGAAGACCAGCGGCGTGTCGGCCATGAGGGCACCTCTCAGACGAGCGAGACGACGAAGCGCAGCCCCATCACCCCGAGGAACAGCGCGAAGACGATCTCCAGCGTGCGCTTGTCGAGCCGGTGGGCGAGACGCGCGCCGATCGGGGCGACGAAGACACTGGTCGGCATGATCAGCGCCGCGCCGATCAGGCTGACGAAGCCGATCGACAGCGGCGGCAGCAGGGCGGTGCGCGACCAGCCGGCCGCCATGAAGCCGATCGCTCCGGGGATCGAGATCAGCACGCCGACGCCCGAGGCGGTGGCCACCGACTGGAGGATCGGCCGGTTGCAGAAGCTCATCACCAGATTGACGATCGAGCCGCCGCCGATGCCCATCAGCGCCGAGAGCACGCCGGTGACGACGCCGATCACGGCGCGCCACGGCTCCCCGGGAACGTCGTCGGCGAGTTTCCACGAGGCCTTGCCGAAGCCGAGCTTCGCCGCCGTGACCCAGGCGACGAGGACGAAGACCAGCTTGAAGACCGCCGGCGGGGCGAAGGAGGCGAGCCACGAGCCGATCACCACGCCGCCGACGATCGGCAGCGCCCAGGCGCGCAGCAGCGCCTCGTCGACGGCGCCGCGGGCGCGGTGGGCGAGGAAGGAGCGGATCGAGGTCGGCACGATGACGGCGAGCGAGGTGCCGACCGCCAGCTGCATCTTCAGCTCCTCGGGCACGCCGACGACGCCGAAGAGCTGATAGAGGACCGGCACCATGACGGCGCCGCCGCCGACCCCGAAGAGGCCGGCGAGCAGACCGGAGAGCGCACCGGCGCCGAGCAGCACGCCCGCCAGTTCCGCCCATTCCATCATGCCGATGCCGCCCATCGCGTGCCCCCGGTTCCGTCGTTCATTCGGCGAGTTTGTCGCGCCGGCGCAGCTCCGGGAAGAGGTGTGCCCAGAGACCGGCGACGAGGAGCGTGCCGACGCCGCCGATCACCACCGCGCCGACCGGCCCGAGAAGCGCGGCGAGCAGCCCCGATTCGAACTCGCCGAGTTCGTTGGAGGCCCCGATGAAGACCGAATTCACCGCCGAGACGCGACCCCGCATTTCGTCGGGCGTGTCGTGCTGGACGAGCGTCTGGCGCACGAAGACCGACACCATGTCGGAGGCGCCGAGCACCGTCAGGAAGCCGACCGCCGGCACCAGCGCCGTCGACAGACCGAAGCCGATGGTGGCCAGTCCGAAGACCGCGACGGCGGTGAACATGGTGATGCCGGAGCGCCGACGCAGCGGCCGGTGGGCGAGGAAGATCGCGGTCGCCGCCGCCCCGAGCGCCGGCGCCGAGCGCAGGAGGCCGAGGCCCCAGGGGCCGGTCGCCAGGATCTCGCGGGCATAGATCGGCAAGAGCGCCGTCGCCCCGCCGAGCAGCACGGCGAAGAGATCGAGCGAGATCGCCCCGAAGATCGCCGGGCGCGAGCGGATGAAGCGGATGCCGGCGAAGAGCCGGTCGAGCGACGGCTTCTCCGGCGGCACGACCGGCGGGCGCGGCGTGACGCGGAAGATCGAGGCGGAGGCGACGGCGAAGGCGGCGACCGCCGAGCCGAAGGCCGCCTCCGGGCCGATCGCATAGAGGAGGCCGCCGAGCGCCGGGCCGGCGATGGTGGAGACCTGCCAGGCCGACGACCCGAGTGCCACGGCATTGGCGAAGAGTTCGCGCGGCACCAGCGTCGGCAAGAGCGCCTGGGTCGAGGGATTGCCGAAGGCGCGTGCGGTGCCGAGCAGCGCGGCGAAGGCATAGATCGGCGTCGCCGAGCGGACGTCGAGGACGACGCAGACCAGCACGCCGAGCGCCGCCGTTCCCATCGTGGCGAAGGCGATCGAGGCGACGAGGCGGCGGTCGAAACGATCGGCGACCTCGCCGCTCGCCAGCGCGAAGACGAGATTGGGCACGAAGACCGCGAGCCCGACCAGACCGAGCGCCAGGGCCGAGCGCGTGACGTCCCAGACGTGCCAGCCGAGGCCGACGTTGTAGGCCTGGATCGCCAGTCCACTGAGGAAACGGGCCGCCATGAAGAGGCGGAAGTCGCGATGGCCGAGCGCGGCCAGTCCGCCGTGGCGGGGAGCGGGCGGGGAAGCCGCTTCGGCCATGGTTCTCTCCGTCCCCGCCGGCCCCTCGCCGACGGTCGAACGTCGCCTCTAGCATGCGTGACACATTCCTGTCGTCACATGAGCGTGCGTGGCCGCCCTCGGCCTCGGCGGGCGGGCGTTCGTCCGCGATGCGAACGACGCGGGGTGCCGCCTCAGCGCGGGCGGCGGAAGCGGGCCGGCAGGAGCTCGTCGAGCGGCGCCGGACGCACCACCCAGGCGACGGAGCCGAAGACGACGACGCCGAGAACGATCGAGCCGACGAGTTCGAGCGGCAGCGGCAGCAGCGACAGCGGCCGGGCGGCGAGAGCCAGCACGGCCGCCATGGCGAGCGTCGCGGCGGCGGTGCGGGCGAGATCGTGCCAGGGGATGGCGAAGGCCATCAGACGGCGGGCGACGACGAAGTTGACCGCGAAGAGCGCGAAGTTCTGGATCAGATAGGCGATCGCGCAGCCCCATACGCCCCAGCGCGGCACCAGCACCGCCATGGCGGCGAGGCCGACGAGGGCGGCCGGCAGCGTCACCAGCCCGCCGAGGCCGGTGCGCTTCTTCATGTGATAGACTTGCTCGAGCACGAAGGTCTTGTAGCCGATGAAGACGGCGGCCAGCACCGCCGGCGGCAGCACCCGGACCGCGGCGGCGGCATAGTCGGGCGACAGCAGCACGCGGCTCATCGGATCGGCCACCATGACGATGCCGACGGCGGCCGGCAGCGCGATGAAGGTGACGCCGGAGACGAGCTCCGACATGCGGCCGCGGGCGGCGGCGTCGCCGTCGCGCTCGTAGGCCTCCATCAGCAGCGGGAAGGTGCGCACGCCGACGAGGCTGAAGAGGAAATCGAGCGGCTGGCGCGCCAGCATCACGCCGGCGGCATAGACCGCCACCGCCTCGGCGCCGACCGCCTGATCGAGGAAGATCCGGTCGGAGGAGTTGGCGACCGCCGCGACGATCGCCGCCGGGATGATCGGCAGGCCGTAGGCGAGATAGGACTTCAGCGGCTCCAGCGCGCCGGCGTGGAGGTCGAGCCGGGCGAAGGCGCGGCGCGCGCCCCACAGGCCGACCACCGCGGTGATCGCCACGTAGACCAGCGTCTGGGTGAAGAAGGACGGCCAGATCCAGGCCGCCGCGATGCCGACGACGAGCAGGCCGAGGGCGCGGATCGCCTCCATGGCGACGATGCCGTTGCGATCGTTCTGGACCGACATCAGCGTCGAGGGAAAGCGCATGACGCCGGTCGCCGCCAGATAGAGCACCACCGCGAAGACGAAGATCGCCTCGTCGGCGTCGTCACGCATGACGATGCCGGCGATCGCGGCGAGGGCGAAGGCGGGAACCAGCGTGGCGGCGTAGATCCAGAAGCTGCGGACGGCCTCGTGGCCGAAGGCCTCCGGGCGGCCGGAGGCGAAGCGGGCGAGCGCCAGCCGGACCCAGTTGCTGATCGTGCCGTCGATCGCCTCCGCCACCGTCATCACCAGGACGAAGAGGCCGTACTCTTCCTTGGAGATCAGACGCGTCAGGATCAGGACGAGGACCAGCGACACGATCCGCGGCAGGACCACGGCAGGCGCATAGCCGACGAGCGAGCGAACGATGGACAATGCGATCTCCCGAGCGGCCGTCCGGCGACGGCAGCGGAACCAATGACCGGCGCGAAAGACCTCCCCCGGTGTGGCATCGCACGCGGGATCGATCATCGTCCGAGGGTATTGCGAATTGGTTGTCGCACACCCCCCTCGCGCAAAAATATTCCGTTGCGTCACTTCAAGCCCAACGCCCGCGCCATGCCGGCTTCGACGCGCAGCGTCGCGGGGTCGTCGACGATGCCGAAGGAGTGGTTCGGCCGGGTCAGTTCGGCGGTGTAGATCGCCCAAGCGAAACCGGCCTTCTCCGCCGCCCGGCGGGCGATGCCGACGACCTCGGCGCGCACGCCCGGCGCCATGCCGGGGCCGTAGCCGCCGAACTCGCCCAGCAGGATGCGCCGCGGCGGAATGCCGTGGACCTTCGCCCAGTCCGCGACCTTGGCGAACTCCGCCTCGATCGTCGCGGCGCTCGCGCTCGCAGCGACGTATTTGTCGAGATGGGCGGCGACCTCGGTCTCCATCGCCGCGCGGGCCTGCGGATCGGCGATCTCGGCGTCGATGCGCGCCTTCGCGTCGGCGAGGATCGCCGTGCGGGCGGCTGCGTCGATCTTGGCCGCGGGGAAGGGCATGCCGGGCAGGAAATGCGCCGGCCCGGTCTCCCACGGCAGGCCGGCATGGGTCAGCGCCATCGGCTCGTAGGCGTGGACGCTCCAGATCACCCGCTCGTCGCCGGAAAAGCGCGAGGGATCGAGCCGCAGCAGCCCCTCGACGCCGCCGCCGCGGGCGCCCGAGAGCACCAGCGCCAGATCGGGGGCGACGCGGCGGGCGGCACCGTAGAGAGCCGCGAGCTGGCCCGGCCAGCGGTCGGTCAGGGCGAGATGCGAGTTCCAGTCCTGATCGGGCTCGTTCAGGAGTTCGAGCGCGACGCGGTCGCCCGGCAGGGTCTTCAGCCGGTTGGCGACGGTGCGCACCAGACCGAGATGGCGGGAAAAGCCCTCGCCCACCCGCATGCCGCCGGTGCCGAGCACCCAGTGCAGGCCCTGCGGCCGGTCGCTCGTCTCGGGCACCAGATGGAGATCGACGATCACCCGGAAGTCGGCGGCGAGGAGCCGCTTGGTCGCCCGCATCACGCCGTCGAGGAGGCGCTCGGTCTCGAGGTCTTCCCAGAAGAAGGGCGAGGGATCGACGTTGAGGCGGACGAAGTCGAAGCCCTGGCGGCGCAGCGCGGCGAGGCGCTCGTCGGGGACCGCCTTCGACCAGTCGGGGAAGTTCGAACGGTCGTAGCCGGGCGCGAGGAAGGCGTCGCGGCCGGTCCAGGTCTGCCAGAGTTCGAAGTTGATGCCGCGTCGGAAGGCGGGCGCCTCGGCCGCCGCGAGCGGGGCGGCGAGAACGGCGGCGAGCAGGCTCGCGGCGAAGACCCGGACGAGACGCCCGACGGTCGATGAAAACGGCATGCGGTGCCCTCGCCCCCTGTTCGCGCGCGATGATGCAGGCTCCGCCCCTCCCGGTCCAGAGCGGGCAACGGATCCTTCACCGATCGCGACTAGCCTTTCGCCCTCGCGAAAGTTCGCGAACAGGGGGAACAGTTTGGCGGATCGACGTCCGATCGTCTTCGACGGCTGCTTCGGCTGGATCCACGCGGGCACGCGTCCGCGCGGCGTCGTGCTGTGTTCGGCGCTCGGCTTCGAAGGCGTCGCCGCCCACCGCGCCTGGCGCGACCTCGCCGACCGGCTGGCCGATGCCGGCCTGCCGACCCTGCGCTTCGACTGGGCCGGCACCGGCGACGGGCT
>DBMN01000004.1 GCA_002298965.1 Rhizobiales bacterium UBA697 | reverse complement strand
CGCGGCCTTCTCGGGGCGCTCGGCGGGGCGGCGATCGGCCTTCGGACGGTCGATCGGCGGGCGATCCGCCGACGGGCGCGGGCCGCGATCTTTCGGGGGCTTGCGGGAACGGTCCATCTGCGATGTGTTGTCCGAAGCCTCGGCCCCGGTCAACCGCCGGGGCGGAGAAAATCGACCAGAACCGGGGTTCGCGCGTGTATCCGCCGCGCAACCGCCGCAATCCGACACGATCAACCTCGCCATGATCTCGCTGCCCGACACCATTCCGCCCGCGCTGCGCGCCCGTCTCGAGCGCATCCTCAAGTTCGCGATGACCGGCGGCATCGGCTTCGTCGTCGACGTCGGCGTGCTGACGATCCTCAACGCCGGGCTCGGCGTCGACCCCTACGTGGCGCGCGTCTTCGCCATCGCGGTGGCGATGATCACCACCTGGCTGATCAACCGGCGCTACACGTTCGAGGTCCACGACAAGGCGACCACCGCCCGCGAACTGGCCGCCGAGGGCGGTCGCTACGGGTTGGTCGCCGTCGGCGCGGCGCTCTTCAACTACGCGACCTATGCCGCGACGCTGTGGACGCTGACGGCGCTCGGCCTCGGGCCGGAGCACATCCTGCCGCCGATCGCCGCGGTGGTCGGCTCGGGCCTCGCCATGTTCGTGTCGTGGTTCGGCTACTCCCGCTTCGCCTTCCGCCACGCCGACCCGCTGCCGCCGATCCGCGAGGGGTGAGGCGCGCCCTCCCCCGCTTGACGCCGTCCCCGCCCCCCTCGAGGATGAGCGCCGAATCGGGGATGGGCGGATGAAGGTCGCGGCACTCTTCGCCGGCATCGGGGGGCTCGAGAGCGGCCTCGCGGCGGCCGGCCACGAAGCGCAGGTCTTCTGCGAGGTCTGGCGTCCCGCCGCCCTCGTTCTCGCCGACCGTTTCCCCGACCGCGACGTGCTGCCCGACGTCCGCTCGGTCGAGAGCCTGCCCGAACACGAACTCCTCACCGCCGGCTTTCCCTGCCAGGACCTGTCGCAGGCCGGCCGCACGCTGGGCCTCGCCGGTGCCAAGTCGAGCCTGGTCGATCACGTCTTCCGCCTGATGGACGTGGCCCGTCCCGAACACGTGCTGCTCGAGAACGTCTCCTTCATGCTGCGGCTCGACGGCGGTTCGGCGATGACGCGGCTGGTCGAGGCCTTCGAGGCGCGCGGCTGGCGCTGGGCCTATCGCACCGTCGACACGCTCGCCTTCCTGCCGCAGCGCCGCCGTCGCGTCTTCATGCTGGCGAGCCGGACGCTCGATCCCGCCGAGGTGCTCTTCGCCGACGAGGCCGCGCCGGTCGAGGTCGCGACGCGGATCGACACCCATGCCCACGGCTTCTACTGGACCGAAGGCATCCGCGGCCTCGGCTGGGGGCCGGACTGCGTGCCGACGCTGAAGAACGGCTCGTCGGTCGGCATCCCGTCGCCACCGGCGATCCTGATGCCCGACGGCGCGGTCGTCACGCCGGACATCCGCGATGCCGAGCGCCTGCAGGGCTTTCCCGAGGACTGGACGCGGGCGGCGGAAGAGGCCGGCCTCGCGCGCTTCCGCTGGTCGCTCGTCGGCAATGCCGTCTCGGTGCCGGTCGCCCGCTGGATCGGCGAACGCCTCGCCACGCCCGGCGCCCACGACACGGCCCGCGACCACGACCTCGCCGACGGCGTCCGTTGGCCGGATGCCGCGCGCTTCGACGGAAAGACGCGTCATGCGGTGGCGATCGGGGCGCATCCGGTCGCCGGCCGGCACGAGGGGCTCACGGCCTTCCTCCTCCATCCCGGCAAACCCTTATCGATCCGCGCGACGGCGGGCTTCCTCGAGCGGCTGGGACGGACGAAGCTGCGCCTGCCGCAGGGTTTCCGCGAATGCATCGCCGATCACCTCGCCCGCTTGACGGCGGTGGCACCGCGGGCGGCGGAGTGAGCGCCATGGCGGAGGTGTCGGCGAAGCCGGGACGTCCCCTCCCCCAATCGCCGGAGCGCGCGCGCCTACTCGCGCGCGTGAAACAGAAGAAGACGAAGCCGGAGGAGGCTATCGCGGGCGCCTTACGCGATCTCGGCATCGCCTATCGCCGCAACGTGAAGGGGCTTCCCGGTTCGCCCGACTTCGCCAACCGGCGGCGCGGCTTCGCGATCTTCGTCAACGGCTGCTTCTGGCACGCCCACACCGGCTGTCGCCGCGCCACCACGCCGAAGAACAACCGCGCCTTCTGGGTCGCCAAGTTCGCCGCCAACCGGGCCCGCGACGCCGCGGCGATCCGGGCACTCCGGCGGGCGGGATTGCGGGTCGTGGTGATCTGGGAATGCGAGGTCGACCGGGCGCGAGACCGGCTCGCCCGGATCTTCGCCTGCGAGGGCGTCGACGGCGAGATCGCGCAGGAAGCGCAGAAAACCGCCACTGCGTGATTTCGTTGGCTTTCCGTCCCCGTTTCGTGCATAAGACCCGCGCAACCGACCCTGCTGGACGACATCCCGGCGGGGCCATGTCTGTTACTCGTCACCCGAAAGGATGATCACCCGATGTCGATCACGGCAGAACGCAAGCTCGAAGTCGTCAAGCAGTACGCGACCCACGAAGGCGACACCGGTTCGCCGGAAGTCCAGGTCGCGGTGCTCTCCGAGCGCATCGCCAACCTGACCGAGCACTTCAAGACCCACGCCAAGGACAACCATTCCCGTCGTGGCCTCCTGAAGATGGTCTCCTCGCGTCGTTCGCTCCTGGACTATCTCAAGGCCAAGGACGTCGCGCGCTACAAGTCCCTCATCGAGCGTCTCGGCCTGCGCCGCTGACGCCGGCGCGGGGGTGCCGGCACGGCCGGCCTCCCCGCGATCGAGCGACGAATTCCCGAGCGGCGCCCACGTCGCTCATGGAAGATCACCGGAGCGGCAGAAACGCCGCCCGTGGAAATCTCGGAGCGGCGCTCGCGCCGCCCGAGAAAGCTTTTGGAGCGGCGCTCGCGCCGCTCCGGCCTTCCGGCGGATTTCCGCCGAGGTGCCTCCGGCCGCCCGAGTACGGGTTGGCGGCCCGAGGCTCGCGGACCATGGCAGGATCGCCGGGGGCTCGACCCGCAATCGCCCGAGCCCCCCGCCGTCTTGCTCATGGTCCAAACGGACGAGGCCTCGCCCCGTCCGCCCCGAAACAGCCGACGCCCTGCCCCCTCGCGGCGAGCACGGAGCGTCGCGACGCGGCATCGCGATACGCGCGAGGCCGCAAGGACCGAAGAGACATGTTCAACGTTCATCGCGAAGTCATCGATTGGGCCGGCCGCATGCTGGTGCTGGAGACCGGCAAGGTGGCGCGTCAGGCCGACGCCGCCGTCTTCGCCTCCTACGGCGAGACCACCGTGCTGGCGACCGTCGTCGCCGCCAAGGAGCCGAAGCCCGGTCAGGACTTCTTCCCGCTCACCGTCAACTACCAGGAAAAGGCCTTCGCGGCCGGCAAGATCCCGGGTGGCTACTTCAAGCGCGAAGGCCGTCCGTCGGAGGCCGAGACGCTGACCTCGCGCCTGATCGACCGCCCGATCCGCCCGCTCTTCGTCGACGGCTTCAAGTGCGACACCCAGGTGATCGTCACCGTTCTCAGCCATGACCTCGAGAACGCCCCGGACGTCCTGGCGATGGTCGCGGCCTCGGCCGCTCTGACCCTTTCCGGCGTGCCCTTCATGGGCCCGATCGCCGCCGCCCGCGTCGGCTACATCGACGGCGAGTACGTGCTGAACCCGCAGATCGACGAGGAAGTCGAGAACAAGCTCGACCTCGTCGTCGCCGGCACCAACGACGCCGTGATGATGGTCGAATCGGAAGCCAAGGAGCTCTCCGAAGAGGTCATGCTCGGCGCCGTCATGTTCGGTCACGCCGGCTTCCAGCCGGTGATCGACGCGATCATCCGCCTCGCCGAGAAGGCCGCCAAGGAGCCGCGCGACTTCACGCCTCCGGATCTCTCCGAGATCGAGAAGGCCGTGCTCGAGATCGCCGAGGCCGACCTGCGCGAAGCCTACAAGATCACCGTCAAGCAGGACCGCTACAAGGCCGTCGACGCCGCCAAGGCGAAGGTCATGGCCGCGCTGTTCCCGGCCGACGGCGAAGCCCGCTTCGACAAGGAGAAGGTCGCCGCGACCTTCAAGGAAGTCCAGGCCAAGATCGTGCGCTGGAACATCCTCGACACCGGCACCCGCATCGACGGCCGCGACCTGTCGACCGTCCGTCCGATCGTGGCGGAAGTCGGCGTCCTGCCGCGCACCCACGGCTCGGCGATCTTCACCCGTGGCGAGACCCAGGCTCTGGTCGTCGCGACGCTCGGCACCGGCGAGGACGAGCAGTTCGTCGACGCCCTGACCGGGACCTACAAGGAGAATTTCCTTCTCCACTACAACTTCCCCCCCTACTCGGTCGGTGAGACCGGCCGCATGGGTTCGCCCGGCCGTCGCGAGATCGGCCACGGCAAGCTCGCCTGGCGCGCCATCCACCCGGTCCTGCCGGTGAAGCACGACTTCCCCTACACGATCCGCGTCGTGTCGGAGATCACCGAGTCGAACGGTTCGTCGTCGATGGCCACCGTCTGCGGTTCGTCGCTCGCCCTGATGGACGCCGGCGTGCCGCTGAAGCAGCCGACCGCCGGCATCGCCATGGGTCTGATCAAGGAAGGCGATCGCTTCGCCGTCCTGTCGGACATCCTCGGTGACGAGGATCACCTCGGCGACATGGACTTCAAGGTGGCCGGTACCGCCGACGGCGTGACCTCGCTGCAGATGGACATCAAGATCGCCGGCATCACCGAGGAGATCATGAAGGTCGCCCTCGCCCAGGCCAAGGACGGTCGCATCCACATCCTCAACGAGATGTCGAAGGCGATCACCGCGGCCCGTCCGGAACTCGGCGAGCATGCCCCGCGCATCGAAACGCTGAAGATCCCCACCGACAAGATCCGCGAAGTGATCGGTTCGGGCGGCAAGGTCATCCGTGAGATCGTCGAGAAGACCGGCGCCAAGGTCGACATCCAGGACGACGGCACCGTCAAGGTCTCCTCCGCCGACCAGAAGAAGATCAAGGCCGCCATCAACTGGATCAAGTCCATCGCCGCCGAGCCGGAGGTGAACGCGATCTACGAGGGCACGGTCGTGAAGTGCATGGAATTCGGCGCCTTCGTGAACTTCTTCGGTTCGCGCGACGGCCTGGTGCACATCTCGCAGCTCGCGCCGCAGAAGGTCGCCAAGGTCACCGACGTGGTCAAGGAAGGCCAGAAGGTGTGGGTCAAGCTCCTCGGCTTCGACGAACGCGGCAAGGTCCGTCTGTCGATGAAGATCGTCGACCAGGCGACCGGCCAGGAGATCAAGAAGGAAGAGGGCGAGAAGGCCGAAGGCTGATCGCTCCCCTCTCTCGACGTTTCGAAGGGCGCCCCTCGGGGCGCCCTTCTGCGTTTCGGCCGCCAACGGCCGCCTTACGGCAAGCTGAAGAGCCCGGTCTGGTCGAAATCGGGCGCTCGAGGCACAAGGGCGGGACCCCGAAACGAGGACCCCCCTTCATGACTTCCCTGCGCTACGATCCCCTCACCCAGGCCCTGCACTGGATCATCGCCGTCGCCGTGGTGACCGCCTATGCGATCGGTCTCGTCCGCGAAGACCTGCCCAAGGGCGACTTCCGCACCTGGCTGCTCACCCTGCACATGTCGATCGGTCTCCTGGTCGCCGTCCTGTCGGTCGTGCGGATCGGCTGGCGCGTCGGCCGGACGGCGCCGGCCCCGATCGCCGCATCGCCGGCCCTGCAGCTCGCCGCGCGCGCCGGCCATCTGGCGCTCTACGTCGCGCTGTTCGCGGTTCCCGCGGTCGGCCTCCTCGCCGCCTGGATCAAGGGCCGCACCGTCGGCTTCTTCGGCCTGCCGCTGCCGTCGCCCCTCGCCGTCGACAAGCCCTTCGCCGAGCAGCTGGAGCATCTCCACGCGTTCGTCGCCCATGCCATGCTGCTGCTCGCCGGCGGTCATGCCGCGATCGCGATCGTCCACCAGTTCCTGCTGAAGGACGGCACGCTCGCCCGCATGCTGCCCTTCCTCGATCCGGCGCCGAATCGGCCGGCGGAATGACGAGACGCGGATCGGCGATCGGACACGATCGCCGACCCGCTCGAGCTGGCCCGTTGCCGACCGGCCGCATTTCCGCGATGGTCGCGCCATGACCGAAACCGACACCCTCCCCCTGATCCGCCTTCTCGTCCTCGGCTGGGGCTATTCCGCCCGCCACGGCGTCGCCTGCCTCGGCCGTGACGTCGCATCGCTCGTCACCACCGCCCGCGAAGCCGAGAAGGTCGCGCGGCTGCGTGCCGAAGGGCTCGAGGTGATCGATCTCGCCGCACCGGACGCCGACGCCCGGCTCGCGCGCGCCGCGGCCGAAGCCACCCACGTGCTCGCCTCCGCCGGGCCGAGCGAGGCGGGCGATCCGTTCCTGGCGCGCGTCGCCGACGGGCTCGCGGCCGGCGCGACCGCCGAGACGCTCCGCTGGATCGGCTATCTCTCGACCGTCGGCGTCTACGGCAACACCGACGGCGGCTTCGTCGACGAGACGACCGTGCCGGTGCCGGCCTCCGAGCGGACGCGCTGGCGCGTGGCGACGGAGAGCGCCTGGGCCGATCTCGGCCGCCGGCTCGGCATTCCGGTCGGCGTCCTCCGGCTCGCCGGCATCTACGGGCCGGGGCGCAACGCCTTCGTCAATCTGGAGCGCGGCACGGCGCGTCGGATCATCAAGCCGGGGCAGATGTTCAACCGCATCCATGTCGAGGACATCGGCCGGGCGATCGCCGCGGCGGCACGGACGCGGCTCGACGGCGTCCTCAACGTCTCCGACGACGAACCGGCCCCGCCGCAGCTGCCGATCGAATTCGCCGCCCGGCTGATGGGCATCGAACCGCCGCCGGAAATCCCCTTCGAGACGGCCGAGTTCACGCCGATGGCGCGGACCTTCTGGGGCGAGAGCAAGCGCGTCGGCAACGCCCGCCTGCGCGGTCTCGTCGGTGATCTCGTGCATCCGACGTTTCGCGAGGGCCTCGCGTCGCTGTGGACCTCGGGCACCTGGCGCGGCAGCCCCCTCGACCAGGAAGACGCCAGCCCGCGCTTCCGGCGCTGACGCCGTTCAGTCCGCCGCACGCCCGGCGACGGCGCGGCGGTGCGCCACCACCCGGCGGCGCCACCAGCCGGCGAGGCGGCCCTTGAGGGTGAAGGCGACGAAGAGATCGGCGAGCGGCCGTACCTCGGGCGCGAAGCTCGCCTTGTAGCCCTCGTCGCCGACGGTGAAGTCGAACAGCGTCACGCCGTCGGCGCGCGTCGCGGCGATCAGATCCTCGATCATCACGAGACCGGGCGACCAGTTCTTCCACGCCGGATCGAAACCGGTGGCGAGCAGTTGGAAACTCGCGCCCGTGCGGGTGCCGAAGCCGGCGGCGAGCAGCATTCCGTCGAGGCGCAGCGTGGCGAGGCGGGCGATCGGGCTCGTCGCGGCGAGATGCCGCCAGAAGGCCTCGACCTCGGCCGGATCGCGGTCGCGATTGGCTTCGGCGAAACGGGTGCGACGCTGGGCGAGGAGCACCTCGAGGGCATCGAGATCCTCGGCGGCGGCGCCGCAACGGAAGACCAGATCGCCCTTGTTCGCCAGCTTGCGGCGCTTTCGTGCCAGCGAGCGGCCGAGCGTGCCGTCGATCGCCCAGTCGGGCGCGAGCCGCACGACGTGGCCGGCGTTGAGCGAAGGGGTGACGATGCCGATGCCGTGGCGCGGATCGGCGAAGCCGCCGAGATCGCAGGGCAGCTTGTCGAAGACGACGAGGTCGCAGGGCGGCAGCACCGCGACGAGGCGGCGCCAGATCGCCGCGAGGGCCGCCGGATCGGCGGCGACGTCGGGGGCGAGGATGGCGGCGTTGTAGTCGGAGGCGCCGCGATCCCAGAAGCGCAGGATGCGGACCGAGGAGAAGACCTCGAGCGACAGCGGCAGGCGCGCCACCACCCGCCCGTCGCGGCCGTCGCGCACTTGCAGGGCGAAGAGCCGGGCATCGGGCGCGGTGCCGAAGGTCACGGCCCAGGCGGCGAGCCAGTCGGGATGCTGGAAGGGCGTCGCCACGACCGCCTCGGGGGCGTGGTCGAGCAGGGCGAGCGCCGCCGAGGCCCCGTCCACGATCGTCGCCTGCCAGTCGCCGTCGTGTCGGCCGCCGTCGTCCATGATCGCCTCGTCGCGTCCCGACATCGGCCGGGATCCCTCTTGGATGCATTGGAATGCCGTGAAGTCAATCAAGGATTAACCTCGTTTCTGTTTCATGGACACCGATCGCGACGCCGTCGCGACCGGTCGACGCGTGCCGCCTCGCCGAGGACGGCTCGACCCCGACCACCGACGGCGCCCACCCGCAAAGGCGAGACCATGGCTTCTCCGACCGCCGGCCCCATTCCCGCGACCACGGAGCCCGCCGGGGCCCGGACGTCTTCGACGTCGGCCGCCGCGCTGGGCTCGCACGTCCTGTCGCGGCTGAAGACGATCGTGAAGATCGCCGCCGTGGTCTTCCTCGTCGCCGTCGCCGGATGGGCGATCTGGCCGGCCAAGTACAAGGCGACGGCGCTCGTCGCCATCGACCCGCAGTCGCCGCGGATCTCCGGCGAGAAGGATCCGTCCTCGTCCAACGCCAACGAGGCGACCGTCGTCTCCTTCGCGGAAGTGGCGACCTCGGACAGTTTCCTGATCCCGCTCGCCCAGAAGCAGAACCTGATCGACGATCCGGAATATGCCGATGCCTCCGATCGCGGGCCGGCGGCGGTGGCGGCGGAGCTGCGCCGGAACCTCAAGGTGACGCGGCGCGGCCTCTCCTACCTGATCGACATCTCCTTCTCGTCGAAGGACGCCGACAAGGCGGCGCGGATCGCCAACGCGATCGCCGCCGAGATCGTCGAGCGCCAGCAGTCGCTCCGGCGTGGCGCCAACTCCGGCATTTCCGACGCGCTGCGCTCGCGCCTCGCCGATCTGCGCGCCGCCGTGCTCGCCTCGGAGAAGGCGGTCGCCGACTATCGTCAGGCGAACAACCTGCTCGACGTCTCGCCCGACGGCCGCGTCGGGCTGAAGCGGCTGAACTCGCTGACCGAGCAGGTCGGCCCGATTCGCGCCCGGCTCGAGGATGCCCGCGCCCGTTACGACAAGCTGCGCAAGGTCAAGGCGACCGAGGACGTCGATCCGCAGATCTTCCGCTCCGAACGGCTGACCGAGCTGCAGACGCGGCTGGCCGAGGAGAAACGGCTCTCGGCCGCCGCCACCCTGACCTACGGCCCGCGCCATCCGAGCCTCGAGGCGGCGCAGGCGCGCATCGCCTCGATCGAGACGGCGATCAAGGCCGAGCGCAACCGCATCGTCGAACAGGCCAAGGCCGAGGTCGACGTGCTGACCGAGCAGAACGCCGCCTACGAGGCCGAGATCGCCGAACAGGGCCTGTCCTCGCTGATCGCCGCCGTCTTCGGCTCGCTGGCGCTGGCCGCACTGGTGCTGATGGTCAAGGTGTTCAACGACGACGCGGCCAACCGCAGCGCCGAATCCGAACGCCAGCGGCGCATCGCCGAGGCCGAGAAGGACGCCACGCAAGGCGCCATCCTGCGCCTGATGAACGAAATGGGCGATCTGGCCGACGGCGACCTCACCGTGCGCGCCACCGTCACCGAGGACATCACCGGCGCCATCGCCGATTCNNCCGCCTACGAGGCCGAGATCGCCAAGCGCACCCGCGAGCAGCTGACGACCGACCAGAAGGAGGTCGTGCTGCAGGATCTGGTGCGTCAGGCCCAGGCCGATCGTCAGATCTACGAGCAGTTCCTCGCCCGCCAGAAGACCGCCCAGGAACAGGGCGACATCGGCCAGAGCGAGGCGGCCATCGTCTCCACCGCCGCACCGCCGAGCACCACCGGGCGGCCGCCTCTGCCGATCATGGCGGTCGCCGGTCTCGTCGGCGGCCTCGGCGCCGGCGTGCTGTGGGTGCTGTTCGGCCAGATGCCGTCGCCGGTCCGCCGCATCGAGCCCGAGGCGCCGCCGGCGCCGGCGATCGAGACCGTCGACGCGG
>DBMN01000222.1 GCA_002298965.1 Rhizobiales bacterium UBA697 | reverse complement strand
GCCCGGGCCGGTGCCGCAGCCCTCGCCGCGACCGGCGCCTCCTTCGCCCTGCCCGAAGGCACCCGCCGGCCGCTCTGGCTCTGCTCGGGCAACGACGCCGTCGGCCTCGGCGCGCTGCGCGGCGGCATCGAGTTCGTCGCCGCCTATCCGATCACGCCGGCGACCGAGGTCACCGAATGGCTGGCGGTCGAGATGCAGGAACACGGCGGCCGCGTCGTGCTCGCCGAAGACGAGATCGCCGCCATCAACATGTGCTGCGGCGCCTCCTTCGCCGGCGTGCCGACCATGACCATCACGTCGGGCCCCGGCCTCGCGCTGAAGGTCGAGACCATCGGCCTGGCGATCGCCGCCGAACTGCCGATGCTGATCGTCGACGTCATGCGCGTCGGCCCCTCGACCGGCATTCCGACCAAGTCCGACCAGGGCGATCTCGACATCGCGCTGCGCGGCACGCCGGGCGATGCTCCCCGCGTCGTCTACGCGCCGATGTCGATCGCCGACTGCGCCGCGACGACCGAACGCGCCGTCCATGTCGCCGAGGCCCTCCAGACCCCGGTGATGCTGCTCTCCGACCAGTCGATCGGCCAGACTCAGGCGATCATCGACATCCCCGAGAAGCGCCCGACGCCGCTGAAGCGCGTGACGGAGCCGCTCGCCGAGGGCGTCGACTTCCGCCGCTATGCGCTGACCGAGAGCGGCGTCTCGCCGATGCCCGCCCCCGGCCGCCCCGGCACCCAGTGGGTCGCCGACGGCCTCTCCCACAAGGAGAGCGGCCATCCCTCGAACGCCGCCGCCGACCACGTCGCCCAGCTGAACAAGCGTCTCCGCAAGCTCGAGACCTTCGACTGGGGCGACGACTGGGGCGAGGTCTACGGCCCGGCCGATGCCCCCGTGGCGCTCGTCGCCTTCGGCTCGACCGTCGGCCCTGCCAAGGAAGCGGCGCGCCGCCTGACCGCCGCGGGCCGGCCGACCAGGGTCGTGGCGCTGCGGCTGCTCTCGCCGCTGCAGAAGACGCCCTTCGCCGCGGCCCTCGCGGGGGCCGCCCGCATCGTGGTGATCGAGCAGAACGCCTCCGGCCAGCTCTTCCGCCATCTGCTCGGCGAACGCGCGCTGCCCTCGCTCGCCGAGAGCTTCGCCCGTCCGGGTCCCGCCCCCTTCCGCCCTGCCGAGATCGTCGCCCATCTCGCCCAGCCGACCGCCGAGGCCGCCGAATGACCGTGCACGAAACGCCCCACGCCTGCCCGTCGCAGGCCCTCACCCTCAAGGACTTCAAGTCCTCGGTCGAGCCGATCTGGTGCTCGGGCTGTGGCGACTTCGGCGTCCTCCAGTCGCTGCAGCGCGCACTCGCCGAGCTCGGCCGGCCGCCGCACGAGGTGGTCGTGGTCTCCGGCATCGGCTGCTCGTCGCGGCTTCCCGCCTATACGACCGCCTACGGCTTCCACGGCGTCCACGGCCGCGCGCTGCCGGCGGCGACCGGCCTGAAGCTCGCCCGGCCCGATCTCCAGGTGATCACGGTCGGCGGCGACGGCGACGGCTATTCGATCGGCGGCAACCACTTCCTGCACGCCTGCCGCCGCAACGTCGACCTGACCTACATCGTCATGGACAACCGGGTCTACGGCATGACCAAGGGCCAGCCGTCGCCGACGACCGAAGCCGACTGGGACAGCGACGCCGCCCCCGGCGGCACCGGCGTGAAGCCCTTCTCGCCGCTCGCCATCGCGCTCGCCGCCGGTGCCAACTTCGTCGCCCGCGGCTTCGCCCTCGACGTCAAGCCGCTCGCCAGCATGAT
The DNA here is from genome assembly GCA_002298965.1 of Rhizobiales bacterium UBA697. GTDB lineage: Bacteria > Pseudomonadota > Alphaproteobacteria > Rhizobiales > Ancalomicrobiaceae > Pinisolibacter. Next base: position 4,720 of record DBMN01000222.1, on the reverse strand, counting down.
CGTCGAGGCGGTGCGCCACCCCGGCTTCTCCTTCGTCGAGGTGCTCTCGCCCTGCATCACCTTCCGCCCGGAAGAGATGGAGTGGAAGAAGACGATCGAGCGCAACGTGGTCGAGACGACCTCCGACCGCGCCGCCGCCACCGCCGCCATCCTCGGCGGCGCCGAGATGGCGACCGGCATCTTCTTCAAGGGCGACCGCGGCGCCTACGGCGCGGCCCCGAAGGGCCACGGCGATGCCGAGAAGATCGCGGCGAAGTTCGTGGTCGGGTGAGGCTGCGGACGACGTGTTCGAGACTGTGGAAGGGGCCCGCGAGGGCCCCTTTTCGTTTGCCGGACCGGAGCGCCGAAATCGGGTGCGCGATGCTTCGAGACGGGCCGCCGACGGCGGCCCTCCTCAGCATGAGGCGCTGTTCTCTTCTTTGAACCAAACACGGACGCCTCATGCTGAGGAGGCGCGCAGAGCGCGCCGTCTCGAAGCATCGCGCACGGCCTCCCGCCATTCTCCCGTCTGCCGACGGCACCCCGCCCGTTGTTCGCGGAACTGGACTTGCGCCCCCCGCGCCCCATGTCGGAGCCTGACCGCCCCGCACAGCGCGAGAAGCCCCTTGTCGACCGGCGACCCCGTCCTCTCCCCCCGCTCCGCCGCCGGTCTCGCCGCGCTGCTCGTCGGCCTCGGCTTCGGCCGCTTCGCCTATACCGCGCTGGTTCCCGGCCTGATCGGCGAGGGCTGGATCGATCCGACCGGCGCCGGACCGCTGGCCGCGGCGAATTTCGCCGGATACCTCGCCGGCGCCGTCCTCGGCGCCCCGCTCGCCCGCCGCTTCGGCACCCGCGCCACGCTGCGCCTGACGATGATCGCCACCACCCTGTCGCTCGCCGCCGGCATGGTGCCGCTCGGCGCCGTCGTCCTCGGCCTCGCCCGTTTCGGCGCCGGCGTCGGCGGAGCGATCCTGATGGTGGTGGCACCGACGACCGTTCTCCGCTTCGCCGATCCGGCCAGGCGCGGTGCCGTCGCCGGCATCGTTTTCACCGGCATCGGTCTCGGTATCGCCGCCTCGGGCACCGTCGTGCCGCTCCTCGCCAAGGCCGGCGTCGCCGTCACCTGGGGCGTGCTCGCCGCCGTCGCCGCGCTGCTCGCCGCACTCACCTGGCGGGCCTGGCCCGACGTCCCCGTCGCCCCGGCCGCGCCGCACGAGAAGGGCCTGCCGAAGGGCTTCCTGCTCTTCGCCTTCGCCTATTGCACCGACGCCGCCGGCTTCGTGCCGCACACCGTCTACTGGGTCGACTGGATCGCCCGCGACCTCGGCCGCGGCCTCGCCGCCGGCGGGCTGCAATGGACCTTCTTCGGCCTCGGCGCCATGGCCGGGCCGATCCTCGCCGGCCGCGCCGCCGACCGTTTCGGCTTCCGCACCGCGCTCGCCGGAGGTCTCGCGATCAAGGCGGCCGGCGTCGCCCTGCCGCTCGTCGCGAACGGGTTCGTCGCTCTGGCGATCTCGTCGATCGTGGTCGGCGCCCTGACGCCGGGCTGCGCCCTGCTCGCCTCCGGTCGCGCCGGCGAACTCGCCGGCCCCGCCCGCCATGCCCATGCCTGGGCTCTGGCGACCGCCGCCTTCGCCTGCGTCCAGGCGCTCGGCGCGCTGGCCTTCTCGCGCCTCCTGGCGGCGAGCGGGTCCTACCTCGCGCTCTTCGCGGTCGGTGCGGCCTGTCTCGTCGTCGGCACACTCGCGGTGCTCGCCGGGCCGAAGAGCGCATCACGCTGAAGACAGGTTGAACCGACCGTCGAACAAATCATTGATTGTGACATTCCGTGATGACACGCTCCGCGAGATGCGAGGGAGGACCGTGTCATGTCGAACTATGTCATCGCCTTCTGGAATCTCGAGAACCTCTTCGCCCCCGAAGGCTTCGCCGACCGCGAGCCCTGGCTCGAAAAAGCCGTCGGCAAGGATCTGGAGGGATGGAGCAAGGAACTCTTCGAGCGCAAGGTCGAACAGCTCGCGCACATCATCGCCCGAATGAACGACGGCGCCGGCCCCGATCTGCTCGGCGTCTGCGAGGTCGAGCACCGCTTCTGTCTGGATGCGCTCACCGCCGCTCTCGCCACGCGGCTGCCGACGCGCCGTTACGACGTGGTGCACGTCGACTCCTCTCACGACCGACGCGGTATCGACACGGCCTTCATCTTCGACTCCGCCCGGCTGAGCGTCGACCGCGCCAAGGTCTTCTCCTACTTCGTGATGCGTCGGACCGGGACGCGCGACATCACGCAGGCGACCTTCAGGACGACCGCCGGCAACGAGTTCGTCGCCCTGTGCAATCACTGGCCCTCGCGGTCGGGCGGACCGGCCAACGAGAGTGCCGGGTTTCGCATGACGGCCGGCGAGACGCTCGGCTATTGGCACGAGCGCATCCGTGAAGAGCGCGGCGACGCCCTGCCGGTGATCGCGATGGGCGACCTCAACGACGATCCGCACGACATGTCGCTGACGATCCACGCCCAGGCGACGAGAGAGCGCGACGACGTCGAGAACGCCACTTCGGCGCGTTTCTTCAACCTGACCTGGAACATTCTGCGGCAATCGGTGGTCGACTCCGCCGGGAACCCGCGGACGCTCTACGGATCGCTCTATTTTCAGGGCAACGGCAATTCGTTCGACCAGATCCTGGTCTCGCGGCCCTTCCTCACCGGGCGATCGCCCCTCCGGGTGCTGGAGGGCACGATGCGCCTCGAGGCCTACCCCGAAATGGTTTCGACCTCCAAGAACGAGGGGCCGATTCGTTTCGGACTGCCGAAGGGCAACCCGGCCAAGAACGTCGACCGCGACGGCTTCTCGGACCACTTCCCCGTCTCGGTGACGATCGAGGAGGTCGAGTAGGCCCGAACCGCGCCCTCACCCGATCTTCGGCAGCCACGCGCCCATGCGCTCCACCGCTTCCTTCATGTCGGCCATGGTGCCGGCGAAGGAGAAGCGGACGTAGCCGTGGCCGCGGTGGCCGTCGAAGTCCGGCCCCGGCGTCGCCGCGACGCCGGCCTCGTTCAACATGCGACGGACGAAGTCGAGGCTGTCGTTGGAGAAGCGGCGGATGCTCGCATAGGCGTAGAACGCGCCGTCGACCGGCAGCAGGTCGTCGAAGCCGAGCCGCGGCAGCTGGTCGACGAGATAGGCGCGGTTCGCCGCATAGCCGGCCTTGACCACGTCGAGCTCGGCGGTCGAGGCCGGGTCGAAGGCGGCGAGCGCCCCGCGCTGCGAGATCTCGTTGTTGGAGAGCGTCAGGTTCTGCGCCAGTCGGTCGATCGGCTTGACCAGCACCTCCGGCATCACCATCCAGCCGATGCGCCAGCCGGTCATGCAGTAGTATTTGGAGAAGGAGTTGACGACGATCGCCCGCGGGCTCGACGTCAGCGCCGTCGCCTGGGCGCCGTTGTAGACGAGGCCGTGGTAGATCTCGTCGGAGATGAACCACAGGCCGAGATCGTCGGCGGCCCTCACCAGCGCGTCGAGCGCCTCCGGCGTGTACATCGTGCCGGTCGGATTGGCCGGCGAGGCGACGAGCACGCCGGCGAGCGGCTTCTCGGCGTGCGCCTTGCGCAGCATCTCCGGCGTCAGCGCCCAGCGCGTCTCGGGACCGCACTCGATCTCCACCGCCTCGAGCCCGAGCGCGGCGAGCAGGTTGCGATAGGCGGGATAGCCCGGCGTCGGCATGGCGACGCGCGCGCCGGGCGCGAAGGCGGCGAGGAAGGCGAGATTGAACCCGCCCGATGATCCGGCGGTGATCGCCACCCGGTCGGGCGAGACCTCGACGCCGTAGGTCCGGGCATAGTGCGCCGCGATCGCCTCGCGCAGCGAGCGGACGCCGAGGGCTTCGGTGTAGCCGAGCCGGCCGTCGAGGGCGCGTTTCGCCGCCGCGATCACCGGCGAGGGCGCGTTGGCGCCGGGCTGGCCGACCTCCATGTGGACGACGCGGTGGCCGGCACGTTCACGCTCCACCGCCGCCGCCAACACCTCCATGGCGATGAAGGGCGCGACCTGCGAACGGGCGGACGGCATGAACGGCGACATCGGCGGCTCCTGTGGCGAGAGGAGGTCCTTCTAGCCGAAGTCCGCCCGGCTTGCACGTCGGCGCGGGGTGGATGTTCGGCGCATGAAGAGTGCTGGAACGGTGCTCCGAGAAAGGGTGCGCGATGCTTCGAGACGGCGCGCGTGGCGCGCCTCCTCAGCATGAGGCGCTTGTTCTCATTCGACGAAGCAACAGACGCCTCATGCTGAGGAGNNGTCTCGAAGCATCGCGCACGACGGCGCGTCACGTCGGAGCCACGCCGCGAAAACCGACTCCTACCGGCCTCACTCCGGGATCGGCGTCTTCAGCTTGCCCGTGGCGATCCAGCTCTCGACGTTGGCGAGCGTCAGATCGGCCATCGCCCGCCGCGTCTCGACCGTCGCCGAGGCGACGTGCGGCAGCAGCACGACGTTCTCCATTGACGTCAGCTCGGCCGGCACGTTCGGCTCGTCGGCATAGACGTCGAGCCCCGCGCCGGCGATGTGACCGGCCTTCAGCGCCGCGATCAGCGCCGGCTCGTCGACCACGCTGCCGCGGGCGGCGTTGACGAGGAAGCTCTTCGGCCCCAGCGCCTCGAGCACCGCGGCGTCGACGATCCCCCGCGTCGCCTCGCCGCCCGGGCAGAGCAGCACGAGCACGTCGGCCCAGCGCGCCAGCGATA
>DBMN01000324.1 GCA_002298965.1 Rhizobiales bacterium UBA697 | reverse complement strand
GGCCCCGGCGCCCGTCGCGCCGAAGACCGCGGCGACCCCGTCGGCGCCGCAGCCCGGCGGCGTCAAGCTGGTCGGTGCCTATACCGTCAAGCACGGCGACACGCTCGCCTCGATCGCCCGCACCTATGGGGTCTCTGAGCAGTCGCTGCGCGAGCGCAACAACCTGAAGACCGCGTCGCTGACGCCCGGCCAGCAGATCCTGCTGCCCGCCGGCACCAAGCTGATGCTCAAGACCTCGCAGGCCCCGGCCGCCGCCACCCAGGCGCCGGTCGCCGGCAAGCCCGCCGTCGCCGCCCCGACCACGGTCGCCAAGGTCGAGCCGCCGAAGGCCGGTCAGGCCAAGCCCGCCGTGCCGGTCCAGACCGCCTCGATCAAGCCGACCGTCGCCACCGGCAAGGACGCCGCCAAGATCGACCAGAAGGCGGCGGAGACCATCGCGGTCGCCCGCGAGCCCACCGTCGCCGAGGACGAGAAGGCGGGCGGCACCTTCCGCTGGCCGGTGCGCGGCCGGATCATCTCGGAATACGGCGCCAAGGCCAACGGCGAGAAGAACGAGGGCATCAATCTGGCGGTGCCGGAAGGCACCTCGGTCAAGGCCGCCGACGGCGGCGAGGTGATCTACTCGGGCAACGAGCTCAAGGGCTACGGCAACCTCGTGCTGGTGCGCCACGACAACGGCTTCGTCTCGGCCTATGCCCATGCCAGCGAACTGCTGGTCAACCGCGGCGACAAGGTCACCCGCGGCCAGATCATCGCCCGCGCCGGCGCCACCGGCTCGGTCTCCCAGCCGCAGCTCCACTTCGAACTGCGCAAGGGCCAGAAGGCGGTCGATCCCAAGCCCTACCTCGCCTCGAACTGAGGCGTCGCGAGCGACCAGGAACTGCGCGAGGAGGCCATTCTCGACGCGACGGCAAGGCGATCCCGGATGCGGCATCCGGGGTCGCCTTTTCGCATTCCGCCTCAGCGGCAGCCCGAGCGGCGCTCGACCGCGGTGATCGAGTCGATGTTCGCCCGCTCCAGCCGGGTGAAGGGCACGTCGCCGTCGTTGCGCCAGCGGCAGCCGTCGTTGCCGAAGGTGGCGATCGCCCGCTGCGTCTTGAAGCAGTAGCCGTTGGCGTAATAGATCGCGTTGCGCGCCAGATAGAGCTCCTCGCAGGTCGCCGATCCGAGCGCCGAGGCCGGGATGCGTTCGCTCGAGCCGCAGCCGAGCGCCGTGCAGGACGGATCCGCACCGAACGTCGCCGTCGGCGTGGCGAGAAGGGCGAGAACGAGGGCCGTGGCCCGGCGCGAAACGGTCATGACGGATCTCCCGAGCGCGCCGCGCGGATCCCCCGCCGGGCCGCATCGGCCGCGCTGCCGATTGTCGCCTGCCGGCGGATGCCCGGCAAGGCCGACGGTGGTCGCGCTTGCGACGCCGCCCCCAAACGAAAACGGGGCGCCCGAAGGCGCCCCGCGTCGCGCCTGCGCGCGCATCCAAACGAAAACGGGGCGCCCGAAGGCGCCCCGCGTCGTGAAGAGATCCGGAGATCCGATCAGCAGGAGTAGTACATCTCGAACTCGACCGGATGCGGGGTCATCTCGTAGCGCATCAGCTCTTCCCACTTGAGCTCGATGTACGACTCGATGAAGTCCTTGTCGAAGACGCCGCCGGCCTGGAGGAAGGCGTTGTCCTTCTTGAGGTTCTCGAGAGCCTCGCGGAGCGAACCCGACACGGTCGGGATCTTCTTGAGCTCCTTCGGGGGCAGATCGTAGAGGTTCTTGTCCATCGCCTGGCCGGGATGGATCTTGTTCAGGATGCCGTCGAGGCCGGCCATCAGCATCGCCGAGTAGGCGAGGTAGGGGTTCGCGGTCGGATCCGGGAAGCGGACCTCGATGCGCTTGGCCTTCGGCGAGTTGCCCCACGGAATACGGACCGAAGCCGAACGGTTGCGGGCCGAGTAGGCGAGGAGAACCGGAGCCTCGTAGCCCGGGACCAGACGCTTGTAGGAGTTGGTCGACGGGTTGGTGAAGGCGTTGAGCGCCTTGGCATGCTTCAGGATGCCGCCGATGTAGTACAGGCAGGTCTCGGAGAGATCGGCGTACTGGTTGCCGGCGAAGGTCGGCTTGCCGTCCTTCCAGATCGACTGGTGGACGTGCATGCCCGAGCCGTTGTCACCGAAGACCGGCTTCGGCATGAAGGTCGCGGTCTTGCCGTAGGCCTGGGCCACCTGATGGATCGCGTACTTGTAGATCTGCAGGTGGTCGGCGACCGTGGTGAGCGGGGCGAACTTGATGCCGAGCTCGTGCTGGGCCGAGGCGACCTCGTGGTGGTGCTTCTCGACCGCGACGCCCATCTTGGCCATCATGGCGAGCATTTCGCCGCGCATGTCCTGGCAAGAGTCGATCGGCGGGACCGGGAAGTAGCCGCCCTTGGTCCGCACGTGGTGGCCGAGGTTGCCGCCTTCGTAGTCGGTGTCGGTGTTGATCGGCAGTTCCGGATCGTCGAGCTTGAAGCCCGTGTTGTACGGGTCGGCCGCGTACTTGACGTCGGAGAAGATGAAGAACTCGGCTTCCGGGCCGAAGTAGGCGGTGTCGCCGATGCCGGTCGACTTGAGGTAGGCCTCGGCCTTCTTGGCGATGCCGCGCGGGTCGCGGCTGTAGCGGTCACCCGACGGCTCGAGAATGTCGCACACGATCACCAGGGTGGTCTGCGCGAAGAAGGGGTCGATGAAGGCCGAGGTCGGGTCCGGGATGAGGACCATGTCGGACTCGTTGATCGCCTTCCAGCCGGCGATCGAGGAGCCGTCGAACATGGTGCCTTCGGCGAAGATGTCTTCGTCCACCAGCGAGACGTCGAAGGTGACGTGCTGCCACTTGCCGCGCGGGTCGGTGAAACGGAAATCGACGTACTTGACGTCCTGCTCCTTGATGAGGGCGAGGACGTCCTTCGCGGTCTTCGTCATGGGATCATTCCCTTTCGCTTGGGTGTGCTCAGGTCCGGGTCGCGCGACGGGAGGTGTCGCGCCTGGAATTCGGAAGAGACGGGTCGTGATCTAGCCTCGGGCTCAGATCGCGTCCAGGCCCGTTTCGCCCGTCCGGATTCGTACGGCTTCTTCGACGTTGGAAACGAAGATCTTGCCATCGCCGATCCGTCCCGTCTGGGCCGCCTTGCGAATGGCATCGACGGCCTTTTCCACGGTCTCGTCCGGCAGGACGATCTCGACTTTCACCTTCGGCAGAAAGTCCACCACGTATTCTGCACCACGGTACAGCTCGGTGTGGCCCTTCTGGCGCCCGAAGCCCTTGACCTCGGTGACGGTGATGCCCTGCACGCCGATGTCGGAGAGCGCCTCGCGCACCTCGTCGAGCTTGAACGGCTTGATGACGGCTTCGATCTTCTTCATGGGGAATCCTTCGTTCTAGTATTCATCGACATAGTGCGATGTGATGGGGTAACGCCAGTCGCGGCCGAAGCCGCGCGGGGTGACGCGGATGCCGACCGGCGCCTGGCGGCGCTTGTACTCGNNGATGGCCTCGATCTTCTTCATCGGCTTCCGATACTCCGAAGAAACAGGGAGGAGCCGACCTGAACGATCGGCTCGCGTCGGACCTTGGCAATCCCCGTGCCAGCTCGGGTCGCGCGTCGAGGGTGACGGTCGAACCGGGAAACGCGAGAAGCCTACTACGCCTTTCGGCGTTGCGAGAATAGATCGCAGGCCATTTCGTGGGCAATTGAAAACTTTTTGTGCAGCGCTCCTGTTCACCGATAATGCAGCGCACCACGTCTGCGATCGGCGCATGTCGCGTTCCGTCGCCGCCGCGACGGGTTTTGCCGGTCGAAAGCGACGAACGGACGGGCGCGAAGCGGCGCTTTGGGGTAGACAGGGCGTCGAAACGGCCGAATTGCCGCCTGTTCCGCCCGGGAGGCCCCCATGCTCGAACTCCTGACGCCCACCGAGATGGCCCGTGCCGATGCCGCCGCCATCGCCGCCGGCGTGCCCGGTCGGGTGCTGATGGAAAACGCCGGCCGCGCCGTGGCGGACGCAGTGACGCACCGCTGGCCCGCCGGCACCCGCGCCCTCGTCCTCTGCGGCCCCGGCAACAACGGCGGCG
>DBMN01000150.1:205-5161 GCA_002298965.1 Rhizobiales bacterium UBA697 | reverse complement strand
GCGGTCGGCGCGGTCGGGCCGGAGACGTGCGGCGGCGTCTCGCGCGAGGGGGCGTCGTCGACGACCGGCTGACGGGCAGGGGTCTCGTGGGTCGGCGCCTCGGCATGGGCGGCCGAAGTGGCGTTCTGCGACGGGGCGTGCGGCTGGGGCGCCGGCTGATGGGCGGAAGTGTCGGGCGGCAGCACCGGCGGCACGGCCGGGGTCGGCTTCAAGAGGCCCTTGGCGGCTTCCGATTCGACCTTGCGGATGGCTTCTTCGAGCTGGAGGCGCTGCTGGGTGATCTCGGAGGGGGTGAGCGGCGGATCGAAGGCCTTGAGCTGGTTGACCAGCGCGGAACGGGCCTTCTCGTAGACCGCGCGGCGAGCCTCGCCGTTCGCGGACGGAAGGGACGAGATCGCCCGCTTCAGGATCGCATGATAGTCAGCCATTCAGAGCCTTCCGAGAATCCGCCGAGGGGCTCGCCGCGAGACCCCCCCGGAAACGCCCCGTCCGCCGTCGCTCCCGTTCCCGAGAGTTCCGGCGAGAGCCTACTCCAACCACGGCGCGAAACGAACAGGGCCGGCCTGCCCGTTTCGCGAGATTTCAGTTCCGGCTCAGTCCCGGAACGGGTCCTGCACCAGGATCGTGTCCTCGCGCTCGGGCGAGGTCGACAGCATCGCCACCGGCGCGCCGATCAGCTCCTCGATGCGACGGACGTACTTGACCGCCTGCGCCGGCAGATCGGCCCAGGAGCGGGCGCCCTGGGTCGAGCCCTTCCAGCCCTCGATGGTCTCCCACACCGGCACGACGCGGGCCTGTTCGGCCTGGCTCGCCGGCAGGTGGTCGAGCTCGCGACCGTCGAGCAGATACTTCACGCAGACCTTGATCTCGTCGAAGCCGTCGAGCACGTCGAGCTTGGTCAGCGCGATGCCGTCGATGCCCGAGACCTGCACGGTCTGGCGCACCAGCACCGCGTCGAACCAGCCGCAACGGCGCTTGCGGCCGGTGACCGTGCCGAACTCGTGGCCGCGCTCGCCGATCTTCTCGCCGACGGCGTCCTTGAGCTCGGTCGGGAAGGGGCCTTCGCCGACGCGGGTCGTATAGGCCTTGGTGATGCCGAGCACGTAGCCGACGGCGCCCGGTCCGAGGCCCGAACCGGTGGCGGCCTGGCCGGACACGGTGTTCGACGAGGTCACATAAGGATAGGTGCCGTGGTCGATGTCGAGCATCGCGCCCTGGGCACCCTCGAACAGGATGCGCGCGCCGGCACGGCGGCGCTCGTCGAGCAGACGCCAGGTGACGTCCATGTAGGGCAGCACCTTGTCGGCGACCGAAGTCAGTTCCTCGAGCAGGGTGGCAGGCGCCACTTCCGGCTGGCCGAGACCACGACGCAGCGCGTTGTGATGGGCGAGCAGACGGTCGATCTTGGAGGGCAGCGAAGCCGGCTCGCCGAGGTCCATCAGGCGGATGGCGCGACGGCCGACCTTGTCCTCGTAGGCCGGGCCGATGCCGCGGCCGGTGGTGCCGATCTTGGTGCCGTTGGTCGACGCCGTCGCCTCGCGCAGCTGGTCGAGCTCGCGGTGGACCGAGAGAATCAGCGTCACGTTCTCGGCGATGCGCAGGTTGTCCGGCGAGATCGTCACGCCCTGGGCGGAGATGCGGCCGACCTCGGCGATGAAGGCATGCGGATCGAAGACCACGCCGTTGCCGATGACGCCGAGCTTGCCCGGACGAACGACGCCGGAGGGGAGCAGCGAGAGCTTGTAGGAGACCTCGTCGATGACCAGCGTATGGCCGGCGTTGTGTCCGCCCTGGAAGCGGACCACCACGTCCGCGCGCTCGGAAAGCCAGTCGACGATCTTGCCCTTACCCTCGTCGCCCCACTGCGACCCGACGACAACCACGTTGGCCATTGCGCCCTTTCCCCTGCCGGCGGGAGCCGGCATGATCCAACCTCTGCACCGACCGTTCGCGGCCGGCCCGTTCCAACATCCGAGTCGGCCAAGGCCGGCCCGATTCCGCGGCCTTCGTCGACCGTGGCCGACGACGCGCGACGACGCCTCGCCCCTGTCTTTCCGCCTCGCGATCGGGGCACGAAAGAAGGGGTGAAGCGATCGAATCGATCCGCCGTTCGGCCCGCGCGACGCGACCGGGCCGGCAACGGCGCGCGGACTATAGCGACAAACGCCAGTCCGCGCGACCCTCCCCTTGTCGGGGTGATCACCGAGGCCCTTTCCCCTGCGACGGCGGGTCGCAAGGCACGGCATTTCCACTACGGGTTTTCTCTCGGGATAACCCAACCGCGGAAAGGTCCTCTTAACCGGGTGACGCTAGCGTCAGGCGTCCGGCCGCACAACGCAGTGGGCCGGTGCTCGGCGTCGTTCGGAGTGCGGCCGCAGGGTCGCGAACGAGGATGTGATGCGTATCGTCCTGGCAGAACCCAGCCGCATCGGACAGCGTCTGATGACGAAGATGCTCGCCGACGGCGGGCACGAGGTTCTCGCGTTCGGCGACGGCCACGCCGTCCTCGACTGTCTGCGCAACGACGAGACCGTGGACGTGCTGATGACCTCGTTCGAGATCCCCGGCATCTCCGGTCTGGAACTGTGCTGGGAAGCCCGCCTCATCGCCAATTCCCATCGCCCGATCCACGTCATCGCCATGTCGTCGACGCACGACCGCGATCGTCTGATCGAGGCGCTCGATTCCGGCGCCGACGACTTCGTCACCAAGCCGCCGGTGCCGGCCGAGCTCTTCGCCCGCCTGCGCGCCGCCGAACGCGCCACCCGCGCCGCCCGCGAGCTGCTGCGTCTGGCGACGCTCGACGCCCTGACCGAACTCCCCAACCGCCGCGCCTTCTTCGACCGGGCCGGCGAGGCGACCCGCCGCGGCGGATCGGAACAGCCGGTCTCGGTGCTGATGCTCGACATCGACCACTTCAAGCGGGTCAACGACACCTTCGGCCACGACGCCGGCGACGAGGTGCTGCGCGCCGTCGCCGAGGTGCTGCGGTCACGCCCCGGCCTCGCGGCTCGGCTCGGCGGCGAGGAATTCGCCGTGCTGCTCGAGGGATGGGACCTGCTCGACGCCTATCAGGAGGCCGAACGGTTGCGGCAGCTGGTGCTGCAGCGGCCGATCGCGGTCTGCGGTCGGGTGATCCCGGTCACCGTCTCGATCGGCGTCGCCGAACACGGGCACGGCCAGACGGTCGATCGGCTGCTGAAGCAGGCCGACGTCGCGCTCTATGCCGCCAAGACGGGCGGCCGCAATCGCGTCGTCGCCGCCCAGTCCGCGGTCTCGGGCGACGACGCAGTGGCGCATGCCTGCGAGTCGGTGCCGCATCACGAGACGATCTATCTCGCCTGCTGAGGTCGCGGCGCGGCGGTCGGCAGCGGCCGCATGCTTTGTCCGCGTGCCGCCGCTTTACATTCGTGCGCCGCTCGGCTTCCCTTCGCCTCCCTCGAGCTCCGGTGAACCGATCCCGTGCGCGCCTCTCCTTCCGCCCTGTGGGCGAGCCCCTATGCCCTGCTGACGCTCGCCTCGCTGCAATGGGCGGCGAACACCGTGGCGGGACGCCTCGCGGTCGGCCACGTCACGCCGATGCTGCTGGTCTCCCTGCGCTGGGGCATCGTGCTGGTGGTGCTGGCGGTCGTCCACGGCCGGGCGATCGCGCCCGACCTGCCGGCGCTGAAGGCGAAGCCCTGGCTGCTGACGCTGCTCGGGCTGACCGGCTACACCGCCTTCACCGCCTTCTTCTATGCCGCCGCCCATCACACCTCGGGCGCCAACATGTCGATCGTCCAGGGCGCGATGCCGGCCTTCGTCTTCTCGCTCGCCTTCCTGGTGCGCGGGCGGAGGATCTCGCTGGCGCAGGGGCTCGGCATGGCGCTCGGCGTCGCCGGCGTGGCGATCGTGGCGACGCGGGCCGACTGGGAGGTCGCCCGCACGCTCGCCTTCAACATCGGCGACCTCTTCATGGTCGGCGCGACGATCTCCTACGCGATCTACACCGTCGGGCTCGAGGACCGGCCGCAGGTCGCCTCGCTGTCGCTCTTCACCGCGCTGGTCGCCGTGGCGCTCGTCACCTCGCTGCCGCTGACCATCGCCGAGGCCGCGACCACCGGCACCTTCTGGCCGACGCCGCAGGGCTGGATCATCACCATCCTGGTGTCCATCTTCCCGTCGTTCCTGGCGCAGGTGTTCTACATCCGCGGCGTCGAACTGATCGGCCCGGGGCGGGCGGGCATCTTCGTCAACCTGATCCCGATCTTCGGGGCGTCGATGGCGGTCGTCTTCCTCGGCGAGCCCTTCGGCTGGTATCAGGCCGCAGGCCTCGCCCTGGTGATGGCCGGGATCGTGTTGGCGCAGCGGCGCTGACGTCGAAAATCGGGTGGCGCGGGCGGCCGCGCCGCTCCATTCATGCCCCTCGACCAACGAGAAACGGAGCCGACATGCCCGTCGCCGCCTGGGGAATGCTCCTCGTCCTGTCCACCCTGTGGGGCGGGTCCTTCCTGTTCAACCGCGTCGCCGTCGCCGAGATCGCGACGCTCGACATCGTCGCCGCCCGCGTCTTCCTCGCCGCGATCGTGCTCTTCGTCGCGGCGCGGGTGACCGGCGCGACACTGCCGCGCGACCGGGCCTCCTGGCGCGACTACGCGGTGATGGGCGTGCTCAACACGATCGTCCCCTTCTGCCTCATCGTCTGGGGCCAGAAGACGATCGGTGCCGGCCTCGCCTCGATCCTCAACGCCACTACGCCGATCTTCGGGGTGATCGTCGCCCATCTCTTCACCGCCGACGACAAGGCGCCGCCGGCGAAGTTCGTCGGCATCGCCGTCGCCTTCCTCGGCGTCGTGGTGCTGGTCGGCATCGACGCGCTCGCCGGTCTCGCCGATCACCTAGCCGCCGAACTCGCCTGCCTCGGCGCGGCGCTCTCCTACGGCGTCGCCGCCCTGTGGAGCCGGCGCTTCCGCGGGC
>DBMN01000150.1:0-185 GCA_002298965.1 Rhizobiales bacterium UBA697 | reverse complement strand
CGGTCGCGCTGATCGTCTCGCCGCCGTGGGCGGCGGCGGTGCCGAGCGCCGCGGCGATCGTCTGCGTCGTCGCGCTGGCGATCCTGTCGACGGCGGTCGCCTACATCCTGTTCTTCCGCCTGACCACGCTGGTTGGGCCGACCAACACGACGCTCGTCACCTTCCTGATCCCGCCGAGCGCCATC
>DBMN01000006.1:10044-10188 GCA_002298965.1 Rhizobiales bacterium UBA697 | reverse complement strand
GCCGCCGCGCGGGGGCGGCGGGCGCGGGCGGGCGCTTCGGCTGGGGCGGTGTCGTCCATCGATCTCGGGCTCGCGCGGCGATTCGCGTCTCGCCGATGGTCGTCTCTCGGCGGGAGGGCCGCAACGCCTTCGTGTGGTCGCCCG
>DBMN01000006.1:0-10028 GCA_002298965.1 Rhizobiales bacterium UBA697 | reverse complement strand
GTGGCCGGCGAGAATGGTGGCGGCGCGGTAGATCTGTTCGGCCGCGAGGATGCGGACGATCTGGTGCGGCCAGGTCATGGCGCCGAAGGCGAGCCTGAGGTCGGCCCGCGACCGGGCGGCGGGGCCGTGGCCGTCGGGGCCGCCGATCAGCACGGCGAGGTCGCGGCCGTCGCGCAGTCGCGCGGCGACGAGGTCGGCGAAGGCTTCCGACGTCATGGTGGTGCCGGTCTCGTCGAGGACGACGACGAAGGCGTCGTCGGCGAGCGGCTCGAGGAGGAGGGCGGCCTCCTCGGCCTTGCGGTCGTCGGGGCGGGCTGTCCGCGATTCGCCGATCTCGCGGACCTCGACGCGCGTGATGCCGAGCGGCCGGCCCTGTTTGCCGGCGCGGTCGAGATAGCGGTCGAGCAGATCCCGCTCGGGGCCGGCCTTCATCCGGCCGACCGCCGCGATGGTCACGCGCAAGGGGACCGCCTCCGGATCAGCGACGCGGCGCGGGCGCGTCGGCCGACCACATCTTCTCGAGGGCGTAGAAGCCGCGCACCTCGGGACGGAAGAGGTTGATCAGCACGTCGCCGGCGTCGACCAGCACCCAGTCGCAGTGGGGCAGGCCTTCGACGCGCAGATTCTCGACGCCGATCTTCTCGAGATCTTCGATGAGACGGTCGGCGATGGCGCCGACGTGACGATGCGAGCGTCCCGACGCGACGACCAGGCGGTCGGCGAGGGAGGACTTCTCGGCGATGTCGAGGACGACGATGTCTTCGGCCTTGCTGTCGTCGAGGCTCTTCTTCGCCGCTTCGGCGATCACCTCGGCGCTGGGCCAGGAACGGTCGGCAGCGGTCTTCGCGGCCATCGGGATCGAAGCGGCCAGGGCTTCGCGGGTCTGTTGGGCAGGCAGGTGAGTGACCTCCTCTCGAGTGCGGCTCGGGGCAGCGCTGGGGTATCGAGAACGGACTCTCATTCACTCCGAGTTGCCATGAACCGACCGGATGAACCACCCGGCCGTTCGACATTGAACCGTGCGGCCCGCCTTTTCAAGGAAGAAGCGCCGGCGCGGCCGGTGACGAGGCACGAGGGATGGGCTAAGTCTCCTCCGCGCAACAATCCGGGCGCGCCAATCCGGGAGCCGTGACGTGACCGACTTCGAGAGCCTTCCCTATCGTCCCTGCGTCGGCATCTGTCTGATCAACCGCGCCGGTCTCGTCTGGATCGGCCGGCGCGCCAACGAGGGGCTGGTCGAGCACGTCGCTCCCGGTCACGAGTGGCAGATGCCGCAGGGCGGCATCGATCCGGGGGAGGACCCGTTCGAGGCGGCCAAGCGCGAGCTGTGGGAGGAGACCAACGTGCGCTCCGCCACGCTGATCGCCGAGGCACCCGACTGGTACACCTACGACATTCCGCGTTCGGTGGTCGGCGAGCGCTGGCGCTTCAAATGGCGCGGTCAGACCCAGAAGTGGTTCGCCTTCCGCTTCGACGGCGACGAGAGCGAGATCGACATCGACAACCCGCCGGAAGGCGAGCGCGAGTTCGCCGAATGGCGCTGGGAGCCGCTGGCCAACCTGCCGGGGATGATCATCCCCTTCAAGAAGCCGGTCTACGACCGCGTCGCGGAAGCCTTCGCGCCCTATGCGGCAAGGGCTTAAGCCTTCGTTGACCATGTTGGGCGACACTTCCCTCCGAACACCACGCGACGGGGGAAGACCATGGTCGAGGCGCATACGACGGTCATGCAGGGCAAGGGATCCATCGGCTTCGCGCAGCCGGTCGAAGGCGCCTGGCGCGGTGCCGTGGGCACGCTGTCGGGCGCGCTCCTGACCGCCGCGGTGGCGGTGATCGTCCTGGCCCGGCCGGGTCTCGATCTCTTCCCCGACGCCTTCGTCTGGTTCGGCTGCGGCCTGTCGATCGCGCTCGGCTCGGCCGGCGTCACGGCGGCGCTGTCGGGCATCGAGCGGGTGGTCTCCTTCCACGGTGCCTCGGCGAGCGTGGTCGAGGAACTGCGCACCCGCTTCGGCACCGGCATCAGCCGCCACCTCGCCTACGAGGACTGCGGCACGCTCGGCGCGCTGCGCGAGGACGTGATCGGCGGCAGCCTGTGGCATCTCTTCCTGATCGACGCCCGCGACGGTTCGGCGATCGAGATCGGCGACTTCGCCAGCGAAGAGGCGATGCGTCGTTCCGCCGCTGCCATCGCCGCGGTCCGCCCCGACATCGCGCTCGGCTGAGGGACGAGCGCTTCTCCCCGACGATCGAATCATGAAACGAAAAGGCCCCGATCGACGATCGGGGCCTTTTCGCTGTTCGGTTCGCCGAGATCGGCGGGAACGCCTCAGTGGGCGGTCGGCGCGGCGGCGAAGACCGCCTTGAGCTGGTCGAGCTTCTGCTGCGCGACGCGCTTGGCCTCGGGCGACTTGGCGTCGGCGAGGTCTTCCTCGGCGTCCTTGATCTCCTTGGCGATCACGTCGGCCTTGAGGTCTTCCACCGCGATCGCCTGTTCGGCGAGGATGGTGAGACCGGCCGGCGAGGCGTCGGCGAAGCCGCCGCGCACGAAGATCTTGGTGACCTTGCCCGACGCCGAGGTCGATTCGACGACGCCCGGACGCAGGGTGGTCATGAACGGCGAATGGCCCTTCAGCATGGTGAAGTCGCCGTCGGCGCCGGGGACCATCACCTGCGCGACGTCCTCGGAGAGGACCAGACGCGCCGGAGAGACCAGTTCGAACTTGAAGGGTTCGGCCATGTTCGCCTCGTGTCACGGCCCCGCACGCGGGGCCCGTTCTTCATCGGAGTGGCGGCCGGGCGCGGGCCCGGCCGGACCGGTCTTCGATCAGGCCGCCTCGGCGGCGAGCTTCTTGGCCTTCTCGATCGCCTCTTCGATGGTGCCGACCATGTAGAAGGCGGCCTCCGGAAGGTGATCGTATTCGCCGTCGCACAGACCCTTGAAGCCGCGGATGGTGTCCTTGAGGCTCACCAGCTTGCCCGGCGAACCGGTGAAGACTTCGGCGACGTGGAAGGGCTGCGACAGGAAGCGCTCGATCTTGCGGGCGCGAGCGACCGCGATCTTGTCTTCTTCCGACAGTTCGTCCATGCCCAGGATCGCGATGATGTCCTGCAGCGCCTTGTAGCGCTGGAGGATCGCCTGGACCTTACGGGCGACGCCGTAGTGCTCCTCGCCGATGACCAGCGGCGACAGGATGCGCGAGGTCGAGTCGAGCGGGTCCACCGCCGGGTAGATGCCCTTTTCGGCGATCGAGCGCGACAGAACGGTCGTCGCGTCCAGATGGGCGAAGGAGGCGGCCGGCGCCGGGTCGGTCAGGTCGTCGGCGGGCACGTAGATGGCCTGCACCGAGGTGATCGAACCGGTGTTGGTGGTGGTGATGCGCTCCTGCAGGGCGCCCATCTCGGTGGCGAGCGTCGGCTGATAGCCCACCGCCGACGGGATGCGGCCGAGCAGCGCCGACACTTCCGAACCCGCCTGGGTGAAGCGGAAGATGTTGTCGACGAAGAACAGCACGTCCTGGCCTTCGTCGCGGAAGGACTCGGCGACGGTGAGGCCGGCGAGCGCGACGCGGGCGCGGGCGCCCGGGGGCTCGTTCATCTGGCCGTAGACCAGAGCGCACTTCGAACCGGCGGCCGAGCCGTCGTTCTCGTGCGGGTCGACGTTCACCTTGGACTCGATCATCTCGTAGTAGAGATCGTTGCCCTCACGGGTGCGCTCGCCGACGCCGGCGAACACCGAGTAGCCACCGTGCGCCTTGGCGACGTTGTTGATCAGTTCCATGATCAGAACGGTCTTGCCGACGCCGGCGCCGCCGAACAGGCCGATCTTGCCGCCCTTGGAGTAGGGCGCCAGCAGGTCGACGACCTTGATGCCGGTGACCAGGATCTCGGCTTCCGTCGACTGCTCGGCGAAGGTCGGGGCCGAGGCGTGGATCGGACGACGGTCGGTGTGGACGATCGGGCCGAGTTCGTCGACCGGCTCGCCGATGACGTTCATGATGCGGCCGAGCGTGCCGGCACCGACCGGAACCGCGATCGGCAGACCGGTGTCGACCACTTCCTGACCGCGGGCGAGGCCCTCGGAGGAGTCCATGGCGATCGTGCGGACGGTGTTCTCACCGAGATGCTGCGCGACTTCGAGCACCAGACGGGAACCGTTGTTGGTGGTCTCGAGCGCGTTCAGGATCGCCGGGAGGTGGTCGTCGAACTGAACGTCGATGACGGCACCCATCACCTGACGAATACGACCGATCTTGTTGTCAGCCATCGTTTTGTCCTCTGAATAAGTGCTCAGACCGCTTCGGCGCCCGAGATGATTTCGATGAGTTCCTTGGTGATCATGGCCTGACGCGACCGGTTGTAGGTCGTCGTCAGCTTCTTGATCATTTCACCGGCGTTGCGCGTGGCGTTGTCCATGGCCGACATGCGCGAGCCCTGTTCCGACGCGGCGTTCTCGAGCAGGGCCCGGAAGATCTGCGTCGAGACGTTGCGCGGCAGGAGATCCGCCAGGATCTCTTCCTCGCTCGGCTCGCATTCGTAGGTCGCACCCGCCGCCGCCTGCTTCGCCTCGGCCGAGATCTCGGCCGGGATGATCTGCTGGGCGGTCGGGATCTGCTGGATCACCGACTTGAAGCGC
Source organism: Rhizobiales bacterium UBA697 (assembly GCA_002298965.1). Taxonomy (GTDB): domain Bacteria; phylum Pseudomonadota; class Alphaproteobacteria; order Rhizobiales; family Ancalomicrobiaceae; genus Pinisolibacter. Next base: position 5,395 of record DBMN01000006.1, on the reverse strand, counting down.
GAATAGAACAGGGTGGCGACGTCGAATTCGCCGGCCTCGTACATCGCGAGGATCTTCTTGCCGACGCCGTCGGCATGATCGTAGCCGAGCTGCTTGACCGCCTTGAACTCGATCACCTCGACGATCTTGTCGGCGAAGGTGCGGCGCAGGACGTCCGCACCCTTGCGGCCGACGCAGAGAATCTTGACCGTCTTGCCCTCGCCGATCAGGCGATTGGCGGTGTCGCGCGCCAGACGGGCGATCGACGAGTTGAAGGCGCCGCACAGACCGCGCTCGGCGGTGCACACGACCAGCAGCCGCACGTCGTCGCGGCCGGTGCCGGCGAGAAGCGCGGGGGCATCGGGGCGACCGTCGAAGGCGCCGGCCAGATTGGCGAGCACGCCGGTCATCCGTTCGGCGAAGGGCCGCGCGGATTCGGCCGCCAGCTGGGCGCGCCGCAGCTTCGCCGCAGCCACCATCTGCATGGCCTTCGTGATCTTCTGCGTCGCCTTGACCGAGGCGATGCGATTTCTGAGATCCTTCAAGCTCGGCATCGGGCCGTCCTATCCTCGAGCGTGGGAACCGGGCACGCCCGGCTCTCTCGTCGTCGACCCGGGGCGCACATGTCGTGCGCGCCCCGAAAGGCCGACGGGTTTCCAGGTCGTTCCGCCGATCAGGCGAAGGACTTGGTGTAGGCCTCGACGACGGACTTCAGCGAAGCGCCGAGTTCGGCCGTCAGTTCCTTCTTCTCGCGGATGCCGTCGAGAAGAGCGGCATGCTCGGAGCGAAGGTGACGCAGGAGGCCCTGCTCGTAGGCGCCGACCGAGGCGACCGGGATGGCGTCCAGGTAGCCGTTGATGCCGGCATAGATCACCGCGACCTGCTCTTCGGTCTTGAGCGGCGAGAACTGCGGCTGCTTGAGGAGCTCGGTGAGACGAGCGCCACGGTTGAGCAGACGCTGGGTGACGGCATCGAGGTCGGAGCCGAACTGCGCGAAGGCCGCCATTTCGCGGTACTGCGCGAGCTCGCCCTTGATCTTGCCGGCGACCTGCTTCATCGCCTTGACCTGCGCCGACGAACCGACGCGGGAGACCGAGAGGCCGACGTTCACCGCCGGGCGGATGCCCTGGTAGAACAGATCGGTCTCGAGGAAGATCTGACCGTCGGTGATCGAGATCACGTTGGTCGGGATGTAGGCGGACACGTCGTTCGCCTGGGTCTCGATCACCGGCAGAGCGGTGAGCGAACCGAGACCGTTGTCCTTGTTCAGCTTCGCCGCGCGCTCGAGCAGGCGGGAATGCAGATAGAACACGTCGCCCGGATAGGCTTCGCGACCCGGCGGACGGCGCAGGAGGAGCGACATCTGACGGTAGGCGACGGCCTGCTTGGAAAGGTCGTCGTAGATGATGACGGCGTGCATGCCGTTGTCGCGGAAGTACTCGCCCATGGCGCAGCCGGCGAAGGGCGCGATGAACTGCATCGGCGCGGCGTCGGAGGCGGTGGCGGCCACGACGATCGAGTACTCGAGAGCACCCTGCTCCTCGAGGACCTTCACGAACTGGGCGACGGTCGAACGCTTCTGGCCGATCGCGACGTAGACGCAGTAGAGCTTCTGGCTCTCGTCGCCCGTGGCGTTGATCGGCTTCTGGTTCAGGATGGTGTCGAGCGCGATCGCGGTCTTGCCGGTCTGACGGTCGCCGATGATCAGCTCGCGCTGGCCACGGCCGATCGGGATCAGCGCATCGACGGCCTTGAGGCCGGTCGACATCGGCTCGTGCACCGACTTGCGCGGGATGATGCCCGGGGCCTTGACGTCGACGCGACGACGCTCGGTCGTCTCGATCGGGCCCTTGCCGTCGATCGGGTTGCCGAGCGCGTCGACGACGCGGCCGAGCAGGCCCTTGCCGACCGGCACGTCGACGATGGCGCCGGTGCGCTTGACGACGTCGCCTTCCTTGATCTCACGGTCGGAGCCGAAGATGACGATGCCGACGTTGTCGACCTCGAGGTTCAGCGCCATGCCGCGGGTGCCGTTGGCGAACTCGACCATCTCGCCGGCCTGGACCTTGTCGAGGCCATGGACGCGCGCGATGCCGTCGCCGACGGACAGAACCTGGCCGACCTCCGAAACTTCGGCTTCCTGGCCGAAGTTCTTGATCTGCTCCTTGAGGATTGCGGAAATTTCCGCTGCCCGAATATCCATCAGCGGACCTCTTTCAGTGCGACCTTGAGAGAAGTGAGTTTCGTCTTGAGCGAGGTGTCGATCATGCGGGAGCCCACCTTGACGATGAGGCCGCCGATGATCGAGGGATCCACCTTCGGGACGATCCGGATTTCCTTGCTGTCGCCGACACCCGAGAGGGCCGACTTGAGCGAGGCGATCTGGTCCTCGTTGAGAGCCTGAGCCGACGTGACTTCGGCCACCTGCTCGCCGCGGTGAGCCGCGACCAGCTGGCGATACGCCTCGATCATGCCGGGAAGGACGAACAGCCGGCGGTTTCGCGCCGCCAGGCCGATGAAGTTGGCGGCGAAGCCGCCGATGCCGAGCTTGGCGAGCACCGCGCCGATCGCGCGGCTCTGTTCCTCGGCGGAGAAGACCGGGGAGCCCACCAGGCGGCGGAGATCGTCGCTTTCGGCGAGCGCTGCGCCGAAGGTCTCGAGATCCTTGCCGACGGCGTCGATCGCGCCGCCTTCCAGGGCCACTTCGAAGAGCGCGCTCGCATAGCGCCGAGCCACGCCGGATACGATCGAAGTCGTCTCTGCCACCGGTCCGGAACCCCCACGCCAATTCGGGCGTTCGACGCGATGACCGCTCCGGACGCCCTTGAAATCCTTGGAATATTTCGATCGGACAAGGCCTTGTAAGCACTTTTCCTTCGAAGACGGGGGTGTCCTAGCATAGCGAACCGGCCTGCGCAACAAGGCGACCGGCGGCTTTTCCGAAAGTCTAAGACGGCCGATGGTGCGCTCGCCGCGTCGGTGCGAGCGTGCTTTCCACCCGGCCGTCAGAGGAAGCTCTGCGGGTCGACGTCGATCTGCACGCGCAGGTCGCCGCGGACGGGGGGACAATGCGTCATCCATTCGCGCAGCTTCGCCTGGATGTCGATCGTCCGATCGGTGCGCATCAGCAGGCGGAAACGATGGCGGCCGCGCACCACGGCGATCGGCGCCTCGGCCGGTCCGAGGACCATCGCGTCGCCATCGTGAGGGGCGCAGGCGGCCATGGCGCGGGCATGGGCGAAGGCCGGTTCGCGCGCCTCGGCCGAGACGACGATGCCGGCGAGGCGGCCGTAGGGCGGCATGCCGGCGCGGCGGCGTTCCTCGCTCTCGCGCTCGTAGAAGCCGTCGCGGTCGCCCGAGACGATGGCGCGCAGCACCGGGTGATCGGGGGCGCGGGTCTGGAGGAAGGCGCGCGCCCCGCCGCTCATGCGGCCGGCGCGGCCGGTCACCTGCTGGACGAGCTGGAAGGTCTTCTCCGCGGCGCGGAGATCGCCATGGGCGAGGCCGAGATCGGCATCGACCACGCCGACCAGATCGAGCAGCGGAAAGTTGTGGCCCTTGGCGAGAATCTGGGTGCCGACCACGAGGTCGGCGGCGCCTTCCGCGAAGGCGGCGAGCTCGGCCTTCATGCGCAGGTTGCCACCCGGCATGTCGGACGAAAGTACGAGACGGCGGGCGTCGGGAAAGAGCACCGCCACTTCCTCGGCGATGCGCTCGATGCCGGGACCGACGGCGACGAGCCCGTCGACCTCGCCGCAGTCGGGGCAGGCGTCGGGCCGGCGCACCGAGTGGCCGCAGTGGTGGCACATCAGCTGGCCGCGGAAACGGTGTTCGACCAGCCAGGCCGAACAGTTCGGGCATTCGAAGCGGTGGCCGCAGGACCGGCAGAGCGTCAGCGGCGCGTAGCCGCGCCGGTTGAGGAAGAGGAGGGCCTGTCGGCCGCCGGCGATCGTGTCGCGGATCGCCGAGACCAGCGGGGCGGCGAGGAAGCGGCCGGCGTCGGGGCGGTGGACGCGCAGATCGAGGGTGCGGATCTCCGGCAGGCGGCCGGCGCCGGCGCGGGTCGGCAGGACGTGGCGGCGATAGCGGCCCTGTTCGGCGTTGACCCAGGTCTCGAGCGAGGGCGTGGCGGAGGCGAGGACGACGGGGAAGTCGTCGATGCGCCCCCTGAGCACCGCCATGTCGCGGGCGTTGTAGACGACGCCGTCCTCCTGCTTGTAGGCGCCGTCGTGTTCCTCGTCGACGACGATCAGGCCGAGGTCGGCGAAGGGCAGGAAGAGCGAGGAACGGGCGCCGACGACGACGCGGACCTCGCCGGTCGCGACCCCGCGCCAGACGCGGGCGCGGGTCTTGGGCGGCACTTCCGAATGCCATTCGGCCGGGCGGACGCCGAAGCGTTCGGCGAAACGGTCGAGGAACTCCGCCGTCAGCGCGATCTCGGGCAGCAGCACCAGCGCCTGACGGCCACGCCGTGCGACCTCGGCGACGGCCTCGAAATAGACCTCGGTCTTGCCCGAGCCGGTGACGCCGTCGAGGAGATCGACGCGGAAATGCCCTTCCGCCACGCCTTCGACCAGCTCTTCCGCCGCCGCCTTCTGGTCGGGGCCGAGCGACTTGCCGGCATGATCCGGATCGGGCTCGGCGGGGGCGCGGCCCGGCGGCAGCCAGACCTCCTCGAGGGTTCCCTGCGCGATCAGTCCGTCGACCACCGAGGCCGAGACGCCGGCCGAGGCCGCGAGCCCGGTGCGCGACCAGGCGAAGTCGTCTTCGAGCACGGCGAGGACGCGGGCGCGGGCCGCCGTCATGCGCTCGGGGCGCGGCCCGGCGAGGCGGACGCCGCGGATCGGCGCTTCGGGTTCGAGCGCTTCCGGCGCGCGCAGCACCATGCGCAGCACCATGCCGCGCGGCATCAGATAATAGCGCGAGAGGCGCTCGACGAACTTCCGGAGGCCGGGCGAGACCGGCGGGCAATCGAAGGTTCGTTCGATCTCCCTGAGGCGATTGTCGCCGGCACGCAGGCCCGCGCCCGGCTCCTCGTCCCAGACGACGCCGAGCACCTTGCGGGGACCGAGCGGCACTTCGACGATCGAGCCGGGCTCGACGTCGAGATCGCGCGGCACCCGGTAGGAATAGGCGACGTCGAGGGCGACCGGCACGACCACGGGCACGACGCGCGGACCCGTCGGGACGGGACGCGGATCGGAACCGGCAAAGAGGTCGTCGACGGGTGAGGCCATGCGAATCGGAGCTCGGGTGGTCCGGGGAAGATAGGCGGGGGAGGGGGCGGGGGCGAGTCCGGCAGGTTGGGCTTCGGCGTTGCCGGCGGACGAGCGGCGCACGATCGGGTTTGCGACAGGCGTGGTGCGCGATGCTTCGAGACGGGCGCCCAGGGGCGCCCTCCTCAGCATGAGGCCCA
>DBMN01000087.1 GCA_002298965.1 Rhizobiales bacterium UBA697 | reverse complement strand
TCGGGACCGGAACGGTGACGGGGGCGAGATCGCCGTCGTCGATCGCGTCGCGCGGGCGGGCGGGGCGGGTGTCGGTGGCGGCGAGCCGCAGGGCGCGGCCGGTCTGCGACACCGCCCAGGCGATGAACTGCAGCGAGCCGGCGAAGAGGCTGCGGCCGGAGCGACGGCGTTCGCGGAAGCNNAGTACATGACGTCGGCGACGGCGACGTAACCGGCGCTGGTCAGCTGGTCGAAGGCCATGCCGATGAACTGGCCGTGGTCGTCGGAGGCGACGCGGCGGATGACGACGCGGATCGGCGTCGGTCGGCCGCCGGCGCGGTCGGGCACCAGCAGGGTGGCGAGCGCCCCGGTCATGCGCGACCCGGCGAGGGTGGCGCCGAGCGGACGCAGGCGGACGCCGCCGGTCGAGATGTCCTCGATCACCACCGAGACCGAATCGTTGCCGACCATCAGTTCGGCGCGACGGGTGACGTCGAGGCGCTGGGCGCGGCGACGCTCCGGCTTCTCGGCGACGACGCCGAGGGCGACGCCGGCGATCACCAGATTGAAGGTGTTCCACAGGCCGACGACCAGCATCAGGTCGTTGACCTCGGGTTCGGCGATCACCCGCTGGAAGGCGACGATCGAGGCGAGCGCCAGCACGCCGAAGATGGCGAAGTATCGCGGCGCCAGCTCGCTCAGATGGGCGGTGTCGGAGGTCAGGCCCTTGGCGGTGACGTTGAAGGTCGGCTTGCGCGGGTTGCGGATCACCGAGACGATGGCGCCGACCAGATAGGGCATCTGGACGTATTCGTAGAGCTCGCTGATCCAGGGCCAGCGCACGCGGCCGTAGAGATAGTTCTGCATCAGCATGTTCACGATCATGTAGGTGACCGTGTAGGCGACGAACTCGGAGAAGTTCGCGACATAGAGCTTCACGCCGAAGAAGATGTAGAGCAGCGGCGCGACGATGAAGGCGAGGCGCGGCAGCGGGAACAGCCAGAACAGGGCGCTCGAGGCATAGGCGACGCGCTGCGCCATGGTCAGGCCGCGCTTCATCAGCGGGTTCTTGAGCAGCAGGATCTGGATCATGCCGCGGCACCAGCGCGAGCGCTGGCCCATGAAGGTGGCGAGCGTCTCGGGCTGCAGACCGGCGATCATCGGCTTGTCGACGAAACGGGAGTGCCAGCCGCGCGCATGCAGGTCGAGGGCGGTCTCGCAGTCTTCCGTGATGGTGACGCCGGAGAAGCCGCCGGCCTCCTCCACCGCGGCGCGGCGCAGCACCGCGGCCGAGCCGCAGAAGAAGGTCGCGTCCCAGCGATCGAGGCCCCGCTGGATCACCGAATAGAACATCTCGTTCTCGGACGGCATGCGCGCCCAGGTCGAGAGGTTCTTCTCGATCGGATCCGGGTTCAGGAAGAAGTGCGGCGTCTGGACGAGGAACAGGCGCGGGTCGTCGACGAAATGGCCGACCGTCTCGCGCAGGAACTCGTGGGTCGGGGCGTGGTCGGCGTCGAAGACCGCGATCAGGTCGCCGTCGGTATGGGCCAGCGCGGCATTCATGTTGCCGGCCTTGGCGTGCTCGTTCTTCTCGCGCGTCAGGTAACGGGCGCCGAGGCGCTGGGCGAGCTCGCGCATCTCGACGTGGCGGCGCTCGGCCTCGGCCGCCGCGACCGGATCGGCCTGGTTGCGCTTCTGCACCGTGCCGCCGTCGTCGAGGAGCCAGACGCGCAGCTTCTCCGCCGGCCAGTCCATGGTGGTGGCGGCGGCGAGCGTCGCGGCGACCAGTTCGGCCGATTCGTTGTAGGAGGGGACGTAGACGTCGACGGTCGGGCACTGGTCGTCGGTCAGACGGCGGGCGGGGGCTCGGCGGATCGGCTGGGCGACGACGAAGAGGCTGACGAAGAGCATGCCGACGCAGAACATCTCGGCCGCCCACAGCGTCACGCCGAAGCCGAAACCGACCGGGTCGGAGAGCGACGGCAGGGTCTCGGTGGTGCGCCACCAGACGTAGCGCAGCACCACCAGCGTGCCGAGCGCCAGATAGATCTGGCGGCGGGCCGCGGTCGGCTTCAACCGGCGCACGATCACCATCGCGGCGACGACGACGATGCCGCAGATCGCCTGGGTCTCGACGCCCACCGGAGCGGTGGCCGCGGCGACGACCGCGAGTGTCGCGATGATCCAGACGAGAAGCGTACCGATCGGCGTCATGGGGGTGTCCACGAATGGTTATGTCCTGCACCCTGGTCTACAGACGAATTGACGCACCGGCAGTCGGCAAAATTTTCCGTCGAATTTTAAGGACAATTTTCAGTAAATCGGCATGGTTTACGAAAGGTTGACTTGAGGTTTCGGGTCGGCATCGCGGCATGACGGTTCGCCGTCGGGCGATCGACCTCACAGTGGCCACCGCTCTACGCGCGTGCGCGTGCCATTCTTCGGCGGGGGCGAGGCGCTGCGGCGATCGGGGCGTGCCGCGGCGGCCTCTGCCGGTGCGGGCGGCGGGAAGGTGGTCGAAAACGGCGGTTCGTCGGCCTTCGGACGATTGACAGGCGGCGGTCGCGTCCCTATGGTCCGGCCCGAATTCGAGGCAGGCGCGGGCGACCGCGCTCGCCCGTCCATGTTCCTCGTCGGCGACGAGGGGGCCTCGCGGGGCTTCCGACGCCGACGTCCGGAGCGGGGGGTCAGGCCCGCCGTCCCGGATCAACCGATCGGTACCAGACGATGAAGATCAAGAACTCGCTCAAGTCGCTTCGGACCCGCCACCGGGACAACCGTCTGGTCCGCCGCAAGGGCCGCGTCTACATCATCAACAAGACCAACCCGCGCTTCAAGGCCCGCCAGGGCTGATGCTCGGGAACGGCGGCGCCTGCGCGCCCCGTCCGTCGATGATGTCCATCGATGATCTCGACGAGCCGCACGAAGGGGAGCAAACTCCCTTCATGCGGCTCGCTTCGTTTCGTCTCCATGGCCGGGGGCTCTCGCGCTCCCGATTCGGCCTCGCCCTCCTCGTCGTCCCTGCGATGGTCCTCGCCTGCGGACCGTCCGTCCCGCCCGCACGGGCGGCCGACGAGCCGCCGCCGGCCGAGACGCGCGGCCGGCCGGGGGTGATCGACGATCTCCTCGCCCGCCTCGCGGCCAGCGACAGCGACGCCGAGGCGGCGCGGATCCGGGCG
>DBMN01000297.1:239-6473 GCA_002298965.1 Rhizobiales bacterium UBA697 | reverse complement strand
GCTCCTCGCCGAACTCGCCACCGACCCGGCCCTCGCCCCGTCGATCGTGGAGCTCGAGGCGGCGATCGCGGACGACGACGAGGCGGCCGCCCGCCGCGTCGCCATCGCCCACGGCCGGCTCTTCGACGGCATCGGCGGCCCGGAGACGGTTCCGCTCCACGAATCCGCCCATGTCGGCGACGGACGGCTGTTCGGGCCGGCGGTCACCGACATGGAACGGCTGCTCGCCGCCCATGATCTCTCGGTCAGCGGCGAGGCCCACGAACCGGCCGATCATCTGGCGATCGAACTCGCCCTGATGGCCCGGCTGGCCGCCTCCGACCATCCCGACCGCACGGTTCTCGCCGCGCGGCTCGCCGGCTGGGTTCCCCGGTTCGCCGACGCCTGCGAGGTGCACGATCGCTGCGGTTTCCATGCCGCCGCGGCCCGCCTCCTCGCGACGCTGATCGAACGCGAAGCATCCGGCCTTCCCCTCGCGTGAGACGAGAAGACCCACAAAGGCAACAGGAGAAGACAATGACCATCGTCTCCGACAAGGAATTCCGTGCCGAACTGTCCCGCCGCAGTCTGCTGCGCAGCGGTATCGCGCTGGGCGCCGCCGGCTTCTTCGGCCCGTCGCTGCTCTCGCAGGGCGCCCGCGCCGCCGGCGCCGACGGTGAAGTGCTGACCGGCAGCCACTGGGGCGCCTTCCGCGCCAAGGTCGAAGGCGGCCGCATCGTCTCGGTCAAGCCGTGGGAGAAGGACCCGGCGCCGAGCCATCAGCTCCCGGGCGTGCTCGACAGCATCTATTCGCCGACCCGCATCAAGTATCCGATGGTGCGCCGCGCCTGGCTGGAGAAGGGCCCGGGCGCTTCGCCCGAGACCCGCGGCACCGACGACTTCGTCCGCGTCACCTGGGACCAGGCGATCGATCTCGTCGCCAAGGAACTCGTCCGTATCGAGAAGACCTACGGGCCGACCGGCACCTTCGCCGGTTCCTACGGCTGGAAGAGCCCGGGCCGTCTGCACAACTGCCAGAGCCTGCTGCGCCGGATGATGAACCTCAAGGGCAGCTTCGTGAACGCCTCGGGCGACTACTCGAGCGGCGCGGCGCAGATCATCATGCCGCATGTCGTCGGCACGCTCGAGATGTACGAGCAGCAGACGGTGTGGCCGGTCGTGGTCGACAACACCCAACTGATGGTGTTCTGGGGCGCCGATCCGATCGTCACCAACCAGATCAGCTGGGTGATCGGCGATCACGGCGGCTACGAGGGCATGAAGGCGCTCAAGGCCAAGGGCACCAAGGTCATCTGCATCGATCCGGTGAAGACCGAGACCTGCGACTTCTTCGGCGCCGAATGGCTGGCGCCGCGGCCGCAGACCGACGTCGCGATGATGCTCGGCATCGCCCACACGCTCGTCGTCGAGAAGCTTCACGACGAGAAGTTCCTCAAGGAGTACACCACCGGCTTCGACAAGTTCCTGCCCTATCTCCTGGGCGAGAGCGACAAGCAGCCGAAGTCGGCGGAATGGGCCGAGACGATCTGCGAGATTCCGGCCGCCAAGATCAAGGAACTGGCGCGGCTCTTCGCCAAGAACCGCACCATGCTCGCCGGCGGCTTCTCGCTGCAGCGGCAGCACTACGGCGAACAGCGCCACTGGATGCTGGTGACGCTCGCCTCCATGCTCGGCCAGATCGGTCTGCCGGGCGGCGGCTTCGGCTTCTCCTACCACTATGCCAACGGCGGCGCGCCTTCGGCCGATGCTCCGGTGCTGACCGGCATCACCGACGGCGGCAAGGCCAAGGAGGGTGCGGCCTGGATGACGGAAGCCGGCGCGGCGACCATCCCCTGTGCCCGCATCGTCGACATGCTGATGAACCCGGGCAAGGACTTCGACTTCAACGGCAAGAAGGCGAAGTATCCGGACGTCAAGATGGCCTACTGGGTCGGCGGCAATCCGTTCGTCCACCATCAGGACCGCAACCGTCAGGTCAAGGCCTTCCAGAGGCTCGAGACCTTCGTGGTGCAGGACTTCCAGTGGACGCCGACCGCGCGTCACGCCGACATCGTGCTCCCGGCGACCACGTCCTACGAGCGCAACGACATCGAGTCGGTCGGCGACTATGCCGGTTCGGCCATCCTGGCGATGAAGAAGGTGATCGACCCGGTCTACGAGTCGAAGACCGACTACGAGATCTTCGCGCTGATCTCCGAGAAGCTCGGCAAGGGCAAGGAGTTCACGGAAGGAAAGTCGGAGATGGAGTGGATCAAGTCGTTCTACGACGCGGCCCTCACCCAGGCCAAGGCGAAGAAGATCGCCATGCCCGACTTCGACGCCTTCTGGAACGGCGCCGGCGTGGTCGAATTCCCGGTGACCGAGGGCAAGACCTTCGTCCGCTACGGCAAGTTCCGCGAGGATCCGCTGCTCAATCCGCTCGGCACGCCGTCGGGCAAGATCGAGATCTACTCGAAGAACATCGAGAAGATGGGCTACGACGACTGCGGTCCGCATCCGATGTGGTACGAGCCGGTGGAGCGCCTCGGCGGCCCGACGACCAAGTACAAGCTGCACATCGCCACCAGCCATCCCAAGAGCCGCCTGCATTCGCAGCTCTGCGGGACCAAGCTGCGCGAGACCTACACGATCTCGGGCCACGAGCCCTGCCTGATCAACCCGAAGGACGCGGAAGCCCGCGGCATCAAGGACGGTGACGTCGTCCGCGTGTTCAACGACCGCGGCCAGATCCTCGCCGGTGCCAAGGTGACCGACCACATCCGTCCGGGCGTGATCCGGGTCAACGAGGGCGGCTGGTACGATCCGCAGGAGGCCGGCAAGCCGGGCACCCTGTCGAAGTACGGCGACGTCAACGTCCTCACCGTCGACATGGGAACCTCCAAGCTCGCGCAGGGCAACTGCGGTCACACCGCGGTGGGCGAGGTCGAGAAATACACCGGTCCCGCCGTCACGGTCGGCGTCTTCACTGCCCCGAAGGGCGCCGCCTGACGCGTGCCGCGGCCGGGGTGCCGCCAATCGCCCCGGTCGCCATCTCGCCGGAGGGGATCCGTCCCCTCCGGCCTTCCTCCCGGAGACCGATCATGAAGATCTTCGCGCTCGTCGGACGCAGCGGTTCGGGCAAGACCACGCTGATGGAACGTCTCCTGCCGCATGTCCGCGCCCACGGGCTGACGGTCTCGACCGTCAAACACGCCCATCACGGCTTCGACATCGACAAGCCCGGCAAGGACTCCTGGCGTCACCGCGAGGCGGGGGCGGAGGAGGTGCTGCTGATCTCGGGAGGTCGCTGGGCGCTGCTGCACGAGGTGCGCGACGAGGCCGAGCCGGTGCTCGAGGATCTGCTCTCCCGCCTCGCGCCGGTCGACGTCGTGCTGGTCGAGGGGTTCCATTCGCACGGTCTGCCGTCGATCGAGGTCCATCGCCCGAGCGAGGGCCACGCGCTGATGTGGACGCCGGGTTCGTCGATCGTGGCGGTCGCCTCCGACGAGCCGCTCGGCGGCCTCGGCGTGCCGTGCCTCGATCTCGATCGTCCCGAGACGATCGCCGCGTTCATCCTCTTCCATCTCGCCGCGACCGACCCTGCCGAGAAGCTCCGCGCCGCCGAGTGATACGGGACTTCCGATTTCCCGACCGTCTCCCTCCCGTTCGGCTTCACCCTGAGGTGCCCGACCGCAGGGTCGGGCCTCGAAGGGCGAAGTCGTCGACGGGCCGTGCCTCTCGGCCCTTCGCCCTTCGAGGCTCGCTGACGCTCGCACCTCAGGATGAAGGGCCTCTGCCTCCGGCCCGATACCTCTCGTCAGCTCGCTTCCGCCCGCGGCGTCTCGGTGGTGACGATCCGCCCGTCGCGCAGCGCGAAGATGCGGTCGAAGCGATCCCAGATCTTCTCGTCGTGGGTGACGACGACCACGGTGGCCGACTGTTCGGTCGCCACTTTCCGCAGGAGATCCATGACGATCCCGGCGCGCTCGCCGTCGAGCGCGGCGGTCGGCTCGTCGGCCAGGATGATGCGCGGCCGGTTGGCGAGCGCCCGGGCGATGGCGACGCGTTGCGCCTCGCCGCCCGACAGCGACGACGGCGTCGCCGTCTTGCGATGGCCGACCTCGAGATAGTCGAGCAGCTCGTGCGCCCGGGCGAAGGCGGCGTCGGGGGCGACGCCGGCCATGTCGAGGACGAGAGCGACGTTCTCGCTCACGTCGAGGAACGGCAGCAGATTGTGGAACTGGAAGATGAAGCCGATCTTCTCGAGCCTGAGCGAGCGCAGGTCGGGGCGCAGCCAGCGGCCGTCCCAGACGGTCTCGCCGTCGAGCCGCATGGTGCCCGCCGAGGGCTCGACGATGCAGCCGACGAGGTTGAGCAGCGTCGTCTTGCCCGAGCCCGAGGGGCCGATGAGGCCGACCACCTCGCCGGGGAAGAGCGCGAGATCGACCGCCCTCAGCGCGTCGACGCGGGTCTCGCCCTCGCCGTAATGCTTGGCGAGGCCGACGAGTTCGATCGAGGGGCGGCGGGTGTCGTCGGTCATGTCAGCCTCCCAGCGCCTTGGCGGGATCGACCCGGAGGGCGAGGCGCACGCCGAGGCCGCTCGCCACCAGACAGACCACCACGACCACGAGGGCCAATGCGGCGACGTCCTCCGGCTGCATCACGACGCGGCGGGGGAAGTTGTCCTTGACCGAGACGATCAGCGTCGCGCCGAGGGTGAAGCCGATGGTGCCGAGCGCCAGCGCCTGCTGCACGATCAGGCCGACGATGCGGCGATCGGGGGCGCCGATCAGCTTCAGCGTGGCGATCTCGCGGATCTTGTCCATGGTCATGGTGTAGATGATCAGGGCGATGATCACGGTGGAGACGACGAGCAGCACGGTGGTGAAGAGACCGATCTGCTGACGGGCCTTCTCGACCACCGAGCGGGTCAGGATGGTCTCCTGCTCGGCCTGCGTCATCGCCGCGAGGTGCTTCCAGCGACGGGCGGCGTCGACGACGCTCTCGGCCGGAACGTTCGCCGAGATCCGGGCGACGACGGCGTTGATCGTGTCGGGCGTGCCGCTCGCGGTGGTGCCGCGGGCGGCCTCGCGGCGGGCGGGGGCGGGTGCCAGGCGGAACTGCAGCTCCTGGGAATCGCGCAGCGTCATCCACACCACCGGGTCGCCGCCCGAGGCGACGGCGCCGCGCGTCGTGCCGACGACGGTGAACGTGTCGTTGCCGAGCATGATGCGTTCGCCGAGGACGAGGCCGGTCTTGGCGTCGGCGACGAGTTCGAAGCGGCTGCGGGCGATGTCGCGACCCGAAACGATTTCGGTCGGGCCACCGAGGCGGCCGAGCTCGTAGCCGACGACCTGCAGGCGGAGCTTGCGTTCGCCGTGCGTCGCCTCGAGCGCCTGGAAGGAGAGGGCGCCGGTCTCGGTGACGCCGGCGAGGCGGGCGATGCTCTCGCGGGTGTCGCCGGGGATGCGCGAGCCTTCGGCGAAGGGGCCGCGGGTGCCGGTCTCCACCACCCAGACGTCGGTGCCGGGAGCGCGCACCAGCGCCAGCGCGTCGGCGACCAGCCCGCGATAGATGCCGATCATCGACAGCACCACGCCGAGCAGCAGGCCGAGGCCGAGGGCCGTCACCAGGAAACGGCCGAGGTGATGGCGGATGTCGCGGACGGCGAGGTTCATGGCCGCTTCTCCGTCGGCTCGGCGACGGTGGCGCGGCGGCCGGCGCGGAAGGCGGTCGCATCGCCGGAGACGACGGGAAGCGCGCCGTCGGCGAGACCGCCGACGATCTCGACGCGGCCGTCGAGGAGGCGTGCGCCGATCGTCATGCGGGTCTCGGCGAGGCGGCCGTCGGCGACGGTCCAGCCCATCGCCTCGGCCGGGCCGACCATGCGCAGCGCGGTCTGCGGCACGAGGAGGGCACGGGCGAGACGGCGGGTCGTCACCTCGACCTCGGCCTGCTCGCCGAGGTGGAAGTCGGCCGGGCAGGTCTCGCAGGCGACGAAGACGCGGCGTTCCTCGCCGACGCGGTCGTTCTCGAGGCCGACGCGGGCGACGCGGCCGCGGAAGGTCTCGCCGGGGCGCGAGCGCAGGCGCACGTCGGCGGGCAGACCCTCGACGAGATCGCCGGCGCGGGCCTCGTCGACGAAGGCCTGGATCCAGACGGACGAAGGATCGACCAGACTGAACAGCGCTTCGCCCGGGTTCATCACCGAGCCGAGTTCGCGCAGGCGGGCGGTCACCACGCCGTCGAAGGGGG
>DBMN01000297.1:0-203 GCA_002298965.1 Rhizobiales bacterium UBA697 | reverse complement strand
ACGTCGCGCAGGGCGACGCCGCCGTCGGCCTCGGCGACGCGGGCATCGAGTTCGGCGGTCTCGGCCGCTTCGACCGAGACGGTCTGGCGTTCGACCAGCGACTTGCGGCGCTCTTCGACGCGGCGCTTCTGCTGCGCGACGACGCGGCTGCGCTGGGCGAGCGCCTCGGCCTTGGCGAGCGCGGCTTCCGCCGCGGCGACCCC
>DBMN01000299.1:913-5777 GCA_002298965.1 Rhizobiales bacterium UBA697 | reverse complement strand
AACCCGCCGCGCCGCGCCGGTCGCGCGGACCAGCACGACGCCGCCGACCGCCGCCAGCACCGACATGGCGGCGAAGCCGCCGCCGCCGAAGTGCTGGTAGAGCGGCCCGCTCGCCAGCGTCGCCAGCGCCATCGTGAACCCGTTCCCCGACACCATCATGCCCTGAACCGTGGCGGCGCGGCCGTCCTCGACGCGGCGGGCGATCACCGTCATGACGCCGAGGTGGACGGCGGCGAAGCTCGCCGCATGCAGCGTCTGCAGGAAGATCCAGGGCCAGAACGTGCCGTCGAGCAGCGGGAAGAGCGTCCAGCGCACCGTGCCGCCGATGCCGCCGATCGCCACCAGCATGCGCGGCGAGACATGGGTGAGCACCTTGCCGGAGGCGGCGAAGAGCGCGATCTCGCCGATCACCCCGAGCGCCCACAGCGCGCCGATCTCGTCGCCGGAGAAGCCGAGCGAGGCCCAGTGGATCGACGAGAAGCCGTAGAGCATGGCGTGGCTGCCCTGCATCAGCGCGACGCCGATCAGCACCGCCATCAGCACCCGGTCGCCGGCGAGTTCCCGCATGGCGGCGAGCATGCTCGGCCCGGACGTGCCCGTGTCGGTCTCGTGCCGCTCCGTCCGGTCGCGCGGCAGCAGGAAGGCGGCGGCGAACTGCACGCCCATGCCGGCGACGAGGAAGAGCCAGATGCCGTCGGCCCCGTGGCGCGCCGCCACCCATCCCGCCGCCAGATTGACGGCGACGAAGGAGATCGAGCCCCACACCCGCATCCGCCCGTAGGCCGCCTCGCCGCGCCGCACCGCGCCGGTCGCCAGCGCGTCGGTCACCGGCAGGATGCCGTTCCACGGCGTGCTCATGACCAGGGTCGC
This sequence comes from Rhizobiales bacterium UBA697, assembly GCA_002298965.1. GTDB lineage: Bacteria > Pseudomonadota > Alphaproteobacteria > Rhizobiales > Ancalomicrobiaceae > Pinisolibacter. The sequence continues at coordinate 4,907 of DBMN01000299.1, read as the reverse complement.
GACCAGCAGGCCCCAGAAGCCGCCGACCGCGCCGAGGAGCAGCGCGCCGGCGAGCGAGGCGGCGCAGTAGATCGCCAGCGCCAGCCGTCGGTCGCCGATCCGGTCGGCGAAGGCGCCGAGCGCCGAGGCCGTGGTGACGCGCAGCACGATCGGCAGCGTCGTGATGACGGCGATCGCCGCCGCATCCTGCCCGCGCGCCGCCAGCAAAACGGGATAGAACGGCAGATGCACGCCTATCGGCACGAAGGATGCCGCGTAGAACGTCGAGATCAGGAACGGAGTGGAAGACGATTTCATCACGATTGCTCAGATTTTCACGAACCCATAAACTGATCCCGAGAGATTCGCGAGCTAAGACGGGGGGATGGTCTCGCCCGGTCTGCCCTCCCGGCGGATCGCCCCTTCGACGACGCGCAAGCCTCCGAGAGCACGCCACCATGTCGACGCCCGCGCCGGTCACTCCTCTCGCGATCGAAGATTACGACGCGATCGAAGCCGCGGTGATGGAAACCCAGCGCGGCCGCTGGTTCCTCGCCGAACATGCTCGTCGCAATCGCAACTGCGACACCGAGATCGTTCTCTCCTCGCTCGATCGCATCGAAAAGACGATCCGTCGCGAACGCGCCGCCCCCGACATCGACCGTATCCGTCTCGACCTCGCCGACATGGCCGAGGCGATTTCCCGCACCAAGCAGGAAATCGCCCAGATGAAGCTCGACACCGAGCACGGCGGCCGCTTCGCCGACGCCAGCCACGAGCTCGACGCCATCGTCGACCAGACCGAGACCGCCACCAACGAGATCCTGCTCGCCGCCGAAGGCATCCAGGAAGCCGCCTGGACCCTGCGCGAGGCCGGCGCCGCCGACGAGCTCTGCGAGAAGCTCGACGTCCACGCCACCGACATCTACACCGCCTGTTCCTTCCAGGACCTCACCGGCCAGCGGACCCGCAAGGTCGTCACCGTGCTGCGCTACCTCGAGAGCCGCATCAACGCGATGATGGACATCTGGGGTCTCGGCGAGGCGATCGCCGACGTCGTGGGGGATGCCCCGCGCGCCGATCAGCCCTTCGACCCGATGGACCAGCGCCCCGACGCCCATCTCCTCAACGGCCCGCAGCTGCACGGCCGCGGCGTCGACCAGGGCGGCGTCGACGAGCTGATGGACGAGACCTCCTACGACGCGGCCTTCGCCGGCGAGACCGAAGCCGACGACCTCCGGCGCGCGACCTCCGAGCCCGACGATGCGGCGCTCGCGGCGGAAGCCGACGTCTTCGCCGGTGCCGACGTCTTCGCCTCCGACGCGGTCGAACGCGTCGCCGCCAACGTCTTCGCCCCGACGCCGCGCGGCGCCGAGCGCGCCGCCCCGATGGGCGAGACCGGTCTCGCCGACGACGAGGTCTTCGTCGAGACGACGACGGTCGCGGTCGGCAACACGATGATGGTGGTCGAGACCGGCGCCGTCGAACTCGCCGCCGAGGAGGCCGAAGTCGCCCTCGCCGTGGTGCCGTCGGTCGACCCGGTCGCCGAATTCTCCACCGCTCACCGGCTGATCACCTTCGGCTGATCGCACCATTCCAGAAACGAGACCATCGGCCGAGCGATCGGCCGATGGTTTTTTCGTTCGGTCGTCCGGCCCTGCCCGGGACGGGGCCGATCACTCGGCCGCGAGGTCGCGCGCGCGCCGTTCCTTGGCTTCGATCGCATCGACGAACTGACGCGCCGAGGTCGCCCAGTCGAACTGGCGGGCGAGCGCCACCGCCTCGCTGCGATCGATCGTCAGCGCCGCGAGCGCCGCCTCGCGCAGGTCCTCGTGGAGGACGCCGCCGTTGGTGCCGCCGAGGATGTCGATCGGCCCGGTCACCGGATACGCGGCGACCGGCAGGCCGGAGGCGAGCGCCTCGACCACGACGTTGCCGAAGGTGTCGGTGAGCGAGGGGAAGACGAAGACGTCCGCCGCCGCATAGTGCCGCGCCAGATCCTCGCCGACCTTGGCGCCGAGGAAACGGGCCGCCGGGAACTTCGCCTTGAGCCCGTCGAGCGCCGGCCCGTCGCCGATCACCACCTTGGTGCCCGGCAGGTCGAGCGCCAGGAAGGCCTCGAGGTTCTTCTCGACCGCCACGCGTCCGACGTTGAGGAAGATCGGCCGCGGCAGACCGGCATAGACGTCGTCGACGTCGTCGCGCGGATGGTAGATCGCGGTGTCGACGCCGCGCGACCAGATCACCAGATTGGTGTGGCCCTGCTCGGTCAGTTCCCGCTTCAGGCTCTCGGTCGCCACCATGCAGGCGTCCGCCGCCTCGTGGAAGCTGCGCAGCCAGCGCCGGATCGGCCCGATCGGCACGAAGGGCCAGCGCGAACCGACATATTCGGGGAAGCGGGTGTGATAGCTGGTCGTGAACCCGTCCGCCGCGCCGGCCTTGACCGCCCGCCGCGCCAGGACGCCGAGCGGCCCCTCGGTCGCGATGTGGACGTGATCGGGCGCCAGCGCCGCGATCTTGCGGCGGACCGCGCCCGGCGTCGTCAGCGACAGCCGGATTTCGGGATAGGACGGGCACGGCAGCGTGCGCCAGTCGAGCGGCGTCAGGAAGACCACCTCGTGACCGAGCGCCGCCAGTTCGTCGGCCAGCCGTTCGAGCGTGCGCACCACGCCGTTGATCTGCGGACGCCACGCGTCCGTCACCACGAGAATTCTGCTCATGCCGCCTCGAGCGCCTCCTCGGCGGCCTCACCCGACGCGTCGTCGGCGATGTCGGTGCCGCGCTGGCGCCAGGTGACGATCTCGAAGGAACCGTCGTCGTTCTCGAGGAGAGCCGTGCAGCTCTCCACCCAATCACCGGTGTTCATGTAGGAGACGCCGCCTCGTGTGCCGATCGTGGCATGATGGATGTGGCCGCAGACCACGCCGTCGGCGCCGACCCGACGGGCCTCCGCCGCCAGCGTGTCCTCGAAACGGCCGATGAAGTCGACCGCGTTCTTGACCTTGAGCTTGGCCCAGGCCGACAGCGACCAGTAGGGAAAGCCGAGGCGACGCCGCACGGCGTCGAGCGCGGTGTTGATGCCGAGCGCCAGCGTGTAGGCGCCGTCGCCGAGATGGGCGAGCCACTTGGCGTTGCGCACCACCACGTCGAACTGGTCGCCGTGCATGACGAGATGGCGCCGTCCGTCGGCGCCGACGTGGATGGCGTGGTCCATCACCTCGACGACGCCGAAGTGGACGCCGAGATAGTCGCGCAGGAACTCGTCGTGATTGCCCGGAATGTAGACGACGCGAGCGCCCTTGCGGCCCTTGCGCAGCAGCTTCTGGACGACGTCGTTGTGGGCCTGCGGCCAGTACCAGCCGCGCTTCAGCCGCCAGCCGTCGACGATGTCGCCGACCAGGTACAGGNNATGTCGCCGACCAGATAGATCGTGTCGGCCTCGTGATGCTTGAGAAAGTCGAGCAGCAGATCCGCCCGGCACCCGCGGGTGCCGAGATGGATGTCCGAAAGAAACAGCGCCCTCGAGCGCCGTGGTTCTGCCCCTGCCGTCATGGCTCGGCTCCGGTCTTCGTCGCGTTCGACTTCGAAGAACCAGAGTCCCGTCACGGTTTCATGACGGTCCGTCGCATTCGGGATCGGCGCGTCAGGCCCGCGCTTCGATGAAGGGGGCCCAGTTGGCCCGCGCCCACAGCCGCGCCCGCACCTTGGCCGCGCCGTAGGAGGCGACGATCCGGCCCGACAGCGCGTCCTTGGCGCCGATCTCGGCGACGATCGCCTCGGCATGGCCGCGCGCCGCCGAGACGATCGCCTCGGGCACCGAGCGCACCGCCACCCGGTGCTGCGCGATCATCGCCTCGAGCGCCACGGCATTGGCCCATTCGGCCTGGGCGAGGGCGGCGGCGTGTTCCTCGCGCGCCGCCGCCGCGACGATCGCCCGGAGATCGGGATCGAGCGCCTCGAGCGCCCGGATCGAGACGATCGCCTCGCCCGCTCCGTTCGGCTTGTCGAAGCCCGG
>DBMN01000299.1:647-839 GCA_002298965.1 Rhizobiales bacterium UBA697 | reverse complement strand
CAGCGCCACCGGCGTCGCCCCCATCCGCCGCCAGATCTCGGCGCCGAGGCCGACGATGCGGATCTTGAGGCCGCGCACGTCGTCGGGCGTCGCGAGTTCGCGCCGGAACCAGCCCGCCATCGACACGCCGGTGTTGCCGGCGACGAAGGGCTTCACCCCGAAGGGGGCGTAGAGCTCGTCCCACAGCGCCTG
>DBMN01000299.1:0-546 GCA_002298965.1 Rhizobiales bacterium UBA697 | reverse complement strand
TCGCCCGCCGCATGGAGCTTGATCGTCAGCCGCCCGTCGGAGAGCCGCTCGATCGACCGCGCCAGCCGTTCCGCCGAGACGCCCGGCCCCGGCAGGTTCTTCGGCCAGGAGGTGACCATCCGCCATTCGACGAGGCCGCGGGCGATCGCCGGGCGGGCGAGGCCGGCACCGGCGGAGAGCGCCAGCGCGCCGAGCGCCGCCCGGCGGGTGGGAGAAGATCCGGTCATCGTGGGCTCCGTCTCGTCGGCCGCCTCAGGCGCGTTCCGACCACCAGGCGTGGAAATGGTCGACCGGGCCGTGACCCTGACCGACGCCGAGGCGATCCGAGGTGCGGATCGCCGCCGTGAGATAGGCCTTGGCCGCCCGGACCGACTGGGCGAGGTCGAGCCCCAGCGCCAGTCCCGCGGCGATGGCCGAGGAGAGCGTGCAGCCGGTGCCGTGGGTGTTGCGGGTGTGATGGCGCTGCGCCGAGAACCACTGTTCGCCGCGCGCGTCGACCAGCACGTCGTCGGCCGCCTCGCCCTCGAAATGGCCGCCCTTCACCAG
>DBMN01000037.1 GCA_002298965.1 Rhizobiales bacterium UBA697 | reverse complement strand
CGAGCGCCTCGCGGCCGGTCGCGGCCTCGGCGGTCGTGATCGCCTTGATGCGCGCCTTGGCGGCGGCCACCGCGGCGAAGGCGGGATCGGGGGTCGTGGTCTTCTCGGTCATGGTGGGGTCCTCGGTCGAGGGCGCGGCCGGCGGCGGCGGCGGGGTGGACGCCTTCGCGGTCGGCGCGACGGCGGGATGAGCGAGCGGCTTCCATCCGCGCGCATCGGCGAGGGCGACGAGCGCGGACGGAGCGTGGGCATAGGCGGTGCGATAGCCGAAGGCCGTCGGTTCGATCGGCGTACCGTCGCCGACGGCGTCGGCGAACCCGCCGGCGACGGCTTCGGACGCCGTCATCCAGGTCTCGGCCTTCATCAGCGCACGCATCTCGGCGGCCGGCTTCCCGGTCTTCTCGCCGTAGACCTCGGCATAGGAGATGCCGAGGCTGTCGAGCTGTTCGATCGACTTCGCGTGCGCCGCGGCGTCGCCCCAGGTGACGAGCGCCGGGTCGTGGATCATCATCACCGCGCCGGTGGACATCACCACGCGGTCACCGGCCATGGCGATCAGGCTGGCCGCCGAGGCGGCAATGCCTTCGACGACGATCTCGACATTGCCCTTGTGACCGGCGAGCGCCGCGTGGATGGCGGCGCCATCGGTGGCGATGCCGCCGCCGGAGTTGAGACGGACGCGGATGTCGGTCGAGCGACCGACCTGAGCGAGAGCGGTGATGACTTCGCCGGCCATGAAGCCGTCGCCCCACCACGTGTCGCCGACCGTGCCGGTCAGCACGATCTCATTGTCGTTGACGATGACGGACATGGTGCCCTCTCGATCAGCAGAAACGGATGCCGCGCGCGAAGCGGCGGCGCGGGGCCGGGCGCCCGGAGGCGATCGCGCAATCGCGCTCGGTGGAGGCGATCAGGCGATCGAGGGCGGGAAGGTCGGCCTTGAAGTAGCGGACCTCCTCGTCACCGAAGCGGACCGACTGTTCGGCCTGACCGGAAACGATCGCGGTGCGCAGATCCTTGAGCCGCGCGAGCTCGGTGCAGGGATCGGTCTCAGCCATTCGCCCCTCCGGTCACCTGTCGTTCGGTGGCGAGCGGATCGCCGCCGCCGCCCTGCGTCCGCAGGAACGGGTTTGGCAGACCCGCGTTCGTCACCATCACGAGTTCGCGCCGGCGCTGCTCGATCACCTCGCGGTAGTCGAGACCGCCCTCGGCGCACTCCATCTCGAGCGTCGACGTCCCGGCCTGCAGGCGCTCGGTCGATGCCCGCGCCGACTTCTGATCGTCGGCGGTGGCCTTGGCCGGGCCATGCCATTCGGCCCAGGTCGCCCGGGCACGGTTGGCGGCGAAGGCACGGTGGCCGCCCTTGAACGGGATGCGGCCGGTGGCGACCTTCTCGTCGAGCCAGGACTCGTAGACCGCCTGATAGATCGGCGCGGCGATGCGGCGGCGGCGACGCAGCACCACCGGCCAGATCGACGCCGTCTCCATCCGAACGGACGAATAGGTCGCGTCCGTCTGGTCCATCGACAGCGACGAGTAGGTGACGCCGATGGCACGGGCGAGTTCGCGGCGCAGGTCCGCCGAGAACGGCAGGTAGTTCGACCCGGGCGTCTCGGCCGTGTGGATCTCCATCTTCTCGCCGGGGGCGAGGTGCGAGACCTGCGGATCGCCGTTGAGGGCGATGCCGCCGGACTTGGCGGCGTCGAGACGCGAACCGAGATAGCCGAGGAACTCGGTCTTCAGGTCCTTGTCGACGTCATCGAGGCGCTCGATCGCGTCGAACGCCTCGGCGCTCGGCTCCGGCGAGGTCAAGGTGACCGCCAGGACCGTCTGCAGGATCGCCGTCGAAAGCGTCGCGTCGCCGAGCGTCTCGGCCATCGTCTGGGTGCGCAGCGCCGAGGCGAGCACCGACATGCCGCGGACGTCGGCGCCGTCCCACGGCTCGAAGACGTGGGCGACCAGCGTCCGGTTCTCGGCGTCCCGCGCCGGGCGGTCCTGCGTCTGCTCGATGCCGTTGGCGCGCACCCGAAAGCGATAGGCCGTCGGGCGTCCGTTGACGTCGTGGAAGACGCCGGAGTGGAGCCCCCGGCTCTCGTCGGTGTCACGCACCAGCCGGTGCGGCGAAACCATCAGGAGCTTGGTTCCGGTCTCGATGCCGTAGGACCGGCAGGTCGCCGGATCGAAGAAGTCGACGACGCCGATCGCCTCGCCGAAGGCCATGTTGTGCCGCAGCGCGACGTCGGCCTGCGTGTGCAGGTCGAACTTGCCGCGGAAGTCGCATTCGTCGGGGTTCTCGGCGAAGCGCTTCCACTCGGCCTCGACCAGCCGCACCCAGTCGGCGATTTCCTGTTCGCTCCAACCGAGACCGGCGAGATCGGGACGCGCCGAGAGCTTGAGGCCGGTGCCGATCGTGTCGGCGCAGACCTGATCGGCGGCACCCTTGAGGCGGCCGGAGTTCTGGATGAGATCGAGCGCCACCGAGGCGAGGCGATCCCACGACCGGCGAACGTCGTCGCGATTGTCGACGAGCGGCCGACGGCGCGCCGCCAGGATCCCCGACGGCGTGTCGCGGCCCCACTGGGCGCGCGCCCGCGGGGCAGCCGTCGGCGCCGGCG
>DBMN01000146.1 GCA_002298965.1 Rhizobiales bacterium UBA697 | reverse complement strand
GTCGCGCGATGCCGAGCGCCGCCGCCCCGCCGATCAGCCCGAGCATCGTCCGTCGCGTCGCCCTCATGGCGCTTCTCCTCGTATGGAAAGGGATTCGAGACGAAAACGGCGCCCCGTGGGCGCCGTCTCTTCGATCAGTAGAGGCCGCCCTGCTGCAGGCCGCGTTCCTGTTCGGGCGTGACCTTGTTGGCCTTGCCGAACTCTTCGGTGTCGTAGCCGATGACCGAATAGGTGTCGGGCGGCGCCGTGCCGGGCTTGAAGGCTTCCATGATCGTGTCGGTGTCGCCGGGCGACGCCTTCATGCCGGAGTGGCGGCTGACCGCGATGAAGCGGATGCCGGCCGGCACGCGGAAGGGCACCGGCGGCTTGTCCTTGAGCGCGTCGGCGAAGAGCTCGCGCACCACCGGCGCCGCGGTGTGGCCGCCCGAGATGCCCCGGCCCATCGGCCGCGGCTTGTCGTAGCCGAGGTAGACGCCCGCCACGAGATCCGGCGTGAAGCCGACGAACCAGACGTCCTTCTCCTCGTTGGTCGTGCCGGTCTTGCCGGCGACCGGACGCTTGAGGTCGGAGAGGACGGTCGCGGTGCCGCGCTGGACGACGCCTTCCATGATCGAGGTGATCTGGAAGGCGGTCATCGGGTCGAGCACCTGCTCGCGCTCGTCGATCAGCTCCGGCTCGGGCTGGTCGGACCACTTGGGCGCGTCGCAGCTCTCGCAGATGCGCTTGTCGTGCTTGAAGACGGTCTTGCCCCAGCGGTCCTGGATGCGGTCGATGAAGCTCGCCGTCACCTTGCGGCCGCCGTTGGCGATCGTCGCGTAGGCCGCGGTCAGCCGCAGCACCGTGGTCTCGCCGGCGCCGAGCGACATCGGCAGATAGGCGCCGAGGTCCTCGTAGATGCCGAAGCGCTTGGCGTATTCGACCACCAGCGGCATGCCCATGTCCTTGGCCAGCCGCACCGTCATGGTGTTGCGCGACTGCTCGATGCCGACGCGCAGGGTCGAGGGGCCGTAGAACTTCTGGGAATAGTTCTCGGGCTTCCACACCGGCTGACCGCCGCCGGGATTGATCTCGATCGGACCGTCGAGCACCAGCGACGACGGCGTGTAGCCGTTGTCGAGGGCTGCGGCGTAGACGAAGGGCTTGAACGACGAGCCGGGCTGACGCCAGGCCTGGGTCGCGCGGTTGAACTCGCTCTCGGCGAAGGAGAAGCCGCCGGTCACCGCCAGCACGCGGCCGGTGTGCGGGTCCATCACCACCATGGCGCCGGAGATCTCCGGAACCTGACGCAGGCGATGGATCGACCGGTCGGCCGCGCCGCCCGCGACCTTCTCGACATAGACCACGTCGCCGACCGCGACGATGCCGGCCATGCCGCGGCCGATCGCCGAGGTCCGCTTGGCGCCCTCGGCCCAATGAGAAGCCCACTTGCCCTGATCGAGCGGCACCACGGCGCGTTCGCGCTCCGTCGAGATCTCGCCCGTCGGCAGACGCCGCGGCTGCAGCCCGACGACCGCCTCCTGGTCGGCGACCGACAGGACCACGCCGAGGCGCCATTCCGGCACGTCCGACAGCGCCTTGACCTCGGCCAGCGTCGGCCCCCAGTCGCCCGACCACGTCAGCCGCGTGACCGGCCCGCGCCAGCCGGCGCTCTGGTCGTAGGCGAGCAGGCCGTGCATCAGCGCCTTGCGGGCATATTGCTGGATCTTGGGATCGAGCGAGGTGCGGACCGACAGGCCGCCCTGGTAGAGGCCGCGCTCGCCGTAGCGTTCGATCAGCTGGCGACGGACTTCTTCGGCGAAATAGTCGGCGCCGAAGATGTGCGGACCGGTGGTGCGCGACACGACCTTCAGCGGGTCCTTCTTGGCCTTGTCGCCCTGTTCCTGGGTGATGAAGCCGTTGGAGACCATCTGGCCGATCACCCAGTTGCGACGCTCGATCGCGCGATCGGCGTGGCGGAAGGGGTGATAGTTGTTCGGACCCTTCGGCAGCGCCGCCAGATAGGCGGCCTCCGCGATGGTCAGCTCGTGCACCGACTTGTCGAAATAGAGGAGCGACGCCGCCGCGACGCCGTAGGCGCCGATGCCCAGATAGATCTGGTTCATGTAGAGCTCGAGGATCTCCTCCTTGGTGTAGGCGGCCTCGATGCGGACGGCGAGAATGGCTTCCTTGATCTTGCGTTCGAAGGTCTGCTCGTTGGAGAGCAGGAAGTTCTTGGCGACCTGCTGGGTGATGGTCGAGGCGCCCTGCGGCCGGCGGCCGGCGAGCTTGTTCTGGACCGTCACGATGGCGGCGCGGACGATGCCTTCGGGATCGAGACCGGTGTGCTCGTAGAAGTTCTTGTCCTCGGCGGACAGGAACGCGTTCTTGAGCATCTGCGGGATCGCCTGGCTCGGCAGGAACAGCCGGCGCTCGGAGGCGTATTCGGCCACCAGCTCGCCGTTGCCGGCGTGCACGCGGCTCATCACCGGCGGCTCGTAGTTCTTGAGCGCGGTGTAGTCCGGCAGGTCGGAAGAGGCGTGCTTGTAGGCGAGATAGACGCCCGCCGCGATCGCCAGGACCGCGACCGTGCCGATGCCGAACAGATAGCCCAAGAACCGCAGAAGGAACATGCCGCCCGATCTTCCCAGAATGCAGCGGCGCCCGACGCCGCGTTCGACCTCGCGGGCGGACGTGGCCCGCGCGCTCCCTACTCGAAGGAGGCGTCGGACATCGTCGCCACGGGCGCGGAGGCCTCCCGCCCGAGAGGGTCGGCAACCGCCGCCCTCGCCCGGATCTGCTCGTCCTGTCGGCACCGCCGCACACGCCGGACGAGGCACGGAGACCAGTCCGCGTGCTTTAGGACGACGCACTTTCTTTTTCAAGTGAGGCGAAGCTTAGGCGCCGGGCCGATCGGCGACGTTTTTCCTCAGCGTGTTCCGTCCGCCGCATGGGTCGAACCCGGCGGTCCGCGCCCGGCGAAGAAGCGGTCGATCGCCGCGACCAGCGACTTCGCCGTCTGCTCGCGCCAGACGGGCGAGGTCATCAGCGCCTCGTCCTCCTTGTTGGTGAGGAAGCCGATCTCCACCAGCACCGAGGGCACGTCGTGGGCGCGCAGCACCTTCAGGCTCGCCTGCCGATGCGCCGCCCCCTTCACCAGCCGACCGTTGCGGCGATATTCCTCGAGAATGTCGCGGGCGACGATCTGGCTGAAGCGCTTGGTCTCGCGCAGCGTCAGATCGGCGAGGATGTCGCCGACCGCGTCCTCGGTCTCCGGCGCGACGTGGCCGGCGACCGCGTCGGCGGCGTTCTCCTTGGCGGCCAGCGCCGCCGCCTGGGCGTCGGAGGCCTTCTCGGCCAGCGTATAGACGGTCGCCCCGCGCACGCTCGCGTCGAATTCGGCGTCGCAATGAACCGAGACCAGCAGATCGGCCTTCGCCTCCCGCGCGATCGCCACGCGCCGGGCGAGCGGCACGAAGACGTCGGTCGTCCGCGTCGTGCGCACCTCGTAGCGCCCGGTCGCCTCCAGCGCCCTGACCAGAACCTTGGCCATGTCGAGCACCACGGTCTTCTCGAGCATGCCGGTCGCCGGCGAATGGGTGCCGCCGTCGGCGCCGCCGTGGCCGGCGTCGACCACCACCACCGGGCGGCTCGCGACGGGCGGCGGCACGGCCT
>DBMN01000212.1 GCA_002298965.1 Rhizobiales bacterium UBA697 | reverse complement strand
GACTGCGCCGCGGGAGACGCGCCGCCGCGACCACGCGAATCACTCGTCTCCACGGCACATGCGCCGCCGGCCGGCGGCGACGGCCGCGCGGGCGAAGCGTTCTGCGCGTCGGATTCGGTCTGTTGACCCGCCGCCGTCGGTCGTCCGGATTCGGCGGGGCGTTCGCCGGCCTTCGGCGTCGGTTTGGCCACCGAGGCCCAGCGCGTACGCTTCCCCCGCCGGCGACGGCGTCGGTGCTTGGTCGGCCCCGATCCACGCGCGCCTGCGTCCGGACGCCCCGCCGCCGGCGGTTCGTCTCCGTTCTCAGCCAAATTTCATCTCCACGCCGCGTCAGCGGTGATCGCGCGCACGGCGTACGTTTCCACAAGTCGGAACCAGTCTAACAGGGGTTTGCCCTTCGACAAAGCGTCGTCGGCGGGAAAGGGCCGGGCGCGGGCGAGATTTCACGGTTTCCGCGGCCGGTTCCGGGCCTGCGNNCGAACATGCATCGGAGACCTGCGTCGGCAAAAGGCCGACAAGGGCACTTGCGCGGCGCGGTTCGATCGGCTAGTTAGGCCCGCACCGGCCGGAAGCGCTTCGCCGCTCCGCCTGCTGGGGGATAGTTTAACGGTAGAACAGCGGACTCTGACTCCGTTAGTCTTGGTTCGAATCCAGGTCCCCCAGCCAACCGGTCTTCCTTCGATCTGATGCTTCGACGACGTGCACGAGACGGCACGGCCGGGTCACCGGTCGGGCGTCTTCGCGCTCTGCCGTGAGCGCGGTCTCTCCTCCGGCCGAAGCCGGAGTCCTCGGGCGAGGTGGGCCTATCCGCGCCCTTCCGTGCGACACGTCGCGATCGCGCGTCCTTATGAAATCACTATGCCCGACGTCCGTCTTCCCCATCGATCCCTGACGGGCATCGGGAGGACATTTCCGGCGAAGACGATCCGTTCGGGAGCTTCGCCATGTTGGACTTCGCCTGTTTCGCCGGGGCCCTCGGGCTCTTCGGCCTTGCCGCCCTCTATGCCCATGCTTGCGGCGATCTGTGAGGCGGCGATGACCGAACCCCTTCTCGCCCTCGTCGTCGCCCTCGCGCTGGCGGCCTATCTCGTCCACACGCTGGTGCGGCCCGAGAAGTACTGAGCGCGACCCCTTCCAAGTTTTCACCGAGGTGATGCCATGACCGTCGTCGGCTGGCTGCAGATCCTGCTCGTCCTCGCGCTCGTCCTCGCCACCGTCGTGCCGCTCGGCCGGCTGATGGCGCAGGTCTTCGCGGGCGAGCGAACCTTCCTTTCGCCGGTCGTCGCGCCGCTCGAACGCGGGCTTCTCGCGCTCGCCGGGCGTCGTGCCCTCCATGCCCAGACCTGGCTCGGCTACACGATCGCCATGCTGGTCTTCAACGCCGCCGGCTTTGCGCTTCTCTACGCGATCCAGCGCCTGCAGGGCGTGCTGCCGTTGAACCCGCAGGGCTTCGACGGCGTCGATCCGCTGCTCGCCTTCAACACGAGCGTCAGCTTCGTCACCAACACCAACTGGCAGGCCTATGGCGGCGAGACCACCATGAGCCACTTGACCCAGATGGCCGGCCTCGCGGTGCAGAACTTCCTGTCGGCGGCGACCGGCATGGCGCTGGCGGCGGCGATGATCCGCGCCTTCGCCCATTCCGGTACCGATCGGCTCGGCAACTTCTGGGTCGACGTCACCCGGGTGACGCTGCACGTCCTCTTGCCGCTCTCGATCGTGCTGGCGCTCGTCTTCGTCGCTTTCGGCATGCCGCAGACGCTCGCGGCGTCGGTCGACGCCACCACGCTGGAGGGCGCGAAGCAGACGATCGCGCTCGGCCCGGTCGCGAGCCAGGAGGCGATCAAGCTTCTCGGCACCAACGGCGGCGGCTTCTTCAACGCCAATGCCGCCCATCCGTTCGAGAACCCGACGGCGATCACCAACGCCCTCGAGATCTGGGCGCTGCTGGCGATCTCCTTCGCCCTCACCCACACGTTCGGCCGCATGGTCGGAGACACGCGGCAGGGCTGGGCGATCATGGCGGTGATGGCGATCATCCTCGTCGGCTGCCTCGTCGTCGCCTACCGCGCGGAGGCCGGCGGCAATCCGCTCCTGACCGCGCTCGGCGTCGACCCGGCGCTCGGCAACATGGAGGGCAAGGAAGTCCGCTTCGGCCCCGCGGCGTCCGCGCTCTACGCGGTGGCCACCACCGCGACCTCGACGGGCTCGGTCGACGCCATGCACGAGAGCTTCATGCCGCTCGGCGGGTTCATGCCCCTCCTCCTCATCAAGCTCGGCGAGATCGTCCCCGGCGGCGTCGGTTCCGGCCTCTTCGGCATTCTCGTCATCGCCGTGCTGACGGTCTTCATCGCCGGGCTGATGGTCGGGCGCACGCCGGAATATCTCGGCAAGAAGATCGAGGCGAAGGAGATGAAGCTGGCGATGCTCGCCCAGCTGATCCTGCCGGCGACGATCCTCGGCTTCACCGCGGTCGCGGCGATGCTGCCGTCGGCGCTGGCGAGCCTCGCCAATGCCGGTCCGCACGGGCTGACGGAGCTGCTCTACGCCTATGCCTCGGCGACCGGCAACAACGGTTCCGCCTTCGCAGGCCTCTCGGCCAACACGCCGTGGTTCGATACGACGCTCGGCATCGCCATGTTCCTCGGCCGCTTCGGCTACATCGTGCCGGTCATGGCGATCGCCGGATCGCTCGTCGTCAAGACGCGGGCTTCGGCCTCGGCCGGCACCTTCCCGACCCACGGGCCGCTCTTCGTCGGTCTCGTCACGGCGGTGATCCTGATCCTCGGCGGTCTGCAGTTCTTCCCGGCCTTCGCGCTCGGGCCGATCGTCGAACATCTGATGATCCCGACCGGCCTGACCTTCTGATCCCATGTTCCGAGGACCGATCATGTCCCAGACAGTCGCCCGCGCCCCGTCGCTCTTCGACGGCAGGATCCTCGCCCGCGCTTCGATCGATGCCGTCGCCAAGCTCGATCCGCGCCGTCTCGTCCGCAATCCGGTGATCTTCGTGACGGAAGTCGTCGCGCTCGTCGTGACGCTGGTCTTCGTCAAGGACGTCGTCACGGCGACCGGCACCCCGGTCTTCGACGGCCAGATCGCCGCCTGGCTGTGGTTCACCGTGCTCTTCGCCAACTTCGCCGAAGCGGTCGCGGAAGGCCGCGGCAAGGCGCAGGCCGATGCGCTCAGGAAGACTCGCTCCGACACCATGGCCAAGCGGCTGATGTTCGCCGATCCGGACGATCACGCCCATTCGGTCGTCTCCTCGCTCGACCTCGAACTCGACGACCTGGTGCTGGTCGAGGCCGGCGACGTCATCCCCGCCGACGGCGAGGTGATCCGCGGCGTCGCTTCGGTCAACGAGAGCGCCATCACCGGCGAATCCGCCCCCGTCATCCGCGAATCCGGCGGCGACCGCTCGGCGGTGACCGGCGGGACGACCGTGCTCTCCGACTGGATCGTGGTGAAGATCACCGCGGCGCCGGGCTCGACCTTCATCGACCGGATGATCGCGCTGGTCGAGGGCGCCGAGCGGCAGAAGACGCCGAACGAGCTGGCGCTCTCCATCCTGCTCTCCGGCCTGACGCTGATCTTCCTCATCACCGTCGTGACGCTCTGGGGCATCGCCGGCTATTCCGGCACGGTGGTCTCGGTGACGGTGCTGATCGCCCTCCTCGTCACGCTGATCCCGACGACGATCGGCGGCCTCCTCTCGGCGATCGGCATCGCCGGCATGGACCGACTGATCCGCTTCAACGTGATCGCCACGTCGGGCCGCGCCGTCGAGGCCGCCGGCGACGTCGACACGCTGCTCCTCGACAAGACCGGCACCATCACCTTCGGCAACCGCATGGCGACGGAGTTCATTCCCGTGCCGGGCGTCTCGGTCGAGGCGCTGGCGGAAGCAGCGCTGGTGGCGTCCGCCGCCGACGAGACGCCGGAAGGCCGCTCGATCGTCGCACTCGCCCGCGGGATGCACGGCGTTGCCGAACCTTCGGGGCTCGAAGCCGCGACCTTCGTGCCCTTCACGGCGCAGACCCGCCTGTCGGGCGCCGACTTCGCCGGCCGTTCGGTGCGCAAGGGCGCGGTCGACGCGGTGATGCGGCATCTCAGGCTCACGCTCGACCGGACGCAGCCCTCCTTCCGCGAGGCGGTCGACCGCATCGCCCGGACCGGCGGCACGCCGCTCGCGGTCTGCGACGGCGATCGCCTGATCGGCGCGATCCATCTGAAGGACGTGGTCAAGCCGGACATCAAGGAGCGCTTCGCCGAACTGCGCGCCATGGGCATCCGCACGGTGATGGTGACGGGCGACAACCCGGTCACCGCCGCGGCGATCGCCTCGGAGGCCGGCGTCGACGACTTCATCGCCGAGGCGACGCCGCAGGACAAGCTCGCCTACATCCGCTCGGAGCAGAAGCACGGCCGCCTCATCGCCATGTGCGGCGACGGCACCAACGACGCACCCGCCCTCGCCCAGGCAGACGTCGGCGTGGCGATGCAGTCGGGGACTCAGGCGGCGCGCGAGGCCGGCAACATGGTCGATCTCGACAGCAACCCGACCAAGCTGATCGAGGTGGTGGCGATCGGCAAACAACTCCTGATGACGCGCGGCTCGCTCACCACCTTCTCGATCGCCAACGACGTCGCCAAGTATTTCGCGATCATCCCGGCGCTGTTCGTGGCGACCTATCCGCAGCTCGGCGCGCTCAACGTGATGGGGCTCGCCTCGCCGCAGAGCGCCATCCTGTCGGCGGTGATCTTCAACGCGCTGATCATCATCGCGCTGATCCCGCTGGCGCTGAAGGGCATCGCCTATCGCCCGGTCGGTGCGGCGGCGCTGCTGCGCCGCAACCTCCTCGTCTGGGGCGTCGGCGGTCTCGTCCTGCCCTTCGTCGGCATCAAGGCGATCGACCTCGTCGTCGCAGCCCTCCGTCTCGCCTGAGGTGATGACCATGATCGAACATCTCCGCCCCGCCTTCGCCCTCCTCGGCGGCCTGACCGTGCTGACCGGCGTCGCCTATCCGCTGGCGATCACCGGCATCGCCCAGATCGCCATGCCCGGCGCCGCCAACGGCAGTCTCGTCGAGGTCGGCGGCAAGGTCGTCGGGTCGCGCCTGATCGGCCAGAGCTTCTCCGAGCCGAAGTGGTTCCACGGCCGCCCGTCGGCGACCTCCGCCGCCGATCCGAACGACGCGTCGAAGACCGTCGATGCGCCCTACAACGCCGCCAACTCCTCGGGCTCCAACCTCGGACCGCTGTCGGCCAAGCTGATCGAGCGGGTGAAGGGCGACGCCGAGGCGCTGAAGGGGGAGAGCGGCGCCGCCGCCGTTCCCGCCGACGCGGTCACGACGTCGGCGAGCGGCCTCGATCCCGACATCTCGCCGGAGTTCGCCCGCCTCCAAGCCAAGCGCGTCGCCGCGGCGCGCGGCCTGTCGGTCGAGCGGATCGAGGCGCTGATCGCGGAGAAGACCCGTGGGCGCGAGCTCGGCGTCTTCGGCGAGCCGCGGGTCGGTGTGCTCGACCTCAATCTCGCCCTGTCGCGGCTCGATCCTTCGTGAGGAGAGGTCCCGATGAACGACGCCCGCACCCGTGACGGTCGCCCCTCGCCGGACGCGCTCCTGGCGCTCGCCGAGCGCGAGGGGCGCGGGCGGCTGAAGATCCATCTCGGCGCCGCGCCGGGCGTCGGCAAGACCTTCGCCATGCTGTCGAACGCGCGGCGGCTGGCGAACGAGGGCGTCGACGTCGTCGTCGGCCTCGTCGAGACCCACGGCCGTGCCGAAACGGCGGCCCTGATCGACGGGCTGGAGGTGCTGCCGCGCTGTCCGATCATTCACCGCGGCCGGTCTCTCATGGAGTTCGACATCGACGCGGCGCTGGCGCGGCGGCCCGGTCTGTTGATCGTCGACGAACTGGCCCACACCAATGCGCCGGGATCGCGCCATCCCAAGCGCTTCCAGGACGTCGAGGAACTGCTCGACGCCGGCATCGACGTCTGGACGGCGCTCAACATCCAGCATCTCGAGAGCCTCTCCGACGTCGTCGGCCGCATCACCGGCGTCGCCGTGCGCGAGACCGTGCCCGACCGCATCCTCGAGCGCGCCGACGAGGTGATCCTCGTCGACCTGACGCCCGACGAGCTGATCGAGCGGCTGAAGGACGGCAAGGTCTATCTGCCGGAGACCGCCGCCCGCGCCGTCGATCACTTCTTCAGGCCGTCGAACCTCACGGCGCTGCGCGAACTGGCGCTGCGCCGCACCGCCGCCCATGTCGACGACGAGATGCTGGCCTTCCTGCGCCAGAGCGCCATCGAGGGACCATGGCCGACCGCCGAGCGCATTCTCGTCTGCGTCGGTGCCGACCCGCGTTCGGAGGAGGTGGTGCGGATCGCCGCACGGCAGGCCGGCGGGCTCAACGCGCCGTGGACGGCGCTCCACGTCGATCGGCCGGACGTCGCCCGCACGGACGAGGCCTCGATCCGCCGGCTCGATGCCCATCTCCATCTCGCCGAGCGGCTCGGCGCCGATCGCGTCCGCATCATCGGCGCCGACATCGTCGCCGAGATCCTGCGTTTCGCGCGGCGGGAGAACGTGTCGCGGATCGTCGTCGGACGATCGGAGCGGCACGGGCGCTTCCGCCGCTTCTTCGGCCGCTCGCTCTCCGACGATCTGGTGGCGCGCGCCGCCGACATCTCGGTGCAGGTGGTCGTCGGCGCCGGCGAGATCCCGACCCGCCGCGATCCGAGCCCGAACACGCTCGATCGCCGACGCCTCGGCATCGGCTTCGCCGCGGCGTCGCTGGCGGTCGCGGGCTCGATCGGGGTCGGCATGGGGCTCACCCGCTGGATCGATCTGCCCAATGTCTCGATGATCTTCCTGTCGGCCGTGGTGCTCTGCGCGCTCGGCTTCGGCCGGGCCTCGGCGCTGGCGGCGGCGCTGCTGTCGTTCCTCGGCTACAATTTCTTCTTCATCGAGCCGATCTACACCTTCACCGTCGCCAAGCCGCACGAGCTCTTCGCGCTCATCGTCTTTCTCTTCGTCGCCGCCACCGTCGGCGGCCTCGCCGGCCGCGCGCACGAACAGGCGGAAGCGGCGCTGGCGCGGGCCCGCACCACCCGCGCCCTCTACGAATATTCGCGCAAGATCGCCGGCGTCGCGGCGCTCGAGCCGCTGATGTGGACGGCGG
>DBMN01000270.1 GCA_002298965.1 Rhizobiales bacterium UBA697 | reverse complement strand
ACAAACGCCTCATGCTGAGGAGGGCCCCATGGGCGCCCGTCTCGAAGCATCGCGCACGGCGTCGAACTCGGCTCCCCGAGTTGCGCAACGGTCCCCGGGGGAGCACCGCGCCCGCCCGGCCCGAAACGGCGAAGGGACGACACCCTGTCGGGTGCCGCCCCTTCGCATGATCCCGTTCGACCGCTCTCAGCCGAACAGCTCGTAGAAGCCGAGCTTGCGCTGCATCGGGGCGTCGTCGACGACGAAGAGATGGGCCGGCTTCGTCGCCGACGCGTTCTCGATCTCGACCTCGGCGTGGGTCGGCACGGCCATCGTGTCGAACTGTCCGAAGGCGAGGTCCACCCCGTCGATCCGCGCCGTGCCGGCGCCGTCGACGACGTTGATCACGCCCGAGGCCGAGTGGCGCGGCAGGCGCAGCGTCTCGCCGGGGCGGAGCCGGATCGCGGAGAAGCCGAGGATCGGCATGCATTCCGCCCCGGTCTCCGGGTTGACGTAGGCGAGACGCACCGCCTCGCCGCGCGGGGTGACGCTCTCGAGATCGGCGAGCGCCGCCTTCACCTCGCGCCAGGGGAAGCGCACCAGCGGATAGTTCGCCCGCGGCCGCGTCACCGCCGACCAGGGCAGCAGGCCGGCGCGGCGATAGCGGGTCTGCGAGCCGTCGGCCTCGTTGCGCGGGGTCTGCGGCGCGCCCTCGGTGCAGTAGGAAGCCTCGAGCGCATAGACCATCGGCAGATCGAGCGCGTCCATCCAGACGACCGGGCCGGTGCCGGAATGGCCGTGCTCGTGCCACAGGCCCGAGGGGGTGAGGATGAGATCGCCCGGCTCCATCGGGCACTTCTCGCCCTCCACGATGGTGAAGCCGCCCTCGCCTTCCACCACGAACCGCACGGCGGAGGGGGAGTGGCGATGGTTGGGCGCGGTCTCGCCGGGCAGGATCAGCTGCATGCCGATGTAGATCGACGGCGTCGCTTGCATGTTGTCGAGGCCGAGACCGGGGTTGGCGAGCACCAGCACGCGGCGCTCGGCCTTCTCGATCGGGGTGAGGCGACCGGCCTCGAGCAGCTGCGGCCGCACGTCGGCGTAACGCCACAGGATCGGCTTCGTCCGCCGCGACGGGATGCCGTAGGGCAATGCCGCGCGCAGCGCCGGCCACAGCGGCACCAGATTGCGCGCCGTCAGGGCCTGACGGTAGTCGAGCGGCAGGTCTTCCAGCCTTCCGAGTTCGGACATCGTGCGTTTCCTCCGGAGTCTCGTCGTTCTTCTCGTTGATCAGCCCGACAGGCCGTTGCCGCCGTAGAGCCAGGCGAGGCTGTCGTAGAAGCCGTCCGGCGTCTTGTCGCCGAGCCACTTGTTGCGCACGAGGCGTTCGACGCCCTGCGCGTGGTAGACGCGGCCGAGCTCGCGGCTCGACAGGATGACGCGGTAGGCACGCGGGATGCGCAGCGTCTGATAGGCGAGGAAGGCGGTATTGAAGTCCTCGTGGCGGGCGAGCGCGTCGCCGAGGCAGACGGCGTCCTCCAGCGCCATGCAGGCGCCCTGCGCGAAATACTGGTGGGTCGGATGGGCGGCGTCGCCGACGAGGACGACGTTGCCGTCGGTCCAGTTCTCGATCGGGTCGCGATCGCCCAGCACCCAACGTCGCCAGGTCTTCGGCACTTCGAGCAGCTTGCGGGCGCGGGGCACGATGTCGCCGAAGCGCGAGAGCACTTCCTCCGAGGTGCCGGGCTCGTTGGTGCCGACGTTTGCGATGTCGGTGACGAAGGTGGCGACCAGATTGAAGGTCTTCCAGCCCTGGAGCGGATAGTGGACCATGTGGCACTTGGGGCCTGCCCACAGCGTGGCGGCGTTCCAGCGCAGGTCTTCCGGCATGTCCTCGATCGGCAGCACGGCGCGATAGGCGACGTGGCCGGAGAGCTTCAGCGCGTCGCCGCCGGTCAGCTGCTCGCGGATCTTGGAGCGGACGCCGTCGGCGCCGATCACCGCATCGCCCTCGAAGACATGGCCGGCCTCGGTCACGACCTTGGCGCCGGTGGCGGTGTTCTCGTAGGCGACGACGCGCTCGTCGTTGACCAGCGTGACGTCGGGGTGGGCGACGCAGGCGTCGTGCAGCACGCCGTGCAGATCGGCGCGATGGATCACCGCGTAGGGGTTCTTGAAGCGGTCGCGGAAGGGCTGGTCCACGGGCACGTGGGCGATCTCCTCGCCCGACATGCCGTCCATCATGATCAGCTTGTCGATGTAGACCGCCTTGGCGCGGCCGGCATCGCCGACGCCCAGCCAGTCCATGGCGTGGAAGGCGTTGGGGCCGATCTGGATGCCGGCGCCGATTTCGCCGAACTGCGCCGCCTGCTCGAGGACGGTGACGCGGAACCCGGTCTTGGCCAGCGACAGCGCCGCCGAGAGACCACCGATGCCGCCGCCCGCCACCACGACGGACCTCTTCGCCTTGCTCATGTCGTTTCACTCCCGATTGCCCGGCCGTCTGCGCGGCCTCGTTCACTTTTGGTATGCTGCATAATCATCAGCATACTGTCAATCTGAGATGCGAGCGGCCGTCGAGGTTTCTTCCATCCACCGGCGCACCGCGAATCGCACGGCCGATCGGACGGCGGATCGCGACGCCGCCTCCCTCACGCCTCCGCGTCGGGCTGTTTTCCCGGCACGGCATTCGCGAAGGCGGGCAAGGCGTTGCACGCCGCCTCGACCTCGACGAGGCGCGGGAAGGCCGCAAGATCGACGCCGAAGCGCCGGGCGCCGCCGAGTTGCGGCGCGAGGCAGATCTCGGCCATGCCCGGCGTGTCGCCGAAGACGAAACGCCCCTTGCCGGCGTTGCGCACGGCGATCGCCTCGAGCGCCTCGAGGCCGAGGACGTTCCAGTGGCGATACCAGGCGTCGACCTCGTCCTGGGAATGACCCAGCGGATCCTTCAGGTGATTGAGGACCCGGAGGTTGCAGATCGGGTGGATGTCGGCGGCGATCACAAGCGCGAACGCGCGGACCTCCGCCCGTTCGAACGGGTCCTTCGGCAGGAAGGCCGGCTCGGGGATCGTCTCCTCGAGCCATTCGAGGATCGCCAGCGACTGGGTCAGCGCATGGCCGTCGACCTCGAGGGTCGGGACGAGCCCCTGCGGGTTCAGCGCGCGGTAGGCGGGCGTCTTCTGCTCGCCGCCTCCGCGCCTCAGATGCACCGGCACGAAGTCCGGCGTCACGCCCTTGAGCGCGAAGGCGATGCGGCAGCGCCAGGCCGCGCCCGAACGGAAGAAGCCGTGGAACCGCATCGCCCTCTCCCTCAGATCGCTTCGGCCGGGCCGATCTTCAGTTCGATCGACGGCAGACCGTCGATCGAGCCGGTGACCGTGTCGCCCGCCACCACCGGACCGACGCCGGCCGGGGTGCCGGTGTAGATCAGGTCGCCGGGGACGAGGTGGTAGTAGCGCGACAGGTGCGAGACGAGTTCCTCGACCGACCAGACGAGGTCGGAGAGATGGGAATCCTGCTTGGTCGCGCCGTTGACCGCGAGGGTGATGCGCTGCGGACCGATCGCGCCGAAGGCCGCCTTGGGCAGGATCGGCGTGATCACGGCGGACTGTTCGAAGTCCTTGCCGAAGTCCCACGGCCGCTGCTTGGCGCGCGCCTCGAGCTGGAGGTCGCGGCGGGTCATGTCGAGGCCGCAGGCGTAGCCGAAGACGGCGTCCATCGCCTTGTCGACGGGCACGTGCCAGGCCGGTGCGCCGATCGCCACGACGAATTCCATCTCGTAGTGGAAGTTCGACGTGCCCGGCGGATAGGGGATGGTCGCGCCGGTCGGCACGATCGCACCGACCTGCTT
The DNA here is from genome assembly GCA_002298965.1 of Rhizobiales bacterium UBA697. Lineage (GTDB taxonomy): Bacteria > Pseudomonadota > Alphaproteobacteria > Rhizobiales > Ancalomicrobiaceae > Pinisolibacter. The sequence goes on along the minus strand of DBMN01000270.1, from coordinate 4,365 downwards.
GAGGAAGTAGAAGGGTGCCTCGCGGTCGACCTCGACGCCCATCTCCTTGGCGTGGTCGGCATAGTTGCGGCCGACGCAGAAGATGCGGTTGACCGGGTAGCGGGCCTCCTCGCCCACGACCGCGACGGTCGGAGCGGGGGCGACGGAAAACAGGAGCTTGGTCACGTCGGTTCGTTCCTCGAGAAGTGGAAGGAGGCATTCGCCGCCCAGACTACCGCATGAGGCGGAGTGGTCGAGACGAAAGTTTCATGTATGCTGCACTCATTAATCAGTATACTGACGGATCGATCCGAGTCAAGATGCGGTTCGAATCGCAGAATGGACTTGCGCGCGGAGACACGAGACCGATGATGACCGAGCCCGTTGCCGTCGCTTCGCGCCGACGCACCCGACGAGATCCTTCCATGAGCCTCGACCACGACATCGCCATCTATTCCATGCCGGGCCACGTGATCCGGCGCCTCAACCAGGTCGCCGTGTCGCTGTTCCACGACGAATGCGCCAAGGCCGGGCACGACCTGACGCCGGTGCAGTACGCGGCGCTGAAGGCGTCGCAGAAATATCCCGGCATCGATCAGGTGTCGCTCGCCGGCGCCATCGCCTACGACCGCACCACCATCGGTGGCGTCGTCGGCCGGCTGGAGGAGAAGGGCTACATCCGCCGCGCCGCCGCCCCCGAGGACCGCCGGGTGCGTCGCATCTTCCCGACGCCCGAGGGCGAGGCACTGATCGCCGAGATCGATCCGATCGTCGCGCGCGTCCAGATCCTGATGCTCGACGGGCTCGACGACGACGAACGCGCGACCTTCGTCCGGCTGGCGTCGAAGGCGGCGGAAGCCGGCAACGACCGCTCGCGCGCGCCGCTCCGGCCCTACGAGCCGAAGTGAGGGGCGCGGAACGCCGGGTCGGACGAGGCTGCGTGTCGTCATCGTCGCCTCATACCGAGAGATAGGTTTCCTGGATCGACGCATCCGCCAGGAGCTCTGGGGTGGTGCCGCGCCAGGCGACCTCGCCCTTCTCCAGCACGACGTGACGATCGGCGAAGTCGGCCAGCGCCTCGATCTCCTTGTCGATGACGATCATCGCCAGACCCGTCCCCTTGAGGACGTCGAGCGCCTTCCAGATCTGTTGCCGGATCAACGGCGCGAGCCCTTCGGTCGCCTCGTCGAGGATGAGGAGGTCGGGGTTGGTCATCAGCGCCCGGCCGATCGCCAGCATCTGCTGCTCGCCGCCCGACAGCTGGTTGCCGCCGTTGGCGAGACGTTCGGCGAGGCGCGGGAAGAAGGCCAGCACGCGGTCGAGCGTCCAGGCCTCGCGGCTGCGGGCACCGGGACGACCGGCCATCACCAGATTCTCGCGCACCGAGAGATTGGGAAAGATGCCTCGGCCTTCCGGCACCAGACCGATGCCGAGGCGGCAGACGCGATGGGGCGCCGCCCCGCCGATCGTCTCGCCCTTGAAGCGGATGGTGCCGGCGGTCGGCTTGAGGAGGCCGGTGATCGACTTGACGGTGGTCGACTTGCCCATGCCGTTGCGGCCGATCAGCGTGACGACCTCGCCCTCGGCGACGTCGAAGGAGATGCCGAACAGCGCCTTGGACGAGCCGTAGCCGGCGTGGAGGTCGGTGACTTCGAGCAGCATGTCCCGCCTCCTCAGTGCGAATGGCCGAGATAGGCGGCGCGGACGTCCTCGTCGGCGCGCACCTCGGCGGGAAGGCCGGTCTTGATGACGCGGCCGGCGACGAGCACCGAGATGCGGTCGGCGAGGCGGAACACTGCCTCCATGTCGTGCTCGATCAGGACGATGGTCGTCAGCCCCTTGAGGCGGGCGACGAGATCGGTCATCGCCGCGCCGTCCTGACGCCCCATGCCGGCCATCGGCTCGTCGAGCAGCAGCAGACGCGGCTTCATCGCCAGCGCCATGGCGAGCTCCAACTGACGGCATTCGCCGTGCGAGAGATCGGCGACGATCGTCGATGCCTTGTCGGCGAGCCCCACCGTCTCCAGCGCCTCGCGCGCCGGCTCGACCAGCGCCGGATCGGTCCAGGCGCGGCGGAAGAAGCGGAAGGAATGACCCTCGCGCCCCTGCACCGCCAGCATGACGTTGGCGAGCGTGGTGAAGGAGGGGACGAGCGAGGTGATCTGGAAGGACCGCGCCACGCCGCGCCGGGCGCGCAGATGCGCCGGCATGCGGGTGACGTCCTCGCCGTCGAGGAGGATGGTGCCGAGATCGGGCAGGAGCTGGCCCTGGAGCTGGGAGACGAAGGTCGTCTTGCCGGCGCCGTTCGGCCCGATCACGCCGTGGATCTCGCCTTCCACCAGATCGAAGTCGAGATGGTTGGTGGCCATCAGGCCGCCGAAGCTCTTGACGAGGCCCTTCACCTCGAGCAGGCGATGCGCGCTCATCGGGCGGCCCTCCCGTTGGTGGCGAGCTTCACCAGATCGGCGAGGCCGCCGCGCAGCGTCAGCACCACGAGGACGATGATCGCGCCGAAGGCGAGCTGCCAATATTGCGTCCAGGACGACAGCACCAGTTCGAGGATCACGAAGGCGGCGGCGCCGACGATCGGACCCCAGATGGTCGAGAGCCCGCCGAGCACCGCCATGACGACGAGATCGCCCGAGCGCACCCAGCTCATGTCGGCCGGCGAGACGAACTGCTGGCCGGCCGCGAGCAGGGCGCCCGCGAGGCCGCAGACGACGCCGGAGACGACGAAGGCGGTGAGCCGATAGGCATAGGGCGGGATGCCCGTCACCGTGACGCGGCGCTCGTTCTCGGCCGAGGCCCTCAGCACGATGCCGAAGCGGCTGGAGACGACGCGGCCGAGCAGGAACACGATCACCGCCAGTACCGTCAGCGCCAGATAGAAGAACGGCGTGCGGGCGGAGACGTCGCGGCCGGCGAAGGTGATCGAGGAGAGGATCTGCAGCCCGTCCTCGCCGCCGTATTTCTGCAGCGCCACGGCGCCGTAATAGAGCATCTGGTCGAAGGCCAGCGTGATCATCAGGAAATAGGGGCCGGAGGTGCGCAAGGAGACGACGCCGGTCAGCAGCGCCACGAGGCCGGCGACGAGACCGGCGAGCGGCAGGGTGATCGCCAGATCCGCGGTGCCGTCCCAGGTGAAGGGGCCGAGCGCCAGCGCCTCGCCGTTGAACTCGTGGAAGGCGGCGATGCCGACGACGTAGCCGCCGACGCCGAAGAGGCCGGCATGCAGCAGGCTGACGAGGCCGGCGAAACCGACGATCAGGTTGAGACCGATCGCGGCGATCGCGAAGACCACGACGCGGGTGGCCAGCTTGATCAGGAAGGGGTCGCCGAGCGCATTCGCGACCGGCGGCACGGCGGCGAGGATCGCGATCGCGACCAGGGGCGCGAAGCGGTCGATCGGGGTCGGGCGGTGCGGGTCGAGCTCAGCCATGGACGGGGAACAGTCCCTTGGGTTTGAAGGCGAGGATCAGCGCCATCAAGAGGAAGATCGCCATCGAGCCGAGCGCCGGCGGCAGCATGACGCGGCCGAAGGTGTCGACGAGGCCGACGATCAGCGCGGCGACGAAGGCGCCGCGGATCGAGCCGATGCCGCCGATGACGGTGACGACCAGCGCCAGGATGAGGATGGGTTCGCCCATGCCGACCTGGACCGCCAGGATCGGCCCGGCCATCAGCCCGGCGAGACCGGCGAGCGCCGCGCCGAAGGCGAAGAGCCCGGCGAAGACGAGAGAGACGTCGACGCCCATGGCCGAGGCGATGGCACGGTTCGACGAGCCGGCGCGGACCCACATGCCGAGCCGCGTCTTCATCACCACGAGCCACAGCAGCCCGGCGACGGCGAGGCCGACCGCCAGCACCACGAGGCGGAAGGTCGGATAGACGAGCCCGGGCGCCAGTTCGATCGACCCGGCGAGCACCGGCGGCAGCGGCATGCGCAGCGGGACGGGCCCGAAGATCAGCCGCGTCGCCTCGTTGGCCATCAACACGATGCCGAAGGTGACGAGCACCTGATCGAGATGGTTGCGGCTATAGAAGCGGCGGAAGAGGCCGAGCTCCAGCACCGCGCCGAGCGCCGCCGTCGCCGGGATGGCGACGAGGATGCCGAGCCCGAAGGAACCCGTCGCCGCCTGCACGGCGGCGGCGAGGAAGGCGCCCGCCATGTAGAGCGAGCCGTGCGCCAGATTGATGAAGTTCATGATGCCGAAGACGAGCGTCAGCCCGGATGCCATCAGGAACAGGGTGACGCCGAACTGGATGCCGTTGAGCAGTTGTTCGGCGAAGAGAGCGAAGGTCATCGCGAGGCTCCGGCGATCGGTCGGCTTTCACGAGGGGAGAGACGATCGGGCGAAGCCCGACCCTTCTCCCCTCGCGGGAGAA
>DBMN01000113.1:268-4978 GCA_002298965.1 Rhizobiales bacterium UBA697 | reverse complement strand
CGCCGCGCCGACCGAGGCCGAACAGGGCGCCGGCGATCGCACCGTTCGCCTCGGGCAGCACCAGCATCTGCCCGGCCTTGCCCTCGAAGCCGCTGGCGCGGGCGAAGGCGGCGACCGGTTCGCCGAGCGCGTCGAGCCGCGCGGCGAGGCCGTCGGGCGTGACGAGATGGATCGGCAGGGCGGCGAGCGAGGCGTCGTGCGGCAGGATCGACAGGTCGGCGGCGGAGAGCGACACGGGGGAAGGTCCTCGGCGGTTCGGGGGAAGCTGCGACTGCACCACGTCCCCGCCCCCCTTGTCCAGCGCGCCGGCGCGGACGGAGCCCTGCGCCGAGGCGACCTCTGCCGGGGACCTCCGCCGAGGCCGGCTTAACCGCTCGTTAGGGTTAACGTGAGATGACTGGGCCGTCACCCTCGTCGCCCCGTCCGTCGCGCGAGGGGAGTCGCGTTCGGAGGTCGGATCATGTCTCGCCCCATCGGCATCACGCCGCACGGAGCCCTGCTCGCGAAGGGTCGCCTCGCGGGCCGCGCACTGACGCTGGCCGCGGTGCTCGGCGCCTCCCTCGCGCTCGGTGCCTGCGCCAAGCCGCAGTCCGGCGACCCGGCGACCACCGGTTCGATCGGCACCGCGCCGGATCTCGGCCCGATCGGCTCGGCGGCCGAATGGACGGACCGCTACAAGCAGAACCCCGACGATCCCTCGACCGCCCTCTCCTTCGCCCGCGCGCTGCGCAACGAAGGCCGCGCCGCCCAGGCCGTCGACGTGCTGCAGAAGACCATGCTCCAGCGCCCGGAGGATCCGGCGGTGGCCTCGGCCTACGGCAAGGCGCTCGCCGACAAGGGAGACTTCGAGACCGCGCTCAAGGTGGTGCGCTCGACCAACTCGCCGCGCACGCCGGACTGGCGCCTGACCTCGGCGGAGGGCGCCATCCTCGACCAGATGGGCGACCCGGCGGGGGCGCGCGAGCGCTACGAGGCGGCGCTGCAGCTGGCGCCGGAAGAGCCGACCGTGCTCAACAACTACGGTCTCTCCTTCGTCCTCACCAACGAGCTGCCGGAAGCCGAGCGCATCCTGCGCCGCGCCGCCGGCCGGCCGAACGCCGACGGGCGGGTGCGCCAGAACCTGGCGCTGGTGATCGGTCTCCAGGGCCGCTTCGAGGAGGCGCGCACCGTCGCCACCCAGGCGCTGCCGAAGGAACAGGCCGACGCCAACATCGCCTATCTGCGCGCGATGCTGACCCAGCCCAACACCTGGAAGCAGATCGAGAAGGCCGGCAAGACCGGCTGATCGACCGAGCACCGAACGTGCGAGAGGGGCCTTTCGGCCCCTCTCTTCGTTTCGTCGCGGATGTCGCCTCGGCTCACTCGGCCGCCGGGGTCTCGCCGAACTGGTCGAAGGCCTCGACCGCCTGGGCGGCGTACATGTAGGCCGGGCCGGCGCCCATGTAGATGGCGGTCGCCACCGTCTCCATGATCTCCTCGCGGCTCGCGCCCGCCGCCCGCGCCGCCTTGGCGTGGAAGGCGATGCACGGGTCGCAGCGCACGGTGACGGAGATCGCCATGGCGATCAGTTCCTTGGTCTTGGTGTCGAGCACGCCCGGCTTGAGAGCGCCGGCGGCCAGCGCCGAGAAGCCCTTCATCGCGTCCGGAGCGCCGGTGCGCACCTCCTTGAGGAGGACGGTCATGTCGGCGGCGATCTTCTGCCAGTCTTTCATCGTGAGGTCTCCCGGGCTCGACGGCCCCGCCGCGCGCGGCCGTCCGATCCGTCGTTGCTGTCGAACGGGTGGTATCGCGACCCTGTATATTCGTCAATTCTAATATTGCACGGGTGCCCCGCGCCGCGCGCCCGTCGCCGCGCTCACTTCCAGCCGAAGAGCTGGATCATGGCCGGGCCGATGATGACGATGAAGAGCACCGGCAGGAAGAAGATGATCATCGGCACGGAGAGCTTGGGCGGCAGCGCCGCCGCCTTCTTCTCGGCTTCCGAGAGGCGCTGGGCGCGGCTCTCGGCCGACAGGACGCGCAGCGCCTGACCGAGCGGCGTGCCGTATTTCTCGGCCTGGATCAACGCCGTGGTGACGGCGCGGACCGGCTCGAGACCGGTGCGCGAGGCGAGGTTCTCGTAGGCCTTGCGCCGCTCCTGGAGATAGGAGAGCTCGGCCGCCGTCAGCGACATCTCCTCGGCCAGCGGCAGCGACTGCGAGCCGATCTCGTCGGCGACGCGGCGGAAGGCGGCTTCCGCCGACATGCCGGACTCGATGCAGATCAGCATCAGGTCGAGCGCGTCCGGCCAGGCGCGGCGGATCGACTTCTGCCGCTTGCCGATGGCGTTCTGGACGTAGAGGTTCGGCAGATAGAGGCCGAGACCGGCGGCGCCGAGGGCGTAGATGAACTTGATGTTGCCCGGCGTCGCGAGGCGCGTCAGCACGAAGAGATAGAACATCGCGAAGGCGAAGGCCGCGAAGGGCAGCACGAAGCGCGCGAAGAGGAACACCGTCAGCGGCGCCTGACCGCGGAAGCCGGCCTGACGCAGGCGATCGGCGGTCTTCTCGTCGGCCAGCGCGTTCTTCAGCTGCAGCTTCTCGACGAGGTTCTTCATGTAGGTCTTGGGCTCGACGCGCAGCGTCTTGCCGCGGTCGATGCCGAGACGGGCGCGTTCGCGCGCGCGGATGCGCTCGCGCTCGCCGGCCACCGCCTTCATGCGGGACGCCATCTCGTTGCGCTCGAGCATCGAGGAGCCGACCGTCAGCACCGTCACCACGACGCCGGCCGCCACTGCTCCGGCGAGCAGGGTCTGCGGATCGGCGAAGGTTTCGAGGAGCGACATGGCGGGCCCTCAGAAGTCGAAGTTGATCATCTGACGCATCACGAAGATGCCGATCATCATGTAGAGCAGCCCACCGATCAGGATCAGCTTGCCGCTCGTCGCGACGAAGAGAACGGTGATGTAGCTCGGGCTGGTGAGGAAGACGAGACCGCCGACGATGAAGGGCAGCGAGCCGATGATGGCGGCGGACGCCTTCGCCTCCATCGACATCGCCTTGATCTTGTCGGCCATCTTCTTGCGCTCGCGCAGCACGGTCGACAGATTGCCGAGTGCCTCGGAGAGATTGCCGCCGGCCTTCTGCTGGATGGCGACGACGATGCCGAAGAAGTTCGCCTCCTGCAGCGGGATGCGCTCGTAGAGCTTGAGACAGGCCTCGCCCACCGGAATGCCCATCTGCTGGGCCTCCATGATGGTGCGGAACTCGCTCCTCACCGGGTCCTTGGTCTCGGTCGCCACCATGCGCAGGCAGTCGCCGAGCGGCAGGCCGGAGCGGATGCCGCGCACGATCAGGTCGATCGCGGTCGGCAGTTCGGCGATGAACGACTTCTGCCGCCGCTTGGCGAGATGGTCGAGCAGCCAGGCCGGCACGCCGATGCCGCCGACGACGGCACCGCCGAGCGCCACGACCAGCTGGCCGGACAGGACGAGCAGGCCGAAGCCCATCACCGCGCCGATGCCGATCGACACCAGGGTGAAGGTCTTGCGATCCCAGCCGAGACCGGCGCGCGCGAGCCGCATGGCGAGCGTCGGCTTGGTGCCGGCGGTCTTGGCCTTCTGCTTCTCCTCGAATTCCTTGAGGGCGGACTGGACCGAGCGCTTCGAGCGCTGGTTGGCCGCCGACTGCGCCTCGGCGGCCTTGGCGGAGCCGATCTCGACGATGCGTTCGAGCCGCTTGGCGGCGACGTCGTCGGTGACCTTCTCGTAGAAGACGGCATAGATCACGCCGCCGACCGCAAGGGTCACCAGCGCGACGAGAGCCAAGATCACGACGTCCAGTCCGAACACGTTCGCCCCTCCTTGTCGGCCGCTCAGGCCTCGCGGACCTCGGCGCGGTCGAGCGCCTCGGCCAGACGCCGCTCTTCGCCGAAATAGCGCGCGCGATCCCACATCTTCGGCCGGCCGATGCCGGTCGAACGGTGCCGGCCGACGATGCGGCCGAGTTCGTCCTCGCCGAGGATCTCGTAGACGAAGAGGTCCTGGGTGGTGATGACGTCGCCTTCCAGACCGATCACCTCGGTGATGTGGGTGATGCGGCGCGAACCGTCGCGCAGGCGCGCCGCCTGGACGATGATGTCGACCGATCCGGCGATCATCTCGCGGATGGTCTTGGCGGGCAGGCCGTAGCCGCCCATCGTGATCATCGATTCCATGCGGCTGAGCGCCTCGCGCGGAGAGTTGGCGTGCAGCGTGCCCATCGAGCCGTCGTGGCCGGTGTTCATCGCCTGCAGCAGGTCGAAGGCCTCCGGTCCGCGCACTTCGCCGACGATGATCCGTTCGGGGCGCATGCGCAGGCAGTTCTTGATGAGTTCGCGCATGGTGATCTGGCCCTCGCCCTCGATGTTGGGCGGACGGGTCTCCAGACGCACCACGTGCGGCTGCTGCAGCTGCAGTTCGGCGGCGTCTTCGCAGGTGATGATGCGCTCGGTCGATTCGATGTAGAGGGTCAGGCAGTTGAGCAGCGTCGTCTTGCCCGAGCCGGTACCGCCCGAGACGATGACGTTGCAGCGCGACTTGCCGATCACCTGCAGCACCTGGGCGCCTTCCGGCGACACCGAGCCGAAGTTGACGAGCTGGTCGAGCGTCAGCTTGTCCTTCTTGAACTTGCGGATGGTCAGCGCCGGCCCGTCGAGCGCCAGCGGCGGGGCGATGACGTTGACGCGGGAGCC
>DBMN01000113.1:0-125 GCA_002298965.1 Rhizobiales bacterium UBA697 | reverse complement strand
GGCTCGAGCGGACCGTAGCCGAGGACGTCGTTGACGATGTCGGCGAGCAGTTCCTCCTGCTCGGCGATCGACATCATCAGGTTCTTGAGATGGATGATCTCGTTGATGACGTCCGAGATCTCCTC
>DBMN01000052.1:808-16922 GCA_002298965.1 Rhizobiales bacterium UBA697 | reverse complement strand
CCGTCGGCGCCGATCTCGGCGAGGCGCGCGGCCGTCTGCCGCTGCCGATCGTCGGCGAGACGGTGCTGCGTTTCGGCGAGACCGACACCGCCGGCATGGCCGCCAAGGGCATTTCGATCGCGGCGCGGGCCGGCACCGCGGTCACGTCTCCGTGTGACGGCACGGTTCTCTTCGCCGGCACCTTCCGATCCTACGGCAAACTCTTGATCATCAACGGCGGCGGCGGGTATCATGTCGTTCTTGCCGGAATGGAACGGATCGACGTGGAGATCGGGCAAACCGTGCTGGCCGGCGAACCGGTCGGACTGATGGGCGCCCGCCCTCGGCAGGCGACGGGGGCCGGGTCTGCCACGGAAAAGCCGATCCTCTATGTCGAATTCAGAAAAGACGGTACGTCCATAGACCCCTCGCCCTGGTGGGCTCGGGCGCGTGACGAAAAGGTTCGCGGATGATGCGCAAAGTTTCGCTGGTGGTTCTCGGTGTCCTTCTCGGATCCGCGTCGATGCTCGGGTTCGGCGAGGTCCGGCGGTTCCTGGCCGGCGACGCCGTCGCCGCGGCCTCGGCCGACACCTATCGGCAGCTCAATCTCTTCGGAGACGTGTTCGAGCGCATTCGCTCCGACTACGTCGAGCAGCCCGACGATTCGAAGCTGGTGGAGAGCGCCATCAACGGCATGCTCACCTCGCTCGATCCGCACTCGAGCTACATGTCGCCGAAGTCCTTCAAGGACATGCAGGTGCAGACCCGCGGCGAGTTCGGTGGCCTCGGCATCGAGGTGACGATGGAGGACGGTCTGGTCAAGGTCGTCGCCCCGATCGACGAGACGCCGGCGGCGCGTGCCGGCGTGCGCGCCGGCGACATCATCACCCAGCTCGACGGCGACGAGGTCAAGGGCCTCAGCCTCAACCAGGCGGTCGACAAGATGCGCGGCCCGGTCAACGCGCCGATCGTCCTGACGATCAAGCGCGAGGGCGCCGCCGAACCGCTGCAGATCAAGATCGTCCGCGACACGATCCGCATCAAGTCGGTGCGTTCGCGCGAAGAGAGCGGCGACATCGGCTATCTGCGCATCACCCAGTTCAACGAACAGACCTTCGACGGCCTCAAGGACTCGATCGAGAAGATCAAGAAGGACATCCCGGCCGACAAGCTGAAGGGCTACGTCCTCGATCTGCGCAACAACCCCGGCGGCCTGCTCGATCAGGCGATCTCGGTCTCCGACGCCTTCCTCGAGAAGGGCGAGATCGTCTCCACCCGCGGCCGCAACGCCGAGGAGAGCCAGCGCTACAACGCCCGTGGCGGCGATCTGACCGACCACAAGCCGGTCGTGATCCTGGTCAACGGCGGTTCCGCCTCGGCCTCCGAGATCGTCGCCGGCGCCCTGCAGGACCACAAGCGGGCGACCGTCGTCGGCACCCGTTCCTTCGGCAAGGGCTCGGTCCAGACCATCATCCCGCTCGGCCAGAACGGCGCCATCCGCCTGACCACCGCGCGCTACTACACGCCGTCGGGTCGTTCGATCCAGGCCAAGGGCATCGAGCCGGACATCGAGATCCTGCAGGACACGCCCGAGGATCTGAAGGGCAAGGACGACACCAAGGGCGAGGCGAGCCTCAAGGGCCACCTCAAGAACCCGAACGACGGCACCGCCACCGACGAGAAGACCGGATCGCAGGCCTACGTGCCGCCGGAAGCCAAGGACGACAAGGCGCTGAACTACGCCTACGACCTGCTCCGCGGCATCAAGGTCAACGCCGCCTTCCCGCCGAACCCCAAGGCCGCCGTGCCGAATTGATCGGACGTGACGTCTCGGGCAGGGCCGCCGAATATGTGTTCGGCGGCCCTGCTGATTCGCGGGGTCCCCTGCGATCCGGCATGCGGCGCTCGGGATCGTCGACGAAGCACTGGAAACCTGGGAGAGAGCGGCCATGGCCGGCGATCTCGACGCCCCTCTCGGACTGACGAGGCCGCGTCCCTTCTGGACGCGCATCCCCTTCGGAGCGGCCGGGCTCGGCATCATCGGGCTGGTCGTCGCCTCGCTCGGCGTCTGGGCGGTCTTCGTGCGCGACCCGCGCGGCGGTGAGCCGCAGGCCGTGGTCAAGCTCGACCGGTCCAAGACCGGCATCGCCAAGAACGACGTCGCCGTCGCCGACGGAAGGCCCGAAGCCCCCGACGCCGCCAAGCCGGGAGAACCGGCGGTGAGCGAACTCGCCCCCGCGACCGACAAGGGCCTCGTCCCGGTGCCGCCGCGCCGCGTGCCCGAAGCGACCGAGGGCCAGCCGCTGTCGACCCAGCCGATCGCCCGCGTCTCGGAGAAGACCCGCTGGGGCGTGTTGCCGCGCATCGCCACCGACGGCACCCGCCCGCTCGACGTCTATGCCCGCCCCGCCCCGCGGCGGCCGCAGGCGACGCCGCGCATCGCGCTGGTGGTCGGCGGTCTCGGCATCTCGCAGACCTCGACGCAGGAGGCCCTGCGCGTGCTCGGCCCCGACGTGACGCTCGCCTTCGCGCCCTACGGCGCCAGCCTCGAGCGCTGGATGCAGAAGGCCCGCGGCGACGGCCACGAACTGCTGCTTCAGATCCCGATGGAGCCCTTCGACTATCCCGACAACGACCCCGGCCCGCAGACGCTGATCGGCTCCGCTTCGACCGACGTCAACACCGAACGGCTGATGACGCTGCTCGGGCGGCTGACCAACTACGTCGGCGTCGTCAACTACATGGGCGCCCGCTACACCGCCGACGCGACCGCGCTCGGGGCGACGCTGAACGAACTCACCGGCCGTGGTCTGATGTATCTCGACGACGGCGGCTCCTCCCGCTCGGTCGCCGAGCCGGTGGCCCGCACCGCCCGCACCCCCTTCGCCAAGGCCGACGTGGTGATCGACGAGGTCGCCCGCGACGATGCCATCCGCGCCCGCCTGACCCAGCTCGAGCAGATCGCCCGCACCAAGGGCGTCGCCATCGGCACGGCCTCCGCCCTGCCGATCTCGCTGCGCAACCTCGAGGGCTGGACCAAGTCGTTGGAGAGCCGCGGTCTGGTTCTGGTGCCGGTGTCCTCGCTCGCCGGCGGCGGCGGAGCGAACTGAGCTCTTTCTGAGCAGGATCTCCTCGCTCGGGGGCGGGCCCGCCCCGGCGGAACGTGCTCTAGACCCCGACGCCGCGGCGCCTGAGATCGGTCGAGGACAGCGCGTTGCGCGGTCCCTCGAGGAAGACCCAGGCCGGCGCCGGGCGGTTCGCCAGCGCCGACGCGCGACCCTCCGCGATCCGCGCCGCCGCGAGCGTCTGCGCCGCCGGCGACGACAGAACCGCCATCGTCGCCTCGGGGCGATCGACGATCGCCATCGGCACCGTCTCGGCGATCCGCCGCCACGCCTGCCAGCGGTGGAAGCCGGCGAGATTGTCCGCCCCCATCACCCAGACGAAGCGCACGCCCGGCCGCGTCGCCGCCAACCGTTCGACCGTCTTCCAGGTGTAGGGCGAACCGAAGGCCGCCTCGAAACCGGTGACGGTGATGCGCGGATCGTCCATCAGGCGACGCGCCGCCGCGATCCGCGCGGCGAGCGTCGGCAGGCCCGCCTTTTCCTTCAGCGGATTGCCGGGGGTCACCAGCACCCACAGTCGGTCGAGGCGCAGGCGGCGCAGCGCCGTCTCGGCGACGTGGACGTGTCCGCCGTGCGGCGGGTTGAACGACCCGCCGAAGAGGCCGATGCGCATGCCGGGAAAGGACGGCGGCACGACGAGATCGCCGCGCGCCGGAGCGCCCGCCCGATCCACCCGAGGGTCCGCCGCGCCGTCCATCACACCGGCCGCGTCTGGCCGTTGCCGCGAACGCGATAGTTGAAGGAGACGAGCTGGTCGACGCCGACCGGCCCGCGCGCATGCATCTTGCCGGTGGCGATGCCGATCTCCGCGCCCATGCCGAACTCGCCGCCGTCGGCGAACTGGGTCGAGGCGTTCCACAGGAGGATCGCCGAATCGATCTCCGCGAGGAACCGCTCGGCGGTCGCCGCATCGTCGGTGACGATCGCCTCGGTGTGGTGCGAGCCGTAGGTCTCGATGTGGGCGATCGCCCCGTCCACCCCGTCGACCAGAGCGACGGAGATGATCGCGTCGAGATATTCGGTCGACCAGTCCTCCTCGGTCGCGGGAACCGCATCGGGCACCAGCGCCAGCACCTCGGCCGAGGCGCGGATCTCGCAGCCCTTCTCGCGCAGGCCGGCGACGATCGGCGCGAGGTGGGTCGCGGCACAGGCGCGATCGACCAGCAGCGTCTCGGCCGCGCCGCAGATGCCGGTACGCCGCATCTTGGCGTTGGCGACGATCGCGACCGCCATGTCGAGATCGGCCGCCTTGTCGACGTAGACGTGGCAGATGCCTTCGAGATGCGAGAAGACCGGCACCCGGGCCTCCGTCTGGACGCGCGCGACGAGGCTCTTGCCGCCGCGCGGCACGATCACGTCGATCGCGCCCGAAAGGCCCGTGAGCATCGCCCCGACCGCGGCACGGTCGGGCGTCGGCACCAACTGCACCGCATCTTGCGGAAGACCCGCCGAAGCGAGACCGCGCCGCAGCGCCGCCACGATGACGCTCGACGAGCGCAGCGCGTCGGAGCCGCCGCGCAGGATCGCCGCATTGCCGGCCTTGAGGCACAGCGCGCCGGCATCCGCCGTCACGTTCGGCCGGCTCTCGTAGATGATGCCGATGACGCCGAGCGGCGTCGCCACCCGCTCGATCTTCAGCCCGTTCGGCCGCTCCCAGGCAGAGAGCACCCGGCCGACCGGATCCGGCAGGGCCGCGATGTCCTCGAGGCCCTGAGCCATCGCCTCGATGCGGGCGGGGTTCAGGATCAGCCGGTCGACGAAGGAGCCGGAGAGGCCCTTGGCGCGCCCCTCGGTCACGTCCTTGTCGTTCTCGGCGATGATCTCGGCCGTCGCCTTGCGGATCTCGGCAGCCATCGCACGAAGGGCCGCATCCTTGGCGGCGGTCGGCGCCAGGGCGAGACCGCGGGCCGCGGCGCGGGCGCGCTTGCCGATCTCGTTCATCAGCGCATCGACGTCGTTCACGTCCGCCATCACTCGCCCCTCATCACCAGATGGTCGCGGTGGATCATCTCCGTCCGCCCGGTATAGCCGAGAATGTCTTCCACTTCATGGGATTTGCGGCCGAGGATGGCCTCGGCGTCGGCCGCGTCGAAGGCGACGAGACCGCGTCCCAGCTCCTCGCCGGTCGGCCCGACCACCCGCACGGTGTCGCCGCGGGCGAAGGCGCCCTCGACCCGCGTGCAGCCGGCCGGCAGCAGGCTCTTGCCCGACCGCAGCGCCCGCACCGCCCCCGCATCGATCGTGATCGTGCCGTGATCGTCGAGTGAACCGGCGATCCACTTCTTGCGTGCCGTCACCGGATCGGCCGAAGGCTCGAACCAGGTGGCGCGTTCGCCGGCCGAGATCGCCGAGAGCGGGCTCATTCGCTTGCCCAGCGTGATGACCATCGCCGTGCCGCCGTCGGTGGCGATCTTGCCGGCGTCGATCTTGGTCTTCATGCCGCCGCGCGACAGTTCCGAGCCTGCGCCGCCCGCCATCGCCTCGATCTCCGGCGTGATGCGCTCGACGACCGGGATATGCGCGGCGTTCGGATCCTGCGCCGGCGGTGCGGTGTAGAGCCCGTCGATGTCGGAGAGCAGCACCAGACAGTCGGCGCCGACCATGGTGGCGACGCGCGCCGCCAGCCGGTCGTTGTCGCCGTAGCGGATCTCGGTGGTCGCCACCGTGTCGTTCTCGTTGATGATCGGCACGGCATGCGCCTCGATCAACGTCCCGAGCGTCGCCCGCGCGTTGAGATAGCGTCGGCGATCCTCGGTGTCGTCGAGGGTGAGCAGGATCTGCGCCGCGATGAAACCGTGGCCGCCGAGGATCTCGGAATAGGCCCGCGCCAGCGCGATCTGGCCGACCGAGGCCGCCGCCTGGCTCTGTTCCAGCGCCAGCGGCCGCCGCGGCAGGCCGAGACGCCCGCGCCCCAGCGCGATGGCGCCGGAGGAGACTAGCAGCACCTCGCAGCCGGCCTTCATCAGCCGCGCCACGTCCGCCGCGAGGCTCTCGAGCCAAGCCCAGTGGATGTCCCCGGTCGCCTTGTCGACGAGCAGGGCGGAGCCGATCTTCACGACGATGCGGCGGTAATCTTCCAGACGACGGTTCATGATGGGCAAACCCCGGAATCCACGCGCCGCTGTCGCGGCGGGATCGGCTCGCCTTAGCGACGAACCGACATGGGATCAAGCGTTTCGCAGCCTTTCGCGGCGAAACGTCCGGAGCTTCACGGTCGCCAGGGTTCGTCCTTGGCCGCCGGCACGTCGAGATCGGCGGCATCCGCCTGATCGATGGCACGGCGCAGCGCACGCAGCACCTTCTCGACGTTCTCGCCGGTCGGCGCGGAGAGCTCGAGCGGCACGCGGCGCGCCGCCTTCTTCAAGGCGGCGGCCTTCTCGGCGCGTTCCTCGGGCGTCAGGCTGTCGACCTTCGACAGCGCGACGATCTCCGGCTTGTCGGCCAGACCGCCGCCGTAGGCCTTCAGCTCCTTGCGGATGGTCTTGTAGGCCTTGGCGACGTCGTCCTGGGTGCCGTCGACCAGATGCAGCAGCACGCGACAGCGCTCGACGTGGCCGAGGAAGCGGTCGCCGAGGCCGAGACCCTCGTGGGCGCCTTCGATCAGACCCGGAATGTCGGCGAGCACGAACTCGCGCGCGTCGACGCGGACGACGCCGAGGCCGGGATGGAGCGTGGTGAAGGGATAGTCGGCGATCTTCGGCTTCGCCGCCGTCACCGCGGCGAGGAAGGTCGACTTGCCGGCATTGGGCAGACCGACGAGACCGGCATCGGCGATCAGCTTCAGCCGCATCCACAGCCAGCGCTCGATGCCCTCTTCGCCGGGATTGGCGCGGCGCGGCGCCCGGTTGGTCGAGGACTTGAAGCGGTCGTTGCCGAAGCCGCCGTTGCCGCCGCGCGCCAAGAGCACGCGCTCGCCCACCTCCGTCATGTCGGCGACCAGCGTCTCGCCGTCTTCCTCGAAGATCTGCGTGCCCTTGGGCACGCGCAGGACGACGTCGTCGCCCTTGGCGCCGTGGCGATTGCGGCCCATGCCGTGCTGGCCGGTCTTGGCCTTGAAGTGCTGCTGATAGCGGTAGTCGATCAGCGTGTTGAGGCCGTCGACGCATTCGGCCCAGACGTCGCCGCCGCGGCCGCCGTCGCCGCCGTCNNNNGAGCGGATGAAGACCTTGGCCTGATCGAGAAACTTCATCGCATCACCTCGTGCCGGGGAGCGTGCCCCTGCCCGCTCCCGCTCGCGTCGGCCGGCGTCACGCTCCGACGCCGGTCTTCGCCCAATTCTTGATCGACGTCCAGATCGACCGCTCCAGACGGAAACGATCGACCGGAACCATACCGCGGTGGAAGAGCGACGGTCCCATGCCCTGACCGGCATACTGGAAACCGCTCTTCTCGAGCACCCGCCGCGAGGCGCCGTTGGTCACCCGTGTCGCCGCCGCGATCGCGCCCGCGTCGAGGCTCTGGAAGGCGAAGTCGCAGAGCGCCTGCACCCCTTCCGTCGCCAGACCGCGATCCCAGAACGGCCGGCCGATCCAATAGCCGAGCACGAAGCGTTCGCCGTCGCGCGGCATCAGGCTCGCGGTTCCGACGAAGTCCGCGCCACCCGTCCCGTCCTTCAGATAGAGGCCGAGGCTCCAGCGCGCCGGACCGACCTCGGCGTTGTCGATGAAGGCGAGTGCGTCGTCGAGCCCGTAGGGGTGCGGCAGGCTGGCGAGATTCTCCGCCACGCCGGCATCGTTGGCGAGATCGGCCAGCGCCTCGGC
Organism: Rhizobiales bacterium UBA697; assembly: GCA_002298965.1. GTDB lineage: Bacteria > Pseudomonadota > Alphaproteobacteria > Rhizobiales > Ancalomicrobiaceae > Pinisolibacter. The sequence goes on along the minus strand of DBMN01000052.1, from coordinate 9,058 downwards.
GTCGGCACGCACCGGACGCCTGAGGACCAGCCGTTCGGTTTCGATCACGAGGCCGGGTAGATCCCGGTCGGGCGGGGTATCGATGACACCGCTCATGGTGCGGCTCCTCCGGTTCGTGCCGCCTGAGCGGCAAGGGGGCGAAAAACAGAAGAGGGGTAGATGGTGCCCCATCTCCCCCTCTCGCCTTTCCCCCGGAACCGGGAGCCGAGATCAGCGGATCAGACGATCCACCGGGTCGATGGGACACCGGCGGATCGAAGGATCATTTCGCCGGTTACTCCGCGGCCGCTGCCGTATTCGGCATGACGGAGATGTAGATTCGGCCATTGGCTTTCGTACGGAACTGTACGCGGCCCGGAATGGTGGCAAAGATCGTGTGATCGGTGCCCATGCCGACGCCGGTGCCCGGATGCCACTTGGTGCCGCGCTGACGCGCGATGATGTTGCCCGGGATCACGGCCTGATCACCGAACTTCTTGACGCCGAGGCGCTTGGACTCGGAATCGCGACCGTTGCGCGAAGAACCGCCGGCCTTCTTGTGAGCCATGATTGTGCTCCTTCATCTGCTCTCGTCCCGCACCGGACCGACCGGGGGACGCTTCGAATGGACTGACCGCCCCCGGGATGGGGTCGGGCGACGGGATCAGGCGTTGATCGCGGTGATCTTCACCTTGGTCTGTTCCTGACGGTGACCTTCCTTGCGGCGCCAGCTCTTGCGGCGGCGCTTCTTGAAGATGATCACCTTCTTGGCGCGGCCCTGCTCGACCACGGTGCCGGTGACGGTGGCGCCGGCCACGGTCGGGGCGCCGACCACGGTGGTCTCGCCACCGATCAGGAGAACTTCGCCGAACGTGACGGCCTCACCGGCTTCGCCGGCGACCTTCTCGATGGTGATCACGTCGTCGGCGGCGACCTTGTACTGCTTGCCGCCCGTCTTGATGACCGCGAACATGTTTACTCTCTCTCTTCTCTTTCACGCGCCCTTCGGCGCCGTGCCATGGCCGACCTCGCGGTCGGTTCCGTCGCCGGCTCCGGGAACCGGAGCCATCCGCCGCCGACCGTGGCCGGAGGCGGTGCGACGTCGCACGGGCTTGGAAACGAACCGAACCGGTCCCGCTGCCGCTCGCCTCCTCACGGAGGGGATCGGACCGGAACCGGGGTCGTTGGAGCCTCGGGCAGCGCCGGAGCCGGTTTCCCGGCCCTTCGCGAATGCGGTGTCATAAGGGGAAAACCCGGCCTCTGTCAACGACGAAACCCGAGAAAAACCGCCGTCACAGGTGCTCCGTGTCGCCGTCGCCACGCGGTCGATGCGTGCTCGCCACGGCGACGATCGCGATCGCCGCCACCATCGCCGCACCGCAGGTGACGAAGGTCGCCTGCATGCCCGAGGCGATCGCCGACGGCACGGCCCGCGCCGGATCCTCGGCGCCCGCCGCACCGGCGAAGATCAGCCCGGCGACCGAGGCCCCGAGGATCAGCCCGACGTTGCGCGCGAGACCGAGCCAGCCCGAAGCCGCGCCGCGTCGATCGGCCGGCACCGCCGCCAGAACCGCGGTGTTGTTGGCGGCCTGGAACAGCTGATAGCCCGGCGTCAGCACCGCGATCGCCGCGACCTGCCCGGCGACGCCGAAGTGGATCGGCAGCACCGCGAGGCCGAAGGCGCCGAGCGCCAGCATCACCAGTCCGAGCCCGAGGATACGCCCGGCGCCGACCGCATCGACCGCCCGCCCCGCCGGCACGCCGCCGACGATCGAGATCATCGGCCCGACCGCCATGACCAGCCCGGCCGCGCCCTCGCCGAGCCCCAGGCCGCGCGCCAGGAAATAGGGGCCGACCACCAGCGTCGCCATCATCACGGCGGCGACCAGAACGTTGGCCGCGAGCGACGAGAGCGGCGCGGCGAGCGAGAAGCGCGCTCGCCCCGTGACCGTCGCCGGCCGGGCCGGCACGTCCTTCGGCAGCGTCGCGACCAGTGCCAGTGCCGCGAGCGCGATCGGCACCTGGACGACGAAGACCGCCCGCCACCCGGCCGTCGCGACCAGAAACCCGCCGAGCGAAGGCCCGAGCGCCGTGCCGATCGCCGAGACGGTGCCGAGGAGACCCATCGTCCGTCCCAGCCGATCGGCGGGGGCCGCCTGCCGCGCCAGCACCAGCGACAGCGTCATGGCGAAGGCCGCGCCGACGCCCTGGATCGCCCGTGCGCCGACCAGCGCGGCGAGTGACGGCGCCAGCGACGCCGCCCCGGCCGCCGTCGCGAAGAGGGAGAGCCCGGCGATCAGCATGCGGCGCGCGCCGTGCCGGTCGCCGAGACGACCGGCGATCAGCACGAAGATCGTCATCGTCGCCAGATAGGCGACGACCACCCGCTGCACCTCGGGGAAGGTCGCCGCGAAGGCCTCGGCCGTCGCCGGCAGCGCGATGTTGGCGATGCTCGTGCCGAGCGAGGCGAGCCCCGTCGCCAGTGCCGCCGCCATCGTCTCGCGGCCGATCCACCGCCCGTTCGTCCCGTTCGTCCGTGTCTTCATCGCATTGCCCTCTTGCCGAAAACGACCTCGAAGGGCAGGCTACGAATTCAAGTCGACTTGAGGTCAAGCATGAAGATTCTCGACATCGGCGAGGTCGCCGCCGCGACCGGCATCCGTCCTTCGGCGCTGCGTTACTACGAGGAGATCGGACTGATCGAATCGGTCGCCCGTCACGGGCTGCGCCGTCAGTTCGCGCCCGAGGTGCTGCTTCAGCTGGAACTGGTGGCGGTCGGGCGCACGGCGGGTTTCTCGCTGGAGGAGATCGCCGGCATGTTCGGCCGGAACGGCGCGCCCGATCTGCCGCGGGCGCTGCTGCGCGAGAAGGCGGACGACCTCGACCGCCGGATCAGGGAACTCGTGGCGCTGCGCGACACGCTGCGCCACGTCGCCGACTGTCCGGCGCCGAGCCACATGGAATGCCCGACCTTCAGACGTCTGATCGAAGTCGCGGGGCGCTGGCGGCGTTCGCGCGTCGTCCGCGAGAAGAAGAACGACCGTCCCGCCCGCGGCACACGCCGCGAGGCGGAATGACAGGCGCCGAACTCACTCGGACCAGCCTCACTTGGAGACGAGCGAGTCGAGCTTCTTCTTCATTTCTTCCATCTGCTGCTTGAGCAGATCGAGTTCGCTCGACGCCGGCTTCTCCTCGGCCTTGGCCGGGGCGGCGGGGGCGAAGCCCTCGGGAATGATCGCGCCGAAGGGCGAGAACATCCGCATCGCCCGCTCGAACATCTCGGTGTTGCGGCGCACGTGCTCTTCCATCGCCTCGAAGGCGTTGCCGGGGAAGGCCGTCGTCATCTGCTCGCGGAACTTCTCCTGCTCGCGGGCGAAGCCGTCGAGGGAGAACTCCAGGTAGCTCGGCACCAGGTTCTGCATGCTGTCGCCGTAGAACCGAATGAGCTGACGCAGGAAGGCGATGGGAAGCAGATTCTGCCCCTTGCCTTCCTGTTCGAAGATGATCTGGGTGAGAACCGAACGGGTGATGTCGTCGCCCGACTTGGCGTCGTAGACGACGAAGATCTCCTGGCTCTTCACCATCTCGGCGAGATCTTCCAGCGTCACGTAGGACGAAGTTCCGGTGTTGTAGAGCCGCCGGTTCGCGTATTTCTTGATGATCGTGGGCTCGTCGGTCTTTGCCATCTTCTTTGCCACTCTTTTCGACCACCGGTCGCCGCGCGCATGGCCGCTGAAGCGGCGCGGAGCGCGTTCGATCGGCGGGGCCTCCCGGTCCGACGAGATTAGGAAGTTTTGCGCTGCAAGGCCACCGCTTTCCGTGGTGCGAAAGACGCCGAACCGCCGCACCCGGGGCCGATTGGCCGAAGGTCTGATGCCGAAACGCCGATTTCGACGTCGAATCCGACGGATTGCCGAGACGCGCCCGACCCTCGTCGCATTGACACGGGCGGGTCGCGTCGTCTCTCATCGCCACCGAGGGAGGTTCGGAACGGCGCGAGGCTATCCGCCGTTTCAAACGATCCAATGAGACACGGCCCGGGCGTGACGCCACGACGGGTCGGAAAGTGAAACCGGAGGAAATTCGCATGACCACCGTCGTCATCGTGGGCGCGGCCCGCACCCCCGTCGGCTCGTTCTCGGGCGCCCTCGCGGGCGTGTCCGCCCACCAGCTCGGCGCGACCGCCGTCTCCGCCGCGCTGGAGCGCGCCGGCGTCGCCGCCGCCGACGTCGACGAGGTCATCCTCGGCCAGGTCCTGTCGGCCGGCCACGGTCAGAACCCGGCCCGTCAGGCGGCGATCGCCGCCGGCGTGCCGCAGGAGGCGACCGCCTGGGGTCTCAACCAGCTCTGCGGCTCGGGCCTGCGCGCCGTCGCCCTCGGCCTGCAGCAGATCGCCAACGGCGATGCGAAGGTCATCGTCGCCGGCGGCATGGAATCCATGTCGCAGTCGCAGCATGCCGCGCATCTGCGCAACGGCACCAAGATGGGCAGCCTCGAATTCGTCGACACCATGCTGAAGGACGGCCTGACCGACGCCTTCAACGGCTATCACATGGGCACCACCGCCGAGAACATCGCCACCCGCTGGCAGATCTCGCGCGAGGAGCAGGACGCCTTCGCCACCGCCTCGCAGAACAAGGCGGAAGCCGCCCGCAAGGCCGGCCGCTTCAAGGACGAGATCGTCCCGGTGACCGTGAAGAGCCGCAAGGGCGACGTCATCGTCGACACCGACGAATACATCCGTGACGGCGCCACCCTCGACGCCATGGCCAAGCTCCGCCCGGCCTTCTCCAAGGACGGCACCGTCACCGCCGGCAACGCCTCCGGCATCAACGACGGCGCCGCCGCCGTCGTGCTGATGACCAAGGAAGAGGCCGACCGCCGCGGCCTGACCCCGCTCGCCACCATCAAGTCCTGGGCGACCGCCGGCGTCGATCCGGCGATCATGGGCACCGGCCCGATCCCGGCCTCCAGGAAGGCGCTCGAGAAGGCCGGCTGGACCGTCGCCGATCTCGACCTCGTCGAGGCCAACGAGGCCTTCGCGGCGCAGGCGATCTCCGTCAACAAGGAGCTCGGCTGGGACACGTCGAAGGTCAACGTCAACGGCGGCGCCATCGCCATCGGTCACCCGATCGGCGCCTCCGGCGCCCGCGTCCTCGTCACGCTGCTCTACGAAATGCAGAAGCGCGACGCCAAGAAGGGCCTCGCCACCCTCTGCATCGGCGGCGGCATGGGCATCGCCCTCACCGTCGAACGCTGATCGATCGCCGCCCCGCCGCACCGCGGCGGGGCCGGCCACCGAGCGAAGAGATCCCCATGCGCGCGGCGCGGCGCGGCGCCGAGGGAGCCGTGCGCCCATTCATCGAAACGACGCCGCCGAGCCGCATCAGACGGGCACCGGCGGCCCACAGGGAGAGAATCACATGAGCAGAGTTGCACTCGTCACCGGCGGTACCCGCGGCATCGGCGCGGCCATTTCCAAGGCCCTGCACGCGGCCGGCTACAAGGTCGCGGCCACCTACGGCGGCAACGTCGAGGCGGCCGAGAAGTTCCACGCCGAGACCGGCATCGCCATCTTCCAGTGGGACGTCGGCGACTTCGACGCCTGCGCCGAAGGCATCGCCAAGGTGGAGGCGTCGATCGGTCCGGTCGACGTGCTGGTGGCCAATGCCGGCATCACCCGCGACGGCCTCTTCCACAAGATGACCAAGGAACAGTGGTCGTCGGTGATCCGCATCAACCTCGACGGTCTGTTCAACATCACCCGCCCGGTGATCGAGGGCATGCGCAACCGCAACTTCGGCCGCATCATCGTCATCTCGTCGATCAACGGCCACAAGGGCCAGTTCGGCCAGGTGAACTATTCCGCCGCCAAGGCCGGCGACATCGGCTTCATCAAGGCGCTCGCCCAGGAGAGTGCCACCAAGGGCATCACCTGCAACGCCATCACCCCCGGCTACATCGCCACGGAGATGGTCCAGGCGATCCCGGAGGACGTGCTCAAGGCCAAGATCCTGCCGCACATCCCGGTCGGCCGCCTCGGCCAGCCGGAAGAGATCGCCCGCGCCGTGCTCTTCCTCGCCTCCGAGGAAGCCGGCTTCATCACCGGTTCGACGCTGTCGATCAACGGCGGCCAGTATCTGACCTGAGTTCGCCGACCGAACGTTGCGCGACCACCGAGGGGGCCCATGCGGCCCCCTCTTTCCTTCGGGTCCGGCAGCCGCGAAGATGGCGCCCCACCGCCGTTCGGAGCCTGCCGATGCCGACGATTCTCCCCCATTGGACCCGCGGCCCGGACGGCGGCGTGCCGGTCGTCTTCCTGCACGGCTTCGCCGGCGATCACGAGACCTGGATCGGCCAGACCATCGGCCTCGAGACGCGGCGGCGCACCATCGCCTTCGACCTGCCCGGCCACGGCGCCGCGCTCCATTGGCCGAAGATCGGCCATGCCGGCATTTCCGCCGCCGCGGTGATCGCCTCGCTCGACGGTCTCGGCATCGAACGCTTCCACCTCGTCGGCCATTCGATGGGCGGCGCCACCGCCACCATCGTCGCCTCCAAACTCGCCGAGGCCGAGCGACTGGCGAGCCTGACGCTGGTCGCCCCCGGCGGTTTCGGCCCGGAGATCAACCACCGCCTGCTGCGCCGCTTCGCCGCCGCCACCGACGAGCACGAGATCCATTCGCTGCTCGAACAGTTCTTCGGCTTCGAGAAGCCGGTGCCGCTCGCCGCCGCCCGCCGCATCGCCGAGGCGCGGCAGGACGCGGACGTGCCGCGCACGCTGTCGATCGTCGCCGAGGCGATCCTCGACGGCGAACGCCAGAAGAGCTTCGACCTCGCTCGCCTCGCCGACCTGCCCCACCCGATCCGCCTGATCTGGGGCGATCAGGACCGCGTCCTGCCGCTGCGCCAGGCCCACGGCGTGCCCGGCACCGTCGGCGTCCACGTCTTCGCCGGCGTCGGCCACATGCCGCATCTCGAGGTCGCCCGCGACGTCACCCGGATCATCGCCGAGAACACCGCCCGCGACTGACGGGGTCGCCGCGCGGCCATACGGTATTCCACTGCGACCATGACGCGCGGAACTTCGCCGTTTCCGACGCGAGCGAGGCGTGTTAACCATTTTCCTTGCGCCCGCGCGAGCGGGCGAGGGAGGATCGGATGCTGATCGGATCGCTCGCCGGCCTGCTGGTCGGCTGGCTCTTGGCGCGACGGATGCCGCGACCGCAGTTCGCGGTCGTGCTGGTCGTCGCCTGTCTGATCGCGCTGCTGCTCGCCGCCGCCGCCGGCCGTTTCGCCGCGCCGGTGCTGCTCGCCTGCCTCGCCTTCTGGGCCGCGGCCCAGGCCGGCTGGTTCCTCTCCAAGCTCGCCGCCGACGGGCGTTTCCTCGCCCGCCGCTGACCGCGCCCGTCCCGCCGCGATGCTCGTTCAGGGCGCCGGATTGGGGTAGCGCAGATGGATCGCGTCGATCTTCGCCGCGATCTCGGGCGTGATCGCGAAGTCGAAGGCGGCGATGTCCTCCTCGAGCTGGGCGAGCGTGGTGGCGCCGATGATCGTCGAGGCGACGAAGCCCTTGGAGGCGACGAAGGCCAGCGCCAACGTCGCCGGCGTGACGCCGAGCTCGGCGGCGAGCGCCACATAGGCCGCGATCGCCTCCTCCGCGTTCGTCCCCTCGTAGCGCTGACCGCGACCGAAGAGCGTCGTCCGCGCGCCCGCCGGCCGCGCCCCGCCGAGATACTTGCCGGTGAGATAGCCCTGGCCGAGCGGCGAATAGGCGAGAAGCCCGATGCCCTCGCGTGCCGAGACCTCGGCCAGCGCCACCTCGTACATGCGGTTGACGAGGCTGTAGGCGTTCTGGATCGACACGGGCCGCGCCACGCCGAGGGCGTCGGCGGCGGCGAACCACCGCATCGTGCCCCAGGCGCTCTCGTTGGAGAGGCCGATCTGCCGGATCCGCCCGGCCTTCACATGATCCGCCAGCGCCGCGAGGCTCTCCTCGATCGGCGTCTCCTCGGCATGCGGCTTCGGATCGTTCCAGATCGGCGCGTTGGCGCCGAAGGCGGGGACGGCACGCTCGGGCCAATGGACCTGATAGAGGTCGATGTAGTCGGTGCCGAGCCGGCGCAGCGACCCGAACACCGCCTCGTCGATCTGCGCCCGGGTCAGGCGGCAGCGCGACCCGTCCTTGCGGAACCAGGTCGAGGCCGAGCGGCCGCAGACCTTGGTGGCGAGCACCACCCGGTCGCGATTGCCGCGCGCCTTCATCCAGGT
>DBMN01000052.1:0-726 GCA_002298965.1 Rhizobiales bacterium UBA697 | reverse complement strand
ATGGTGCCGAGGCAGACGGCGGAAACGGTGACGTCGGACGTTCCGAGGCGATTGCGGCGCATGGGATCTCGCTGAAAGACGGGAGGAAGGAAGGGCAGGAAAATCAGCCTTCGATGCGGGCGATCAGCTCGCGCACCTTGGGCAGGATGCCGGCGACGATGCGATCGACGCCGCGGGCGTTGGGATGGAGCCCGTCGGGCAGCGTCATCGACGGATCGAGCGCCACGCCCTCGAGGAAGAAGGGATAGAGCAGCGCGCCGTGCTTGGCCGCCAGCTCCGGATAGATCGGGTCGAAGGCCTTCACATAGGCCTCGCCGAGATTGCGCGACGCCGACATGCCGGCGAGCAGCACCTTCTGCCCGCGCGCGGCGAGCCGCGTCAGGATCTCGTCGAGATTGGCCCGCGCCTCCGCCGGCGGCAGACCACGCAGCATGTCGTTGGCGCCGAGTTCGACGATGACGCCCTTCGCCTCCGCCGGCACCGACCATTCGAGCCGGGCGAGGCCCTGGCCCGTGGTGTCGCCCGAGACGCCGCCGTCGACGATGGAGACGTCACGGCCCTCCGCCTTCAACGCCGCCTCCAGCTTGGCGACGAAACCGTCGGCGCGCGGCAGGCCGTAGCCGGCGGTCAGGCTGTCGCCGAGAGCGGCGAGGCGGAGCGGCGCGGCCGCGGCGGAGCGGCCGGCGAGCGGGGCGAGCGCGAGGGCCGTGGTGACGGAGCGGCGGG
>DBMN01000167.1 GCA_002298965.1 Rhizobiales bacterium UBA697 | reverse complement strand
GAACCCGGACCCGGCCGCCGCCATCCGGGCCGCGAGCCGCGCGGCGGCGGTCGAATATCGCCCCGACCCGCGCGAACGTAGTCTGCTGGCCCTGCGCCGGCGGGAGTTCGACACGGCCGGGCGGTGGCTCGTGCGCTGGTCGGCGGCGCGCCAGGCCGGCATCGACCGTTGGAAGAGGGAAGGGCGATGATCGACGGCCTGTTCAAGACCCATATCGACCCCTTGTGGGAACGCATCGCCCGGCCGATCGCCGAGGCCGGCTGGACCCCCAATCAGGTGACGATCGCCGGCCTCGTGCTGGTCGTCGCCGACGTCGCGGCGCTGCCGCTGCACGGCTCGCTCGCCGTCTTCGGCGTGGTGCTGCTGCTCGCCTTCGCCTTCGACGCGCTCGACGGCGCCGTGGCGCGGCTCTCCGGCCTGCGCTCGCGCCGCGGCGGCTGGCTCGACGCGGTCGTCGACCGCTATCAGGAACTCGCCGTCATGGCGGCGCTCGGCGCGGTCTCCGGCGCGTGGTGGGCGGCGATGCTCGGGCTCTCCGGCGCATTTCTCACCAGCTACGCCAAGGCCCGCACCGCGGTCGAGATCCCGATCGACAACGACCGCTGGCCCGATCTCTTCGAACGCCAGGAGCGGATCTTCTTCCTCTGCGGTCTGACGATCCTCGCCGGCACGCTGTTCCGCGCCTTCGGTCAGGAGCAGACGGCGTTGGTCGCCGGTCTGTGGATCTACGCCGCTCTCACCCACGTCACCGCGCTGCAGCGGGCGCGCCGTGCCTGGGCCATGCTGGCGCGTGCCGACGCGGAAGACCCGCTCGGGCCCCGCGCCCGCAGGGACGACGATCCGGCATGATCGCCCTCACGCACCGCCGAGACGGCGGGCGAGGAAGCGCCGGAGATCGACGAAATAGCAGGCGAGATAGGCGAGGAAGACGATGATCAGCGCCGTCTCGAGCTCGACGTAGGCCGCGATGACGAAACCCGTCGCCGCGCCGAAGTCGCCGTCCTTGGCGTGGAAGACGACGCCGTAGAACGCCGCCGCCGCGACGACGGCGAAGCCGCCGCGTGCCCGTGCCCGCGCGGTGAAGAAGCCGCCGTCGCCGATCGCCCGCCGCGCCGGCCCGACCAGCGCGTGATGGATCGCGCAGAGGAAGATCGTCGTCGCCTGCCCGGCGAAGAAGACGTAGGACCCGATCATGTGCATGCGGTGCTCCTCCGCCGTCGCGCCGAGGCGGAAGCGGGCGAGCCAGACCATGCCGACGCAGGTCGCCGTCATGCAGACCGACATGGCGACGAAGAGCCCCCGCGCCAGTCGGTGGCGCGCCGGCCCGAGCACGGTGCGATCGGGCAGCTCGGCGGCGAGCATCCACAGGATGCCGTGGGTCGCCGGCCACAGCAGGAGCGCGGCGAGCGTCACCCAGAAGGCGAAGGGCTCACCGATCGCCGGGTCGGAGATCGCCCGGCTGATGGTCGGATAGAGCGTCGCGTCGGCGCCCGGATGGCGGGCATGCCAGGCGATCCGCGCCCAGACGATCGCCGGGGCGACGATCGCCGGCACCGCGAGGACCGGGAGCGCCGCGAGCCCGGCGAGGCGCGCGCGTGCGCGGCGGTCCTTCGGGTCGTTCGCCGGGGAGGTGGGGTCGGTGAGGTCGCCGCTCATGCGCGTCCCTGCTGCGATGACGGCGGGAGAGTGGACGAGGCACCGGCCGAAGTCCATCGACCTTCCGTCGCGGTCAGGCGTGCCAGCCCCGCCGCGCGCCGACCGCGGCGATGACGACGACCGCGGCGAAGGTCGCCGAGACCGGCGTCCAGGCGGCGGCGACCGGATCGAGATTGCCCATCTCGCCGGCGACGACGAAGACGCGGGTGGCGACGTGGACGACATAGCCCGACAGGACGCAGCCGATCAGCAGGCCGAGCCTCGGCCGCGAGGCGCCCGCCAGCAGCGACACGCTCGCCGCCAGCAGCGCCATCGCCAGCGGCAGCAGCGCGTCGGCGCGTCGGACCTCGGGCCAGACGCGGTGATCGGGGCCGATCAGCATCGTCGAACCGGAGGCGACCATGGCGCGCAGGTCGTCGTCGGGAATGTATTTCGCCGGCAGGCCGAGATAGGTGACGGCGCGCGGATCGAGCGGGATCGGCACCAGTTCCTGGTCGGGACCGGCCGAGATCCGCATCACCGACGGCCGCTCCGGGTCGCGCGTCCAGCGCGTCGCCCGATCGAAGCGCCAGAGATTGCGCAGGCCCGTCGGCTCGGCCCGCGCCGCCCGCATGATCTCGCGCACCCCGGCGTCGCGGTCGAGGCGGAAGAGGTCGACGTCGATCAGTTCCGCCGGCGGTCCGAAGCGGACATGGGCGTGCACCAGCCGGTCGCCGGTGATGATCCAGGCATCCTTGCGGATCGTGTCGCGCACGTAGCGCTCGCCGTAGGCGCCGAGCCGATCGGCCGCCTGCCGCAGCACCGCGTGCGGTCGCCAGTCGACGTGGAGTTGGTACTGCAGCGCGCCGAAGACGATGCCGACGGCGGCGGCGGGCCACAGGACGCGCAGCGGATGGCGGCCGGAGACCCAGTGGATCGCCCGCCGCCGCGTCACGATCGACCACAGTTCGAAGGCGAGCACGCCGACGAAGACGGCGATCGGCAGGAGCCGCGTCACCATGTCGACGATCCGGAGGCCGAGATACCAGGCGAAGAGCGCGATCCGCCCGACGAGATCGGCCGGCGCCTTGGCGGCGACCTGATCGAAATAGCGGGCGAGATCGATCGAGATGGCGACGAGCAGCAGGATCGTCTGCACCGTCGCGACGAAGACGACGAGCCCGACGAAGTCCTGCCGCGCGATGATGCCGGGCAGGCCGAGGCCGAGGCGGAAGCGTCGCCGCGCCGGCACGTCGAAGAGACCGTCGCGCTGGCTCACGATCGCCCTCCCCGCGGCGCCACCAGCGCCCCCTGCCGCAGGAGGACGACGACGGCGAGGACGACCGCGAGGGTGCCCACCGTCGCCGCGCCGATCATCAGGTTCTCGTCGGCCGATGCGGTCTGGAAGGCACGGACGACGCGCACCAGCCCGGTGTCGAACACCACCATCGCCGCGCCCGCCGCCGGCAGCGCGAAGAAGCGCCGCCGCCCGTCGGCGAAGGAGGCGGCGATCGCCGCCGTCAGCACCGCGATCAGCGACAGGCAGGCGCGGGCGACGATCTCCGCCTCGCGCAGGCCGTTGTCGGACCGCCCGCCGCCCGTCGCCGTCACGCGTGCGACCAGCGTGCGGTACTGCGGCTGGTCGGCGAGGACGGGATCGCGCAGCGGCTCGTCGAGATCGATCTCGCGCGTCACCGTGCCGAGCCGATAGCCCGACCCGCCGATCGATCCGGCCTGCGGCGTCGTTCCGGCCGGCGGCAGTTGCAGATCCATCACCGAGACGTCGTCGAGGCGCAGCGCGAAGCGGCGCGTCCCCTCGATCGGCCGGAGATCGTAGTTGGCCGCCGCGACGATGCGTTCGCCGTCGCCCTCGCGCGGCGGGAAGACCAGCAGCGGCCGCCGCCCCGCCGCCCCCCAGGCCGGCGAGACGAAGGTGTGGCCGCGCAGCGTCTCGATCCGGTCGGGCGGCAGGCCGACCTCGACCGCGTCCATCGCCATGCGATGCGCCGCCTCGAGGAACAGCCGGTCGCGCGCCGCCCGGCCCATCGGGTCGAGGAAGCCGGCGGCGACGATCGCGGCGAAGACGGCGACGGCACCGAGTGCGAAGAGGCTGGAGATCATCCGGAACGGCCCGACCCCGGCGCCGGCCATGACCACCGTCTCGCCGCCGTCGCGGGCGTCCATCAGCGCGCGATGGGCGCCGATCAGCACGGCGATCGGCATGGCGGTGACGATGATCTCCGGCGCGGTCAGGGCGAGCACCAGCGGCAGGTTGCCGAGCGGCGCGCGACGCTCGATCAGCATCTCGACGAAGCCGGTCATCCGCTCGGCGAGAAACACCACGATCACCAGCGCCAGCGTGGCGGCGATGGACCCGAGGCTGCGCCGCACGAGATGACGACCGAAAGTCCGCAGCATCCGACCGCCGCCTCCCCGTCCCGTTCGCATCTCGTCCCGGCCGGCGCATGCCGCCGAGGCGGTTCGCGGGACTCGTGTCCGGGCGGCGAATCATATCTGATCGCGCCCATGGCCGACAGTCGTCCCGCTTTCGCTCCGACGCTCCGTTTCGTCTGGTCCCACCCGGCGCACGCCCTGTCGCTGTCGGGCGGCCTCGGGCTCGCCCGCGGCTGGCCGGGCACGGTCGGGGCGGCCGGCGGCCTGCTGCCGGCACTGTTCCTCGTCGGCCTGCCGTGGCCGGTGCTCGCGGCGATCTTCGCGGCGAGTTTCGTCGTCGGCGTGCGCGCCGCCGACGTCACCGGCCGTGCCCTCGGCGTCGAGGATCCCGGCTGCATCGTCTTCGACGAGACCTGGGCGATGGCGCTGGTCTGCGTCGCGATTCCCGCGTCGCCGCCGTGGTGGCTCGCCGGCTTCGTCGCCTTCCGCTTCTTCGACATCGTCAAGCCGCAGCCGATCCGCGCGGTGCAGGACGGCTTGCGCGGCGGCCTCGGCGTGATGGCCGACGACCTCGCCGCGGCGATCGCCTCGATCGCGGTGGTCGACCTCGCGGCCCGCCTCCTCGGCGCGCTCTGAGGCTCACACGAGGCGCGAGACCAGCGCCAGCACCGGCGTCGCGACGATCCAGGCATCGACCACGTCGAGCACCCCGCCCTGCACCGGGTGGATCGCCGGATAGTCCTTCACCCCGGCCCGCCGCTTGACCCAGGAGGCGACGAGATCGCCCGCCACCGTCGCCGCCGCCACCGCGAGCGCCACGACGACGATCCGCGTCGCCGGCCAGCCGAGCACGCCGATGCCGAGCACCAGCGCGGCGACCGCCACGCCGATCGCCCCGGCCGCGAGCCCCTCGACCGTCTTGCGCGGGCTGAGCCGCGGAAAGGCC
>DBMN01000043.1:3280-3922 GCA_002298965.1 Rhizobiales bacterium UBA697 | reverse complement strand
GGCGGCGGCCGCGTCGACGGCGACGGGCGCGTCGGCCCGTGCCGTCTCGTCCGCCGCGCGCAGCGGCAGGACGGCGACGGAGGCCAGAAGCGCTCCCAGGAGCAGCGAGGACCCGACGGACTTCATCTTCCCACCACCCCCGAAAGGTTTCGAATCGGTCCAGGAGGCACGCGAACAGCGACGATATGACGTGATTGACGTCCGGGAAACAAACAGACGCGTGATCCCGAAATCACTCGGCCGCTTCGATGCCGGACCCTTCCTCCAAACCATATTCCTTGAGCTTGCGATAGAGGGTCGAGCGGCCGATTCCGAGCCGCTTGGCGACCTCCGTCATGCGCCCGCCATAGTGGTCGATCGCCACCTTGATCATCTCTTCCTCGATCGCCGCGAGGTCGCGGACGTGACCGTCGGAATCGAGAGAACGCAAGAAGCCGAAAGGCGTTGGCCCCGATCCGGAGGTCAGGCCGGCGGCGCTCGGCGACCAGCCGGTCATGGCCGGTTGGGCATCGGCCTCGAAGCGGGGGCGCAGGCTTTCGTCGCGCATCGTCTCGCCGGCGCCCTTCGCCCCGCCGTCGATCGCCACCAGCCTGTGGTGTCGCGGCAACACGGGCGCGCTGCCGACCTGGGCGGCGATCTGGG
>DBMN01000043.1:0-3274 GCA_002298965.1 Rhizobiales bacterium UBA697 | reverse complement strand
CGAGCTGGCGGATGTTGCCCGGCCAGTCGTAGCTCTCGAGCAGGGCGATCGCCTGCGGATCGACGCCGATCAGCCGACGGCGGCCTTCTTCCGCGGCGAAACGGGCGACGAAGGTCTTCACCAGCGCCGGGATGTCCTCGCGGCGGTCGCGCAAGGGGGGAATCCAGATCGGGAAGACGTTGAGGCGGTAGTAGAGATCCTCGCGGAAGCGGCCTTCCTTGGTCATCTCCAGCAGCGAACGGTTGGTCGCCGAGATCAGGCGGAAGTCGACCTTCACGGGTTTGCGCGATCCTACGGGATCGATCTCGCCTTCCTGGATGGCGCGCAGCAGCTTGACCTGCACCTCGGGCGGCAGTTCGCCGACCTCGTCGAGGAAGAGCGTGCCGCCGTGGGCCTCCTGGAACTTGCCGACGTGCTTGTCGACGGCGCCGGTGAAGGCGCCCTTCTCGTGGCCGAAGAGGATCGACTCGACGAGGTTCTCGGCGATGGCGCCGCAGTTCACCGTGACGAAGGGGCGGGCGCGGCGGTCGGACGAGCCCTGGATGGCGCGGGCGATCAGCTCCTTGCCCACCCCGCTCTCGCCTTCGACGAGGATCGGGATGTTGGAGGCGGCGGCGCGGCGGCCGAGGCGGATGACGCGCTCCATCGAGGGCGAGGAGGTCGCCAGATCCTCGAAGGTCAGCGTGCCGGTGACGGTGCGGCGGGCGCGCGCCACCTCGTCCTCGAGGGCGCCGAACTTCAGCGCGTTCTGGATCGAGACCTGGAGACGCTCGGGCGAGATCGGCTTGACGACGAAGTCGAAGGCGCCGGCGCGCATCGCCGAGACCACGGTGTCGATGCCGCCGTGGCTGGTCTGGACGATGACGGGGACGGAGACGCCGGCCTCGCGCAGCTTCAGCAGCACGGCCATGCCGTCGAGATCGGGCATGACGAGATCGAGGATGACCAGCGCGACGCCGCGCCCTTCCGGTCCGGTCATGCGGGCGAGCGCCTCGACGCCGCTCTCCACGACGATCGGCAGATGACCGAACCTTCGGACCGCCTCCTCGAGCAGGCGGCGCTGGATGGGATCGTCGTCGCAGATCAGGATGCGCTCGGCCATGACCCTCGGGGAACTCCGATTAAGGGTTTCGTCTCGATTCGGGTCGATCGTGGCGGGGGGAGGTTGACCAGAGGTTAACGCGAGGCCGTCGTCCCCGTTCTTCACCGTCGCAGGTGTCGCGAAACGAAACGCCTCGGGACGGTTGAAGCGGCGGGCGCGAACCCGATATGGATGGACGACCGTTTCCAACCCGGCCGGCGCTGCGCCGCCGCCGCGACGAGGTGTCCGCCATGACCGTGTCCTTCCCTTCCGCCGTCCACGACAAGGCCGCCGGCGCCGGCGGCGACGGTCCCTTCGGGCCGATGCCCGAATGGGATCTCTCCGATCTCTATCCGTCGATGAACGGGCCGGAAGTGAAGGCGGATCTCACTCGGGCGGAAGAGCGCTGCCGCGCCTTCCAGACGCGAGCGGAAGGCAAGCTGGCGGCGCTCGTTTCGGCCGGCGATGCCGCCGAACTCGCGTCGCTCGTCGTCGAATACGAGGCGATCCAGGATCTCCTCGGCCGGGTCGCGTCCTTCGCCGGTCTCGTCTATTCGGGCGACACCACCGACCCGGAGCGCGCCAAGTTCTACGGCGACGTGCAGGACGGGCTGACCAGGGCGACGACGCGGCTCCTGTTCTTCGAACTCGAGCTCAACCGCATCGAGGACGCGGCGATCGACGCGCTGATCGCGAAGGATGCGACGCTCGGGCATTACCGTCCGTGGCTCGAGGACATCCGCAAGGAGAAGCCGCATCAGCTCTCGCAAGAGATCGAGCAGCTCTTCCACGAGAAATACGTGACGGGCGCGGCCGCCTGGACGCGGCTCTTCGACGAGACGGTGGCTTCCTTGCGCTTCCGCGTCGGCGACGAGGAACTGACGCTCGAGCCGACGCTCGCCCGTCTGCAGGATGGCGACGAGGCCAAGCGCCGGCAGGCGGCGGAGGCGCTCGCGGTCACCTTCAAGGCGAACCTGCGCACCTTCACGCTGATCATGAACACGCTGGTGAAGGACAAGGAGATCTCCGACACCTGGCACAAGTTCGGCGACTTCGCCGACGCCCGCCACCTCTCCAACCGGGTCGAGCCGGAAGTGGTCGCGGCGCTGGTCGAGGCGGCGCGCGCCGCCTTCCCGAAACTGTCGCATCGCTACTACGCGCTCAAGGCCAAGTGGCTCGGCAAGGAGCAGCTCGAGCACTGGGACCGCAACGCGCCGCTCGCCTCGGCGCCGTCGCGGGCGATCCCCTGGGCGGAAGCGGTCTCGACCGTGCTCTCGGCCTACGGCCGCTTCTCGCCGAAGCTCGCCGATCTGGGCCGGAAGTTCTTCGACAATCCGTGGATCGACGCGCCGACCCGCCCGGGCAAGGCGCCGGGGGCCTTCGCCCATCCGACCGTGCCGTCGGCGCACCCCTATCTGCTGGTCAACTACATGGGCAAGGTGCGCGACGTGATGACGCTCGCCCACGAGCTCGGCCACGGCGTCCACCAGCTCCTCGCCGCCCCCAACGGCGCGCTGATGGCGCCGACGCCGCTGACGCTCGCGGAGACCGCGTCGGTCTTCGGCGAGATGCTGACCTTCCGCGCGCTGCTGGCGGACGCAGCCACGAAGGAGGAGAAGCGGGCGATGCTCGCCTCCAAGATCGAGGACATGATCAACACGGTCGTGCGCCAGATCGCCTTCTACACGTTCGAGCGCAAGGTCCACGCCGCGCGCCGCGAGGGCGAGCTGACCGCCGACGACATCTGTCGCTTCTGGATGGAGGTGCAGAGCGAGAGCCTCGGCCCGTCGATCCGGCTGGCGGAAGGCTACGAGACCTTCTGGGTCTACATCTCCCACTTCATCCACTCGCCGTTCTACGTCTATGCCTATGCCTTCGGNNTGAACTCGCTCTACGGCGCCTACCAGAAGAACCCGGCGGGCTTCGAGGACAAGTATTTCGCCCTGCTCTCGGCCGGCGGCACGCGGCATCACAAGGACCTGCTCGCCCCCTTCGGGCTGGATGCCACCGACCCGCAGTTCTGGTCGATCGGCCTCTCGGTGATCGAGGGCCTGATCGACGAGCTCGAGGCGATGGAAGCCTGAGGCTTTCGGGCCTTCGACGAGACGGGACGGCCGGGCGAGAGCCCGGCCGTCGGCGTTTCGGGGGAGGGTGTATCGAGTCCGTGCGCGATGCTTCGAGACGGCGTTCTGC
>DBMN01000182.1 GCA_002298965.1 Rhizobiales bacterium UBA697 | reverse complement strand
CCGCCGCCCGCCGCATCGCCGAGCGCCGCCGAGGCCGATGCCCGCCACAAGGCGCTCGAATGGGTGAAACATCCGATCGTGCTGGTGTCGATCACCACCGGCGAGATCGCCTTCGCCAACCGCGCCGCCCGCGATCTCTTCCGCCTGCCGACCGAGAAGCGGTGTTTCGTCGAGAATCTCTACGATCTGTCGGGCTTCAACTGCGACGTCGACGCCCTCGCGGTCGCCGCCGCCGGCGGGCAGGCGTTGCGCCTCAGGCTCGGCGCCCGCGTCGGCCGCATGGTCGACTACGATGCCGACCTGATCTTCGTCGAGTATCACGACGCGACGCTGCACGCCCATCCTCAGGCGCTGACCCGCGCCGAGATCGCCGACCGCGCCGCACACAAGGGTGTTCCGCGCAAGCCGCCCGTTGTCGCCCGCCCCGGCGCGCGCTAAGACCGGAGCATGACCGATCGCCTTCTCGTCGCCCTCGCGCAGTCGAACCCGATCGTCGGCGATGTCGCCGGCAACCTCGCCAAGGCGCGTGCCGCCCGGGCGGAGGCCGCGCGTCACGGCGCCGACGTGGTGCTGTTCTCCGAGCTCTTCCTCGCCGGCTATCCGCCGGAAGACCTCGTCCTGAAGCCCGCCTTCCAGGCGACCTGCATGGCCGCGGTCGCCGACCTCGCCGTCGACACCGCCGACGGCGGTCCGGCGGTGCTGATCGGCACGCCCTGGCTCGCCGAGGGCCGGCTGCACAACACCCATGCCCTGCTCGACGGCGGCGCCATCCGCCATCTGCGCTTCAAGGTCGATCTGCCCAACTACGGCCCCTTCGACGAGAAGCGCGTCTTCGTCCCCGGCGATCTCTCCGGCCCGATGCCGGTGCGCGGCGTGCGCATCGGCGTGCCGATCTGCGAGGACGTCTGGAAGCCGGACGTGGTGGAATGCCTCGCCGAGACCGGCGCCGAGATCCTGCTCGTCCCCAACGGCTCGCCCTTCCGCCGCGCGGTGCTGGACGAACGCTTCTCCGTCGCCGTGGCGCGGGTGAAGGAGAGCGGCCTGCCGCTCGTCTATCTCAATCAGGTCTGCGGCCAGGACGAACTGGTCTTCGACGGCGCCTCCTTCGTGCTCGACGCGAATGCCAACCTCGTCGTGCAGTTGCCGGCCTTCCGCGAGGCGCTCGGCCTCGTCGAGTTCCGCAAGGTGGCCGGCCGCTGGGTGCCGAGCCCGGGCGAGAAGGCGCTGGTCGAGGAGGGTACCGCCGCCGACTACGCCGCCTGCGTCCTGGGCCTGCGCGACTACGTCAACAAGAACCGCTTCCCCGGCGTGGTGCTGGGCCTCTCCGGCGGCATCGATTCGGCGATCGTCGCGGCGATGGCGGTCGACGCCCTCGGCGCCGATCGGGTGCATGCGGTGATGCTGCCCTATCGCTGGACCTCGTCCGACAGCCTCGAGGACGCCGCCGACTGCGCCCGCCGCCTCGGCATCCGCTACGACGTCGTGCCGATCTCCGATCCGGTCGAGGGCTTCCTCGGCGCGCTGGCGCCGATGTTCGCCGGCAAGACGCCCGACATCACCGAAGAGAACCTCCAGTCGCGCACCCGCGGCACCATCCTGATGGCGATCTCCAACAAGTTCGGCCCGATGGTGGTGACGACCGGCAACAAGTCGGAGATGTCGGTCGGCTACGCCACGCTCTACGGCGACATGAACGGCGGCTTCAACCCGATCAAGGATCTCTACAAGACCGAGGTCTACGCCGCCTCGCGCTGGCGCAACGCCAACCGCCCCGACGGTGCGCTGGGGCCGATGGGCGAGGTCATCCCCGACCGCATCATCACCAAGGCGCCGACCGCGGAGCTGCGCGAGGGCCAGACCGACCAGGACAGCCTGCCGCCCTACGACGTGCTCGACGGCATCCTGACGCGGCTGGTCGAGCGGGAGATGGCGGTCGCCGAGATCGTCGCCGAGGGCTTCGACGAGCCGACGGTGCGCCGCATCGAGCGGCTGCTCTACATCGCCGAATACAAGCGCCGTCAGGCCGCCCCCGGCGTGAAGATCGGCCACCGCAACTTCGGCCGCGACCGCCGCTATCCGATCACCAACGGCTTCCGCGATCCGGGCGTGAAGCCCGACCTGCCGGCCGCACCGCTGCCGGTGAAGCCGCAGACCGACGTCGTCGACTTCTGACCCGAACGGATCCCCCGTGACCGCACCCGTCACCCGCTTCGCGCCGTCGCCGTCCGGCCTGATCCACATCGGCAACGCGCGGACCGCGCTCCTGAACTTCCTCTGGGCGAAGGCCCGCGGGGGTACGTTCATCCTGCGTTACGACGACACCGACACCGAGCGCTCGAAGCGCGAATATGCCGACGCCATCGCCGAGGATCTCGCCTGGCTCGGCATCGTCCCCGACCGCGTCGAACGCCAGTCGGAGCGGCTCGATCGCTACTCTCTGGCCGTCGAACGGCTGAAGGCGGCCGGCCGCCTCTATCCCGCCTTCGAGACGCCCGACGAACTCGAGCGCCGCCGCCGGCGCCAGCTCGCCCGCGGCCTGCCGCCGATCTACGACCGCGCGGCGCTGGCGCTGACGCCCGACGAGATCGCCGCCTTCGAGGCCGAGGGGCGCCGGCCGCATTGGCGCTTCCGTCTCGACGGGAAACAGGTCACGTGGGAGGACGGCGTGCGCGGCCGCCAGTCGGTCGACACCGCCTCGCTCTCCGATCCGGTGCTGATCCGCGCCGACGGCACCTGCCTCTACACGCTCGGCTCGGTCGTCGACGACATCGAGATGGGCGTCACCGACGTCGTCCGCGGCGAGGACCACGTCACCAACACCGGCGTCCAGATCGAGATCTTCGAGGCGCTCGGTGGCCCGGTGCCGCGTTTCGCCCACCACAATCTCTTGGCGGCGACGACCGGCGAGGCGCTGTCGAAGCGGCTCGGCTCGCTCTCCATCCGTAGCTTGCGCGACGCCGGCTACGAGGCGATGACCGTCGCCTCGATCGCCGTGCTGATCGGCTCGTCGG
Organism: Rhizobiales bacterium UBA697; assembly: GCA_002298965.1. Taxonomy (GTDB): domain Bacteria; phylum Pseudomonadota; class Alphaproteobacteria; order Rhizobiales; family Ancalomicrobiaceae; genus Pinisolibacter. Next base: position 1,297 of record DBMN01000182.1, on the reverse strand, counting down.
AAGAGGTCCACGCCTATCCGGATCTCGAAAGCCTCGCGCCCCACGCCGAGCTTTCGGCCATGTCGCGTTCGACCGCCAAGTTCGATCCCCACGAGCTCGACACGATCAACGCCCGCCTCGTCCATCACCTCGGCCATGCCGAGGTGCGCGACCGGCTCGCCGCCCTCGACGCCGATCTCGGCGAAGCCTTCTGGCTCGCGGTGCGCGACAATCTGGCGAAGCTCGCCGACGTCGTCGAATGGGCCGAGGTGGTGCGCTCCGACGCGGTCTCGGTGAAGGCGGACGGGCAGGGCGAGTTCCTGGCCGAAGCTCTGCGCCTGCTGCCGGAAGAGCCGTGGGACGAGACGACCTGGGGGCTGTGGACCAAGGCGATCCAGGCGGCGACCGGGCGGAAGGGCCGCGATCTCTTCCTGCCGCTGCGCCTCACGCTCACCGGGCGCGATCACGGGCCGGAGATGAAGCGCCTCATGCCGCTCATCGGTCGGAGAAGTACTTCGGCCCGACTGTCCTGACCTTCGGCGCCGCGGGCAGCTCGGATTCGGCGATCTTGGCGGCGGCCTCGGCCGAGACCGGGGTCTGCGGCGCGACGTCGTCGATGGCGAGGCCGGACATCCGCAGCGCCTGCGTCTCGGGATCCTGATCGGGGGCCGGGCGGACACGCGGCAGCGGCGCCCCGGCGTCGATGCCCGCCCGCGCCTCGCGCGTGCCCATCAGCCCGCCGGCGCCCGCCGGGATCGCCTTGAGGTCGGGCGCGCCGCAGCTGCAGTTCGACACCACCTTGGTGCGATAGACGAAGGCGTTCGGCAGCCGGGTGATCGGCGTGCCGTCGTCGGCGGCGATCGCGTCCTCCGCCTCCTGGCCCGTCGCGTCGTGATAGTAGAGCCGGGTCTCGGCCGCCGGGCACAGCGCCTTGCAGACGTTGGCGTCGGTCTTCATCCGCGCCCGCGAGGCGTTGAACGTCACGGGGAAGAAAAAGCCGTCGCAGGTGCGGACGCAGAGCGTGCGGTAGTTGCCCGACCACGCACCCGCCCCGCCGATCGTCGTCTCGCCGCCGGCGGTCAGCGCGGCGTTCGGATCGCCGTCGCCGGGGTAGATGGTGACGCCCGACGGCGCCGCCCGCCCGGGCTCGTAAGGTGCGGGCCGCGTCTGCGAGCCGCGCGGCTCGAACAGGAACGAGAACAGCGAGCGCTGCTGCTGCGGCGGCGCCGGCTGTTGATAGGTCTGCACCCCCGGCGGCGGTTCGAAACGCCCGTGCGGCGGGCCGGGCGGCGGCGGCACGAAGCGCGACGGCTCGGGG
>DBMN01000294.1 GCA_002298965.1 Rhizobiales bacterium UBA697 | reverse complement strand
AGGCTGGCGAGATAGGCCTCGGTCGCCTCGTTGGCGGCCGAGGGGGTGACGCAGGAGAGCGCCAGCGCGCCGGCGAGAGCCAGCGGAGGGAGGTGTCGCATGGGGAGGGGCTTTCGATGTCGGGCCGCGGCAAGGCGCGGCGAGGGTCGGGCGCTGTCAGGGAGCGGCGGCGATCACCGCAGCGCGGCGAAACGGAAAAAGCTGTCGATGGTCTCGGTGGTCTCGCCGAGCGCCGTCATCAGCCCCACGAGCAGCGTGTTGCCGCGGGCATAGGAGCCGGCCGCGAAGTCGATCCGGGCGAAGGTCTGATCCGGCTCGGAAAGCGCCGAAAGCTCCGCTTCGATCATCGCGGGCGGCGTCGCCGTCGCCGTCATGGCGACCGCCTCGGCGCCCGTAATCATGCCGCGCGCGAACATCTCGGCGGCGCACTGCCGACGCGTGATCGACGCGGGGATCGGGTCGGGCTCGGCGGACGTCGGCGCGGCGGGCACCGCCTCGACCACCCACGCGCCGTCGATCAGTCTCGCGACCTCCCCGTCTCCGACCTGCGGCGGAGGCTCTTCCGAACATCCGCCGGGGATCAGCCAGGCGCCGGGCTCGAGCGGGCTTTCATCGGCAAGCACCTCGCCGACGAACAGGCCGGCGGCGTTGGTCTGATAGACGATCTTCATCACGGTCATCCTCAGTATTTGATGCAGGCCAGCAGCGCGACGTTGCGCGGGCGCGTCTCGGTTCCGCCGGTCGAGGACGTGGCATAGGTGCCGCCCGACGCCGGACCCGCGGCGGTCGTGAATCCACTCGCCTGCGCGCCGCCTCCGATCGAGCCGGCCATGTAGTGGGTGTGGGCCTTGATCTCGTCGGCCTGAGACGAGCCGAGAGCGCGACCGCTGTCGATGCCACGGCCGTCATCCCAACCGCGCGGGAACTCCGCACGAAACTCCGGAAGGCCGAAGGTCGTCGACCCATCGCCGGCGCCGTACGTGGTGCCGATCGCAGCGAAGAGGTCGGCATAGGCCGTGCGAGAAGCGAGCGCGCCGTTGGCCTTGAGATACCCGGCCGGCGCGGTACTCTGAGTGACATAGATAATGCTGCCGACCGGCACTCCGGCCGCGCTGCCGCTGGCGCCGATGGTGCCGTAGCCGATCCAGGTCCCGGGGGTGCCGGCTGCGGTGCAAATCCATCCGACATAGCCACCTGACGACGGGGCGGTGTTGATGACCTTATCGCCGATGCGCCAGGTTCCGGTCGTCGGCGCGGCCGTGCCGTAAGCGGTCGTGTTCATCGCCGAACCGTTGGTCGCGTTGACGCGGAAAACGGTGGTGAACCCGGTGAAGGTGTTGTCGCTTGCGAAAATCTGTCCGCCCGACCCGTCCTGCTCATAGATGCCGTACTGCGCGTAGGACGACGACGTCTGCGTCGCGCTGTTGTTACGGAACCGCAGCCCGGAGCACCCGGCGTAGATGTTTGCCCAGGTATAGCCGGCGCCGGACTTGCCGACATCCTGAGTGATGTTGGCAAAGATGTCACAGTTCGTCGTCGAGGTGAACGAGAACGCTCCGGACAACGTATTGTAGATATGGTTCGAGAAGATCGACAGCCGTGAACAGTTGACGAAGTTGAATGCGGTGCCGGCCGCGTCCGGTACGGTTTCACCCACGCCGACCGTGTTGACGAAATTGCCGAAGATGACGGCCTCGTCGACACCATTCCAAGTGCAGAACTGCGCCGAGCTGTAGGTCGAGTATCCCGTGAGGTGATTGCCGGATACGATGATCTTCCCGACGTTTCGTGCCGACGAATACTTGTAGGCATAGATAGCAACGCCGACGCCACAGAATTCGTTGTTGCTGATGACGACGTCGCGGATGTTCTTGGTCGACCCGGTACCGTCCAAAAGAACGCCCTTCGCGGTTCCGCTCGTATCCTCTTCGGAAATCGTGTTGTTGAGTATTCTGAGGTTGCCGGACCAGCCGGCGGCATTGACGCCTGCCAGGGTCGGGTAGAGGTCGCACCCGTCGATGACGGTGTCGCCACCGCCGTATCCGACCGAGCCGGACGCGAGACCGAGACCGATGCAGGTCGGCGCGCGACAATAGATGCCCTCGAACCGGGTCACGCCGTAGCCCTGCACCGAGTAGCCCGTGCCGGTCACGCCATAGACCGCGGTGCGGTCGGTGAAGACGACGCCGATCGTCCACTCGACGAGAAAGCCGATCGAGGCGAGGCCGTTGCCGTTGAGGCGGACGCCGCTGACGACACTGTCGTAAGGCGCCGGGTCCGAATCCGTCGCGTCGTAGGTGAACTTGATCATGTGCGCCATCGACGCGCCCGCGATGATTTCGCAGCCGTCGAAGTCGAAATTGACGCGGCGGATGTCGCCCTGCCTCGGATACGTCGCCGCCGCGGCCAGATCGACCGACGTCGGCGAACAGGTCAGAGGCGAGTTGATCTTGTACTTGCGATTGCGCGCGTAGATCGTTCCGCCGACCGCAGCGCACGCCGTGATGCACTGCTGGAGCGGACCGGCATCGTTGGCGTCACCATTGCCTACCGCCTCGAAATCCTCGGGGTAGAAGATGTTCGAGAACCGCGCGCCGGCCGCCGTCACCTGGGCCTGAAGCTTGCCCATGGCCGAAAGAACGGTGTCGGTCTCGGTAATGGCGGCGATCGTGGACGTCGACACGCCGGACAGCGCCGTCGCCCTGACACGCGATTCGGTGAAGTACTTGTTCTCCGATCCCTCTGTCACCTCGTCGGTCGTCGATGACGCCCCGACGAATGTGGTTACGCCGGTCGTTCCATCGATGGTCAGCACGTCCAGCCACGACGTGCCGGACTTCCGCTGGAAACGGAACGTTCCGAACGCTCCGCCCGAAATGCCGAACCGCCACTTGTCCTCGGTCGGCGTGCCGAAGGTGTACCAGAGATCGCCGTCGACGGTCACGAGCGAGATCGACTGATCGGAACCGTCGAGATCGAAGGCGCGCGTCAGCAGCCGCAGGAGCTGCGACAAGAGGTCGACGACGTCTCCCGATTCGATCCGGTTGACGATGCGGTAGGCGACGCCCGACAGCGCAACCGGCGACGGCGCCTCCAGGACGATCGCCGTTTCGGACGTGACCGACTTGACGGGGATCGGCACCGGCAGACCGACGGCGTAGAGCAGCGCGCCGGGGAGGATCGCGGCGGAGGCCCAGGCTGTCCCGGTGCCGGTCAAGGCGGTAGCGCCCGCCGACACCGTCACGGTGCCGGTCGCGTAGGTCGAGGCCATGAGGGGTCTCCTATTCGTAATCGAAGATGACGGCCCAGGCCCAGCCGGCGAAGCCGTGAAGCGTGGTCGCCGACGAGCCGTAGAGCCAGTTCGTCAGGTCGATGCGATCGTTTCGGCGGATGATGTCGGTACCTGATTGGGCAGCGATATAGCCGCCGTAGTTCAGAGCCCACTCGATCGGCGAGTAGGACTCGTTTCCGGACTGGAGGCCGGAGACCATGAAATAGGGACCGCTTGCCGAGGGATAGGTCGGCGACAGGAAGACGGTCGACATCGGCGGATGCGAGAAGGTCTTTCCGTAGTAAAGGCTCGTCGTTCCGCCGATCGCCGAGTTGAGCGACACGGGCGACGTCTTGCGCAGCAGCGGAATGGATCGGTTCGTTGCCGAAAACGACTTTTCGGAGAAGAGCGCCGTCGTCACGTCGATCCCGGCCTTGGAGATCTCGACGCCATCCGGCCTCAGCCGTGCGCGACGAACGGTCATGCGTCGGGCTCCAGAATGTCGTAGGCAGGCAGCGGGTACCCCGTCGTGCGGCGCGGGACCTTGTAGAGCCGGATCGTCACGATGCCGCCCGGGTTGATGATGGCGGGCGACGAGAAGGTCTCGAGCGTGTGTCTCACCAGATAAAACCCGGTCTGCGTCTGGCCGAAAACCTTGGTCGAAACGGGCTTGGCCACGACGTTGAGCCAATTGCCGGCGGCGTAGCTGAACGTCGTCGAATTGTTGTCGATCGTGACCGTCGGGATGAACCCGAGATCGGGATGGTCGATCCGGCGGACGACGCGAACGAGAGACGAACGTATCACCTGAGGAAAGGTGATGCGGCGCTCGTGAGCGACCTGGAAGAAGTTCTTGTTCGGCGAGAAGATCATGTCGTTTTCGGCCGCGGTCGCAAGGTCGACGCCCGGCTTCGACATGTAGAGACCGAAGACGCCGCCGACCCGACACACGCCGACACGACGCACGGTCATAGCGCCGGCATCCCGAAAATGACGTACTGCAACGATCGGGCCGGGCGAGTCACGTTGTTGTAGAGGTTGCCTTGCGCGACGGCGAGCGTCGTCCGGTTGACCGCGGTGTGAAGCACGTTGGGAACGATCGATTCCGTCCCGGGGATCGGCGAGGCGTCGAGGTCGTATCCCCATCGCGCGTCCGATGTCGGGCCGAAGATCCCGTTGTGATCGAAAACCATCGGGATCGGCACGTAACCCGGGTCGGCCCATGTCGCGAGCGTCCAGAACGTCCAGGAGCCGACGGTGATGGTCGACGACGTCGACGGCGTTGCCACGCCCTCGGCGAGAATGACGGCCGCGGCCGGCCATGCGCTGTCGAACGCGATGTTGGCCGTGTTGGCGATCACGCTGTCATGAAACGTCGTCACCCCGTCGGCATCGGTCGTCGAGATCTCGACGCCTTGACGAGGGATGATCAGGCGCGGTTCGCCGTCGATCGTGCCCAAGAAGGTGCCGCCGCCGAAGCGGATGCCGAGGATCTCTTTCGTGACCATCACGGCCCCCAGATCACGATTTCGCCGCCACCGTCCAGACCGATGTCGATCGTATGTCGGACCTTGAGCGTGTCGATGAAGGTCGCGCCGCCGACGACCGAGAACGGCACGACCGACGTTCCGTCATCGCCCATGACGAGGAAGCGGCCGGCCTTGAACTTGATCTGCGAGTAGTTCGTTCCGCCGCTGGCGATCACCTCGAGCGTCATCGCGGCGGTAGCCGAGAAGGTGCCGCTGGTTGCCTTCAGCCACATCTCGTATCGGGCGAGCGCGCCGGTCTGATCGGCCGCGACGGCAAACTTGATGCCGCCCGAGGCCGAGGCTTCGCCAACTGTCGCCGACAGGGCGGAGATGTCCGCGGCGAGCGCACTGTCGGCCGAAGCGCGCGCGATCGCCTCCGTCGCGATGGCTGCGGCCACGCCTTCGCCGACGCCGGCTTCGACGATCGTGATGCGATCGGCAAGGGCCGTGTCCGCCGTCGCCCGCGCCGTCGCCTCTTCGGTGATCGCCGCACCAATATCGTTGGTGATCGCGGCCTCGACGGTGTCGACCCGCGACGCCAGTGCCGAGACGCCGGCCGTCCATTGCTCGGTGACCGTCGTCTGGACGCGGGCGCCGATCGACCAGGCGCGGCGCCGATCGCCGACCCGCAAGAGCTGCTCGCGCAGCATCGTCGCGCGGATGGCGTCGACGGTCGCCGGGAGCGAGGCAAGCTCGGCGGCGAGCGACGGGACGAGGTGGTCGGTATCGATCGAGGCGGTCGTCGTCGCCTGCAGCTCCGACGAGGCATTCAGCCCCGTCTTGCCGAAGCGATCGTAGAGCGCGACGCGGACGAGATGGATCGTGCCGGAGGTCAGCGGCACCGTCACCGACGAACCGGTGACGTCGGCGGCCGGCGCCAGGGCGGTGATGTCGGCGCCGGGGGTATCGTAGACCCAGACGAGCGCGCCGACGGCATCGAGATCGGCCGACGGCTCCCAGGAGATCGTCGCGCCGTCGTAGCTCGCGACGACGGTCGGCGACGGCGCGGCCGGCGGCGGGTTGGTGACCGAGATCAGCGCCGGCGACGAGGTGCGGCCGAAGACGTCCGTCACCGCGACGGCAAAGGTCAGCGCCCGCTGCGGGCCGAGACCATGCGCGGCGGCATCGGCCATGTGGGTCGCGAGATCGTAGGTATAGCCGTCGCCGATCGCTCGGTGCGATCCGATGACGGTGCCGGAGGCCGTGCGCACCTCGACCGTCGCGTGATCGTAGAACGGGTTCGCCAGCGTCGGCGTGCCCGTCATGTCGGGGAAGATCGTCGCCCAGGCCAGCATCACGTCGGGGCCGGTGAAGACCGTCGACGAGGCGCCGGCGACCAGCACCAGATTGGAGACGAAGGGCTGCGTCGTGCCGACCCAGCCGACCACGGTCGCCGTCACCGTCACCGGTGGCGCCGACTTGCCGTCGAGGGCGGAGATCGCCGTCACTTCGACGGTCCAGTCGCCGGCGGTGACGCCGTCGATCTCGTAGGACGTGACGGCCATTTCGCCGAGGTCGACCGTCGCGGCGGGCGAGAAGATGCGGACGCGATAGCCGCGCGCCGCGCCGACCGCCGGCGCCGTCCACGAGGCGAGAAGGCGCGAGCGGGCAACGCCGTCGACGACGGCGCGGTTTTCGACCAGCGCGAGATTGCGCGCCGAGGTCGTCGACAGCGGCAGCTTGGTATAGACGCGCGGGGTCAGGACGACGCCGGCATCGACCCGCGCCCACTTGTCGGGATCGTGCTTCAGCGCATGGATCTCGAAGACGTGCTTTTCGGGCTCGGCGACCGCGACGACGCGCACCGGGATCGGCGCGAGGTCGGACGAGGTCAGAACCCAGACCGCGCCGACGTCGGGCAGCGCCGGAAGCGCGGCGGCGAGCGACAGCGTGTCGTGCGCACCGGGCGCCGTCGGCACCAGCGCCTCGGTCGCGAGCGTGCCGTCCGGCATGCGGATCGACAGCGAATAGGCACGGCCGGCCTCGATCGTGACCGGGCGATCAAGCGTGACGGCCGAGGTGGAGGCGACCGCGAGCAAGCGGCCCGACATATCGACGCCGGCGATGCGCGGATCCTGCACCGCGACGATGTCGCCCGGAACGACGCCCGGGTGACCGGACGAGACATAGGCATGGTCGAACGAGGCCCGGTAAGTCACCGTCTGGTCTTCGATCAGCTCGGTCTCGAGCGTCCACAGGCCGACCCGGCGCGCCATGCCGCGCGAGGTGCAGCCGACCGCGGCGACCTGTTTGACGCGGCGGCCATAGCGGGCGATGCCTTCGGCATCCTCGACGATCTCGACGGCCGGGCGGCCCTGGTCGTCGAGATCGGTCCACGTCACCTCGACGACGGTGTGACGGGCCTTCAGCGCCGTGCCGACCCATTCGAAGTCGCCGTCGACGACGTTCGCCGGCGTCGCCAGCACGACCGGATCGGACGGCATGTCGGCGACGGCGCGGACCATGCCGGATGACCAATAGGTCATGCCGCGGAAGGCCGAGGCGACGAGCTGGAGCACGTCGAAGGCCTCGCGCTGGGTGGTGATCGCGCCGTTGAAGGACAGTCGCGGCTCCTCTCCGCCGAAGCCGTCCGGCACCATCTCGTCGCACCAGCGGCCGATCTCGTAGAGATCCCATTTCACCGCCTCGAGCGCGGCGGCGTCGAGATCCCGGCCGAGGCCGAAGCGCTTCGATTCGAGGAGATCGTAGAGCGCCCAGGCCGGGTTCGAGTTTCTGCCCGGCACCAGCGTGCCGTCCCAGACGCCGGCATAGGTCCTGGCGGTCGCGTCGTAATTCGACGGGATCAGGCCGTCGATGCGGCGCACCCGGTAGGAGCGGCGCGGGATCGATGTGCCGAAGAGCGAGGCGTCGAAGTCGAGGCCGATCAGCGCCGTCCAGGGGTAGGACAGACGGTATTCGATGATCTCGGTGATCGACTGGAGGATGGTCTGGTTCTGGTTGGTGACGTCGGCCTGGTCCTGCGTGTCGTCGGGAATGCCGTCGTCGTTGCTGTCGTTCGAGTCGTTGGTCAGACGGGTGACGCGGATGTCCCAGGGGTGCGACGGTCCGCTCGTGTTGGTCGGCAGCGTGAAGCGGTAGGACCGGTCGTAGGGCGAGGTGCATTTGCCCGAGATCGTCACGTCGCCGAAGGGCGAGACCCAAGCGCCGCCGAAGGCGCGGACCTCGATGCGGAACGACACCGAATTGCCGCCGAGGCCCGACGACGACGAGGCCTGCCGACAGAGCGCGGGAATGCGGATCGTCACGCGCGCGGCGGTCGCCAGCGCATTCGTCACCGACTTGGTGACCGGGACATGCTTCTTGACCTCGGTGCCCCAGGACGTCTCGCTCTCGATCTCGGAAAAGCCGGGAAGAGCCGGCTGGTCGGCGACGCCGGCATTCATGGCCCAGGCGACGCCGCGGAAGTTCATGGCTCCGTCGGCCGCCTGCAACGGCACGTCGTCGAAGTAGATCGACTTGGCGCCGTCGACGAGCTCGATCTGACCATCGCCGAGGATGTCGAGGACGCGGGCGTGGGTGTTCGAGCGCAGCGTGTTGGGCGCCTCGCTGGCGCCTCCCTTGGACGTGCCGCCGCCGGAGCCGAAAACCCGTTCGATCGTCATCGCGTCACCCGATCGCCACGTCTTCGGCCGAGATGCCGCCGGAGGCGACGACGGAACCGATGATCGCCTCGCCCCATACCCACGGGATCGTCGCCCCCTCCTCGGCGACGTTGACCGACTGGCCAAAGAGCGTCGACTGGTCGCGCGCGCGCTTCTTCGGCTGCGTGGTCAAGAGCGACGAAGCGCCGGCGAGCGCCACCATCAGACCGAAGCCGGCGATGTTGCCGTAGGTCACGCCGCCGAAGACGGTGGCGCCCATGCCGCCCGCCGCCGCGGCCGGGGCCGCCCACCAGGCGACGGCGGCGATGGCGACGCCGGCTACCAGCTTGCCGACACCCGCCTCGCGCCCGCCGCCCGATCCGGCGATGACCGGCACGACGTGCAGGTCGCCGGAAAGGCGCATGCCGATCTCGTCCTCGCCGATCTCGCGGCCGGCGGCGATCGAGGCGCCGCGCACCAGCCGGAACGAGCGGGCGGCGACATAGGCACGGAACCCGCGCAGCTGCGCGCCGAGGGCGCGGAACGCCATCGGCAGCGTGTCGACGTCGAGACGGAAGGAGCCGCCGAAGATGTCGGCCATTTCGCCGTGCAGGTGGATCGTGCGGACGGTCATGCGCGACTCTCGTGCCTCAGCCAGTGGGTGACGTGGCGCTGCCAGCGCGACAGCGGATCGTGTTTCGACAGGCATCCGTGCGGGTGGTGCAGGATCAGCCCGCCACCGACGAAGACGCCGGCATGGTTCGGCACCGGGCTGTGGAGCTGCGCCAGGAAGCAATCGCCCGGCTTCAGGTCGTTCGGCGAGACGATCCGGAACCCGGCGGCGGCGAAGTGATCGCGGTAGAGGTCGCCGCCATGGCGCCACCAGCCGTCGTCGCGGATGTAGTCGGGCAGGTCGACGCCCTCGCCGCGCCACCAGTCGCGCACCAGCGCGTAGCAGTCCGTCACCCGGTGACGGAAGGTCCGGCCGACGAGCGGCGGCGGCTCGACGTCGCCGCCGAAGAAGAACGGATCGGCGACATGCACTTCGCCGCCTGCCGACATGGTCACGACGGCGATGCCGAAGGGCAGGCCGAGCGCTTCCTGCGAGATCTGGTCGGCGAGCGACGGCCAGTCGAGCGGGCGCGGAACGATCGCGCCCGCGGCATCGCGGGAATGGGTGTGCGAATGGAGGACGGCGAGGACACGACCGGCGGCGACGAAGTCGGCCTCGGCGATGCGGAAGTCGATCAGGGGATCGTCGGCGATGTTGCGCGCCGGGCGGTAGCCGTCGTCGGTCAGAAGGCCGCAGGCCTCCTCCGGCCAACGCGTGGCGGCGTCGCTGCGGAAGTCGGCGAGGGCGGCGAGATCGAACGTCACGACGATGCCCCCACCTTGTTGAGACCGACGCCCGGGAAGCCGCCGAAGGGCAGCACGGCACCGGTTCCGAAACGGGCGCGACAATCCGAGATCTTGCGGCCGCACACGTCCTTGGTCGGGTCGGTCGTCGCGACGCCGAGCGCGGTGAAGAACGTCGAGCCGGCCCACGGGCATTCGACGTCGGCATAGTCGAAGGCCGCTGCGGTCGCGCTCCAGCGGCGATAGGCCCAGGGGCAATAGTCGCGGACGACGGTGCGGCCGGGCAACATCCGCCCCTCGACGTCGGTTCCGGCGGAGAGACGCCATTCGATGACGGTCTTGTTCTGTTTGGTCTTCTGCTCGACGATGTGGATGTCGGGCGGAAACGAGGCTTCCGGATCGGCCTCGGGGCGGCCGTCGAGATAGCGTGCGAAGACGCGCAGGCGGGTCAGGCGGGCGCCGACGGCATCGCGGTGGGTGAGCACGGCGCCGGCGAGGAAGAGCGTCGCGTTCGACACCTTCAGCGTCGGCTGGGGGATCTGCCCCTGTCCGTTGACCTCGTAGCCCGAGACCTCGACGTCGGCCCCGACATAGTCGACGCCGGCGAAGGTGACGGTGTCGCCCGCCGCGATCGACGGCGAGAAGCACCAGCGCGCGGCGACGCCGATCGGATCGAGGTCGAGGATGAAGAGCTCGACGAGGGCGCCGGGCTCGAGCGACTGGACGGTCGCGGCGAGGGTCATGGGACGAAGGACTCCTCGAGCGTGATGGTCAGCGTGGTGACGCCGTAGTCCGGCGGCGTGCGGTTCCACTTCGGCGCCCGCCACTTCCGCGGGGCCGCGTCGCCGGGGATCTGGAACAGGAACGTCGTCGCGCCGGCCCAGGCGCGAAGCTGGTTGGCGACCGAGGCGGCGGCATCGATGGACACGCCCTCGCAGATCAGCGTCACGGCATCACGAACGGCGTTGATCCCGTCCGGGGAGACCATCGAGTAACCTTCGAACGGGGCGTGCCGCAGCCGCGCCTCGGTGTCGATCGCGGTGCCGACCGACGGTTCGCACCCGGCCGGAAGGACGAGGGTCGGGTGGGTCATACCTCGAAGTCCTTCTTCTTGAAGATGCCACCCGGTCGCATCTGGCGACGAGAGAAGTCGGCCATCCGCTCGTCGAGAACACGCTCGAATGCGCGGGTGACAGCGTCGACATGGGCGCGGTCCTGCGCCGGATTGCCGGACGAACCGCTCATGTTGACGGTGACGGAGGGGGCAAGATTGAGGATGTTGGAGATCGCTCCACCCTCGCCGCCGAAGGCCGTCGAAGGCACCGCATAGCTGTCGATGGCGCGCATCGGCACGACGGTCGACGGACCCATGATCAGCTCGGCACCCGCTTCGCCGGCGATGCCGAATCCGCCGGCCGGGATGGTGCCGCCGTCGGCATAGAAGCCGAAGAACTTGCCGAGGCCCGAGAAGAACCCGCCGCCGCCCGCCGCGCCGCCGCCGGCCGCCGCGCC
>DBMN01000023.1 GCA_002298965.1 Rhizobiales bacterium UBA697 | reverse complement strand
GCCGAGCCGATGCGCGAGTTCGGCGAGACGGGCGGGGTCGGCGGCGAGCCGCTCGAGCAGCGCCGGCTCGGCGTCGACCAGCGCCGCGCAGCCGGCGAGGTCGAGCAGGAGGTCGTCGCGGCGGACGTGCATCGCCCGACCGAAGCCGGCGACGAGATGGGCCTCCTCGACGACGAGGCGGAAGAAGGCGAAGTCGGCGAAGCCGGCATAGAGCGCGGCTTCCGGCAGGCGGGCGAGATAGCGCCGCGCCGCCGTCGTCGGGTCGGCGATCTTCTCGATGTGGCCGACCACGGTGACGCGGGCCCCCTGCTGCGGGTCGGGCGCGGTGCGGTCCTCGAACAGCAGCGAGGCGCGCGGGTCCTCGGCGAGGTTGCGGGCGTGGGCGGCCAGCGTCGAGACCAGCAGGATCGGCGTGCCGTCGGCCTCGCAGGCGACCGAGACCATCGAGCCGAAGGGGTGGCCGGTGCGCCGGGCGATGGTGGCGAGCGCCGCGGTGCGGGCCTGGCGCAGCAGGCGGCGGGAGCATTCCACCGGGGAGAAGTCGTCGTCCTTCGCCATGATCGCCTCCGCTGCCTGGCCGGTCCCCACGATGTCGGACCGCGGGCCGTCGGCGTCAACCCGGCCCGCGCCGAACCTTCGTCGCGGACGGCGTCACCGGTGCCGTCACGGGCCGGGCGTCACGGGAACGTCGCGAAGACGAGGGCGGCGCCGAGACCCGGCGGAAATACGGGTCCACAATCGCCTCGCGAGCGGTATATGATCGCCGCCATGATTTGCGCGCAATCACCGTGCGAAAAGGCGCGGTGATCCCCCCGCGGCGATCCCCACCCGGAGACAGGCATTCCCCATGCCCACCATCGCCCTCGTCGACGACGACCGCAACATCCTCACCTCCGTCTCGATCGCCCTCGAGTCCGAAGGCTATCGCGTGCAGACCTACACCGACGGCGCCTCGGCGCTGGACGGGCTCAAGGCCAGCCCGCCGGACCTCGCGATCTTCGACATCAAGATGCCGCGCATGGACGGCATGGAGCTGCTGCGCCGCCTGCGCCAGAAGTCCGAGCTGCCGGTGATCTTCCTGACGTCGAAGGACGACGAGATCGACGAGCTCTTCGGCCTGAAGATGGGCGCCGACGACTTCATCCGGAAGCCGTTCTCGCAGCGCCTGCTGGTCGAGCGCGTCAAGGCGGTGCTGCGCCGCGTCGCGCCGAAGGGCGAGGGGCCGGCCAAGCCGACCGACGCCCAGCGCGTGCTCGAGCGCGGTCCGCTGGCGATGGACCAGGAGCGGCACACCTGCACCTGGAAGGGCGAGCCGGTGACGCTGACGGTCACCGAGTTCCTGATCCTCTACGCGCTGGCGCAGCGCCCGGGCGTGGTGAAGAGCCGCAACGCCCTGATGGACGCCGCCTACGACGATCAGGTCTACGTCGACGACCGCACCATCGACAGCCACATCAAGCGGCTGCGCAAGAAGTTCAAGGCGGTCGACGACGACTTCGAGATGATCGAGACGCTCTACGGCGTCGGCTATCGCTTCAAGGAGATCTGACGCGACCGTGTCGGAGGCTTCGGACCACGACGAGGGCACCGGCCGCCTTCCGCGCGGCCGGCGCGGCAGTCGCTACCTGCGGCTCGCCGGGCGAAGGCTCAACCGCCTCGCCGGCGCCACCGCCTTTTCGAGCCTGACGCGGCGCATCGTGCTGCTCAACCTCGGCGGTCTCGTCACGCTGGTGCTCGCCGTCCTCTATCTCAACCAGTTCCGCGCCGGCCTCACCGACGCGCGGATCGAGAGCCTCGAGACCCAGGGCGAGATCATCGCCGCGGCGATCGGCGCCTCGACGATGAAGGAATCCGGGGCGACCGGCATCGACCTCGACGCGCTTCTCAGGGCGGAAGCCGGCGACAAGGCCGAGAAGGACCCCGACAGCGGCGACGACCTGTCGACGCTGGAGTTCCCGATCGACCCGATGCGGGTGGCGCCGATCCTGCGGCTGCTCGTCTCGCCGGCCAAGACGCCGGCACGGGTCTGGGACCGCGACGGCTTCCTCGTCCTCGACAGCCGCACGCTCTATCGCTCCGGCGCCTTCTTCCCGCCCGACGCACCGCCGGCGCCGCCGCCCGATCCAGGCCTCTTCCACCGGGCGATCGAGGTCGTGTCGCGGCTGATGCGCGGCGGCCACGACCTGCCGATCTATCGCGAGGTCGGCATCTCCGCCGGCAAGGACTATCCGGAGGTCGCCGCGGCGCTCACGGGCACGACGACGCCGATCGTGCGGGTGACGCGGGCGGGCGACATGATCGTCACCGTGGCGGTGCCGATCCGGCGCGGCGGCAAGGTGCTCGGCGCGCTGCAGCTCTCGACCCCGGGCGGCGACATCGACGCCATCGTGCGGGCGGAGCGCATGGCGATCCTGCGCGTCTTCCTGGTCGCCGGCGCCGTCATCATGCTGCTCTCCTTCCTGCTCGCCGGCACGATCGCCGCGCCGCTGCGCCGGCTCGCCGCCGCCGCCGACCGGGTGCGCCGCTCGGTCAAGGCGCGCGAGGAGATCCCCGACTTCTCGGAACGCTCCGACGAGATCGGCCATCTGTCGCGGGCGCTGCGCGACATGACCAACGCGCTCTACGGCCGGATGGACGCGATCGAGAGCTTCGCCGCCGACGTCGCCCACGAGCTGAAGAACCCGCTGACCTCGCTCCGCAGCGCGGTCGAGACCCTGCCGCTCGCCAAGTCCGACGCCTCGCGCGCGCGGCTGGTGGAAATCGTCCAGCACGACGTGAAGCGGCTCGACCGACTGATCACCGACATTTCCGACGCCTCGCGGCTCGACGCCGAGCTTGCGCGGCAGGATTCGGCGCCGGTCGACCTGCAGGCGCTGGTCGAGGCGGTGGTGTCGCTGCAGAACGACCTCGCCGAGAAGCGCGGCCAGAGCGTGAAGCTCACCACCCGCCCGCTCGGCGCGCCGCATCTCGCCTTCGTGGTGATGGGCCACGACAGCCGGCTCGGTCAGGTCATCACCAATCTCGTCGACAATGCCCGTTCCTTCTCGGCCGAGGGCGCCGAGGTCCGGGTCGATCTCGCGGTCGTCGGCGGGCGGATCGAGATCACCGTCGACGACGACGGGCCGGGCATCCGGGCGGAGACGATCGAGCGGATCTTCGAGCGCTTCTACACCGACCGCCCCGAGAGCGAGGGCTTCGGCAACAACTCCGGCCTGGGCCTCGCGATCTCGCGCCAGATCGCCGAGGCGCACGGCGGCCGGCTCAGGGCCGAGAACCGCAAGGCGGCCGACGGGTCGATCCTCGGCGCCCGCTTCGTCGTGTCGCTGCCGGCCGGGTCGGTGACCTGATAGGATCGCTCCGACCGAGAGGACGAACACCATGGGCCATCCCGTCACCATCCATGCTTCCGCGCTGATCTACGAGGGCCGCGGCGTCCTGGTGCGCGGGGCGACGGGGGCCGGCAAGTCGCGGCTGGTGTTCGATCTGGTCGAGGACGCCTCCGCCCACGGCCACGACGCGGCGCTGATCGCCGACGACCGGGTGACGATCGAGGCCCATCACGGCCGCCTCGTCGCCCGCACCCCCGCCACCATCGCCGGCAAGATCGAGGTGCGCGGCATCGGCATCGTCGACCTGGCCCACGAGCCGGCCGGCGTCGTCGCCCTCGTCGTCGACATCGAGGAGGTCCAGCCGCCGCGGATGCCGGAGGAGGACGCCCGGTTCACCGTGATCGCCGGCGTCCGGCTCCCCGCCATCCGACTGTGGCGGGAGGACCTGCGCGGCGTGCGTCGGGTCCGCAGCGCGTTGCGTTCCATCGCGGGAGAAGCGTGACGCAATGCAGGAATTTGCAAGTTCCACAAATTAGAGACTTGAAGTTCGGCGCGGCCACGCCCATTTTTGCGCGCTACCCACGTGGGAAACGGTCATCCGTCGCAAGAGCGGAAACCGGCCCGGACGTAGGCCCGCAGGAGCATACTCGATGATCGGTCTCGTCCTCGTGACCCACGGGGATCTCGCAAAAGAGTTCGTCAAGGCTCTCGAGCACGTCGTCGGCCCCCAACGACAGATCGCCACGATCTGCATCGGCCCGGAGGACGACATGGAAATGCGACGCGGCGACATCCTCGCCGCCGTGACCTCGGTGGATTCCGGGGAAGGCGTCGCCATTCTGACGGACATGTTCGGCGGCACCCCCTCCAACATGGCGATCTCGGTGATGAACGGCGACACGATCGAGGTCGTCGCCGGCATGAACCTGCCGCTGCTGGTCAAGCTCGCCAAGGTGCGTTCGGAGCGCAAGCTGATCGACGCCGTGATCGAGGCCAAGGAAGCGGGCCGCAAATACATCAACGTGGCCAGTCAGGTCCTCCAGGGCTGAGAAAGGCATGGGTTTCGACGGAATGGCGAGCTACGAACGCGATCTGCCGATCACCAACAAGCGGGGCCTGCACGCGCGTGCCTCGGCCAAATTCGTTCAGACGGTCGAGAGTTTCGAGGCCGAGATCGAAGTCTCCAAGGACAACCAGACGGTCTGCGGCACCTCGATCATGGGGCTGATGATGCTGGCCGCCTCGATCGGCACCTCGATCCGCGTCAAGGCCACCGGCCCGCAGGCCGCCGAGGCGCTCCAGGCGATCGCCGACCTCGTCGAGGCCCGCTTCCACGAGGAGTGAGGCCGCCCTCCCCCGGAGCGCCCGCCATGTCCGGCTTCGAACTCGATTCCCGTCTCTCCGCCGACACGTTCGTCGTCGCCGATCTTCCGCTCTGCCGGGTCCTGGCGATGCGCGAGACCGATCATCCCTGGCTGATCCTGGTGCCGCGCCGCGCCGGTCTGGTCGAGATCCTCGATCTTCCCCCCGACGAGCGCGCCCTGATGCGCGCCGAGATCGACGCCGTCGCCGAGGCGCTGCGGGCCGAGACCGGTGCCCACAAGCTCAACGTCGCCGCGCTCGGCAACGTCGTCTCCCAGCTCCACGTCCACGTCATCGCCCGTTTCCGCGGCGATCCCGCCTGGCCCGCCCCGGTGTGGGGGCGCCCCGCCGTCCACCCGATCCCGCGGGCCGATCTCGACGATCTCGCCCGCCGCCTGACCGCGCGCCTCGGCCTCGCCTGAAGGAGCCCGCGATGCCGCCGCGGATCGATCTGGAACCCTCGCTCGGCTTTCGCTTCGTCGTGAACGGCCTCGATCGCGCCGCCGAGCTGCGCGAGGACCGGGAACGGCTCGCCGCGCTCGCCGCCGATCCGCGCGCCCGCTTCCTGGTGATCTGCGGCAGCCGCGTGGTGGTCGCCCGTGACGGCGACCGTCCCGTCGCCGCCCACGACCGGGCGACGGCGGAAGCGCTCGCCGCGCGGGTCGAGGAGCGGATCTTCCTCGGACTGGCGCGGGACGATACCGGCGACGAGGTCGGCTGGTTCGCCTTCGCCGGTCCCGCCGATCCCGAGACGCTCGCCGCCGACTTCGAGGCGATCGAGCTGCGCCCGCTGGCGATCGCCGGATCGCTGCCGGCCGAGCACTACGGCGCCATCGCGATCGCCCGCAGCCTCCTCGCCTGGCACGCCAGCCACCGCCACTGCGCCCGCTGCGGCGCACCCTCAGACATGGCGACGGCCGGCTGGCGTCGGCTCTGCCCTGCCTGTGGGGCGGAGCATTTCCCGCGCACCGATCCGGCGGTGATCATGCTGGTCCGGCGCGGCGACCGCTGCCTGCTCGGCCGCGGCCACGCCTTTCCGCCGGGCATGTGGTCGTGCCTCGCCGGCTTCGTCGAGCCGGGCGAGACGATCGAGGGGGCGGTGCGCCGCGAGACCTTCGAGGAGGCCGGCATCCGCGTCGGCGCGGTTTCCTACGTCGCCTCCGAGCCCTGGCCCTTCCCGGGCTCGCTGATGATAGGCGTCGTCGCCGAGGCCGACGACGAGGCGATCCGTCTCGATCCGGCGGAACTCGAAGACTGTCGTTGGTTCACCCGCGCCGAAGTCGCGACCCTGCTCGCCGGCGAACATCCCGACGGGATCTTCGCGCCGCCGCCGATCGCGATCGCCCATCATCTGCTCTCGACCTTCGTCCGGAGCGCGTGAACCCTTCCTAAACCATGCGAGCCTCGCGGACCGGCGGGGGGAAGCACGGAAAGGGCTCCTTAAAACTCGATCGCTAGAGTGTCCGGTACATTGGTCTCGGTCCGCCTCGGGCCGTGCGTTCCGGAGTCCGCTCGATGGCAGGTCTGAAATCCGCTCTCAAGCCGAACGGTAGGCGATCGCTGACGCCTACGGGCGAGCGGATCGTCCTCTTCGGCATCATCGGCCTGTTGTTCGTCGTCGACTATCGCTTCGGCGTCCTCCACAAGACGGTGGCCATCCTGCAGTCGGCCGATTCCACGCTGGGATCGGCGGCGCTGGCGCTGGCGGTCGCGTCGTGGGTCGGCGTCTTCGCCTATGCCTTCCGCCGCCGCGTCGAGGTCCGACAGATGCGCGTCGCCAAGGCCGAGGCGGAAGAGACCGCCGAGACCGCCGCCATCATCGATCCGCTGACCGGCCTGCCGAACCGCGCCGGCCTCAAGGCCGAGCTCACCCGCCGCCTCGCCGAGGGCGTCTCCAAGACCTCGGTCGGCGCGCTGATCGCCGTCGACATCGAGCGCTTCAAGTCGCTGAACGAGGTGTTCGGCCATCTGGTCGCCGACCACGTGCTGATCGAATTCTCCGACCGTCTCGCCATGGCGGTGGGCGCCTCCGACTTCGTCGCCCGCATCGGGCCGGACGAGTTCCACGTCATCACCCAGGTGCGCGACGCCGAGGCGGCCGAGGTGCGGGCGCTGCAGATCGTCCAGGCGGTCGCCATGCGGCTCGAGGAATACGATCCGCCGGTGCCGATCACCGCGGATGCCGGCGTCGCCCTGTTCGGGCAGGAGGCCACGGTCGCCGACGTCGACGCCATCATGCGCCATGCCGACATCGCCCTCGACGACGCTCGCAAGCGCGAGACCTCGATGTCGCTGTTCAGGCCGTCGATGGAAGAAGCGATCCGCGAGCGCGCCGAACTGGAATCGGCGCTGGAGTCGGCGATCGACAACGGTCAGGTCATGCCGCACTTCCAGCCGGTGATGGACCTCGCCTCCGGCAAGCTCACCGGCTTCGAGGTGCTGGCACGCTGGAACCATCCGACCCGCGGGCAGATCCCGCCGTCGACCTTCATCCCGATCGCCGAGGAGACCGGTCTCCTGTCGCGGATGACCACGTCGCTGCTGCGCCAGGCCTGCCAGGCGGCGCGCGACTGGCCGGCGCACATCAAGATCGCCGTCAACATCTCGCCGGTCGACTTCAAGAACCCCTGGCTCGCTCAGGAGATCCTGCAGATCCTGGTCGAGGTCGGCTTCCCGCCGCAGCGCCTCGAGATCGAGATCACCGAGAGCGCCCTCGTGGTCGACCACGAACAGGCGACGCAGACGCTGATGTCGCTGAAGAACCAGGGCATCTCGATCGCGCTCGACGACTTCGGCACCGGCTATGCCTCGCTGCATCAGCTGCGCATGCTGCCGTTCGACAAGATCAAGATCGACCAGTCCTTCGTGAAGACGATGCGCGAGAACGTCGACAGCCGCATGATCGTCAAGGCGATCATCGGTCTGTCCGGCTCGCTCGGCCTGCCGACCACGGCGGAAGGCATCGAATCGGCCGGCAACGCCGACATCCTGCGCGACTTCGGCTGTACCCTCGGCCAGGGCTTCCTCTATTCGGAGGCGGTGCCGGCGGGGTCGGTTCCCGAACTGCTGCGGGTGATCGAGGCCCACGCCCAGCCCTTCGCCGACGAGAGCGGCCATCGGGCGGTGATCCTGCAGCGCGGCGACATCGCCGGCCTGCTCGGCACCGCGGAAGGCGTGCCGTCGGCCGCCGAGACGGAAACGGCGGCCGTGGAAGCCGCCGTCGCCCTCGATCCCGTGCCGGCCACGGCGGAGGCGGAACCCGCCCCCGCGCCCGAACGGCCGGCCCGTTCGCGTCGCCGCAGCGCCTGACGGCGCCGCGCGCCTCAGGCGGCGCGCTTCAGCACCGCGGCGAGCTTGCCGAACAGCTCGTCGATGTCCGACTTCTCGATGATCAGCGGCGGCGACAGGGCGATGATGTCGCCGGTCGTGCGGAT
Organism: Rhizobiales bacterium UBA697; assembly: GCA_002298965.1. GTDB lineage: Bacteria > Pseudomonadota > Alphaproteobacteria > Rhizobiales > Ancalomicrobiaceae > Pinisolibacter. Next base: position 20,985 of record DBMN01000023.1, on the reverse strand, counting down.
CAGCAGGTCGTTGTCGAAGGCGTCGAGGAAGCAGGAGAAGGCCCGCTTGGTCGGCTGGCCCTCGATCGACTCCAGCTCGATCGCGCCGATCAGGCCGGTGTTGCGGATGTCGACGACGTGCGGCAGGCCCTTCAGCGAATGCAGCGCGTCCTCCCAGTAGGGCGCGAGCTCGGCGGCGCGGGTGAGCAGCCCGTCCTCGGCATAGGTGTCGAGCGTGGCGATGCCGGCGGCGCAGGCGATCGGGTTGCCCGAATAGGTGTAGCCGTGGGCGAACTCGATCATGTGCTCGGGGCCGGTCATGAAGGCGTCGTGGATCTTCTTCTGCACGAAGACGCCGCCCATCGGGATGACGCCGTTGGTCATGCCCTTGGCGATGGTGAAGAGGTCGGGCCTCACGCCGTAGAAGTCGACGGCGAAGGGCGTGCCGAGACGGCCGAAGCCGGTGATGACCTCGTCGAAGATCAAGAGGATGCCGTGCTTGTCGCAGATGGCGCGCAGCCGCTCGAGATAGCCCTTGGGCGGCATCAGCACGCCGGTCGAGCCGGCCATCGGCTCGACGATGACGGCGGCGATGGTGGAAGGATCGTGCAGCGCGCAGATCCGCTCGAGCTCGTCGGCGAACTCGGCGCCGTGCTCGGGCTGGCCGCGGGTGAAGGCGTTGCGCGCCGGATCGTGGGTGTGGCGCAGGTGGTCGACGTGCGGCAGCAGCTGGCCGAACATCTTGCGATTGCCGCCGATGCCGCCGACCGACATGCCGCCGAAGTTGACGCCGTGATAGCCGCGCTCGCGGCCGATCAGGCGCACCCGCTGCGCCTCGCCGCGGACGCGGTGATAGGCCAGCGCCATCTTCAGCGCGGTGTCGGCGCTCTCCGAGCCGGAGTTGGTGAAGAAGACGTGGTCGAAGCCTTCCGGCGCGATGCCGACCAGCCGGTTGGCGAACTCGAAGGCCTTCGGATGGCCCATCTGGAAGGCGGGCGCATAGTCGAGCTCGCCCGCCTGGGCGCGGATCGCCTCGACGATCTTCGGCCGGTTGTGACCGGCGTTGCAGCACCACAGACCCGCCGTGCCGTCGAGCACCTTGCGGCCGTCGTCGGTGACGTAGCGCATGCGGTCGGCGGCGACGAACATGCGCGGCGTCTGCTTGAACTGCCGGTTGGCGGTGAAGGGCATCCAGAAGGAGGCGAGATCGTTGGGGCGCGGGTGGGCGGTCATCGGAGCCTCGGTGGTTCGGTTGATATTGCGAACGTTACGGCCGCGAACCCGCCACGCCAACCCCTGGACCGTGTTCGATCCGTTTCGTATTCTGAACACATGAACATGGATATCGACGTCGGCCTCAGGCTCAAGGAACTGCGCGTCGCCCACGGCCTGTCCCAGCGGGCGCTGGCGCGGCGCGCGGGCGTGTCCAACGCCACGATCTCGATGATCGAGGCCAACCGGGTCAGCCCCTCGGTGGCGGCGCTGAAGCAGATCCTGGCGGGCTTCCCGATCGCGCTGTCGACCTTCTTCTCGCGGGCCGACGGCGAGCGCGAGAAGGTCGTCTGGCGCGCCTCGGAACTGACCGAGATCGCCGGCGGGCCGATCAGCTACCGGCAGGTCGGCGGCGACCTCGCCGGGCGTTCGCTGCAGATGATGCACGAGCGCTACGAGAAGGGGGCGGCCTCGGGGCGGGCGCTCCTCACCCATCAGGGCGAGGAGGCCGGCATCGTCATCCGCGGCCTGCTCGAGCTCGAGGTCGACGGCGAACGCCACGAACTGAGGCCCGGCGACGCCTATCTCTTCGACAGCCGCCGGCCACACGCGTTCCGCAACGTCGGCGACGGCGAGCTGGTGATGGTCTCGGCCTGTACGCCGCCGAGCTTCTGACACGGCGTCACTCGAGTTACGCAGCGTAATTTCGCGTCGTCGGGATGGACTCGCGGCGACCGAGGCCTTATCGACGATTTCGGAAGCCGACAGTCGACCACCCTTCCGGAAAGAGCCTTTCCATGTCGCCCCCTCCTCGCGACGCGCTGATCGCCGAGGTCCTCGCGAATCTGGCGAAGCCGGTCGGGCGTCTGGCCTTCACGCCGTCGCTCGAGGAGCACTACCGTGCCTCGATCGCCCCCGACAAGCGGCGCTCGATGATCATCGGCACGATGATCGGCCTGGCGGTCCTGGTCTCCTTCGTGCTGATGCGGTCGCTGGTGCTGGAGATCGAGGATCCCGAGCGTTTCCGGGCCTGGCTCGGCGCGATGGCGGCGATCACCGTGGTCTGCGCGGTCGGTCTGGTGATCACCGCGGCGACCTACGACCACCGCGTCATCGACGCCACGACGATGTCGGCGATCATCGTCGTCTCGGGGCTGGTGTGTTTCAGCTTCCGCATCGAACCGGCGCCGGTGTCGACCATCGGCATGTTCTGCTACGTGATGGTGCCGCTGGCGCCCTGCAGCCTCGCGACCCTGCACTTCCGCCAGGCGCTGGCGACGACCGTGGCGGTGTGGGTGCTCTTCGTCTTCATCGTCGCCGGCATGACGGATCTGGCGTCGGTCTACCGATGGCCGGCGGTGCTGCTGGTCTTCTCGGTCGGCGCCATGGCGCTGTGGGGCAACTACCGCTCCGACCGCGACCACCGCATCCTGTTCCTGTTCCTCGCCCGCGAGAAGCTGATCGGCGAGATCTCGGAGGCGCGCAACGCCGAGCTGCGTGAGATGACGCGGCTCGATCCGCTGACCGGCGTCGCCAACCGCCGCGGCTTCGAGGAGCGGATGGCGGCGCTGACGACCGACGAACGGCAGACGCCCTTCGCGCTGGTGATGATCGACATCGACCACTTCAAGGCCTTCAACGACCGTTTCGGTCACCCCGAGGGCGACCGCTGCCTGACCGCCGTGGCGATGGCGCTGGCCGACGGGCTGCGCGACGACGCCGACCTCCTGGCGCGACTCGGCGGCGAGGAGTTCGCCCTGCTGCTGCCGGGCGTCGACGCCCGTGCGATCGGGCCGATCATGGAGCGGCTGCGGCGGTCGATCGAGAAGCTCGGCATCCCGAGCGGACCGGGCGAGGCGATCCCGCCCGGCGTGGTGACGATCTCGCTCGGCGCCTCGATCGTCGAGCCGACCTCGCCCGCGCCGCGGCGCGAGGCGCTGGAACAGGCCGACCGGGCGCTCTACCGCGCCAAGCGGGACGGCCGCAATCGCTGGCAGATCCAGGAAGCCGACACCTTCGCTCAGACCGCGAACCCGGCCTGACGGGCGAGACCGGCGAGATCGGTCTGGGAGCGGGCGCCGATGTGGCCGATGATCTCGGCGGCGAGCAGCCCGCCGAGCTCGGCGCAGGCACCGAGGTCGTAGTCGCGGGTCAGGCCGAAGAGGAAGCCGGCGGCGTAGAGATCGCCGGCGCCGGTGGTGTCGACGACGCGGGTGACCGGCGAGGCGGCGACACGGACGGTCTCGTCGCGGGCGACGACCAGCGAGCCCTCCTCCGACAGCGTCACCGCGGCCATGGCGACGTCGGCGCGCAGCGCGGCGATGCCGGTGTCGACGTCGGCGGTCTCGTAGAGCGCCTTGACCTCGGCCTGGTTGGCGAAGATCAGGTCGACCATGCCGGAGCGCATCAGATCGAGGAACTCGGCGCGCCAGCGATCGACGCAGAAGCTGTCGGAGAGCGTCAGCGCCACCTTGCGGCCGTTGGCATGGGCGATCCGCGAGGCCTCGCGGAAGGCCGCCTTGGCGGCCGGCGGATCCCACAGATAGCCCTCGAGATAGACGACCTGCGAGGCGGCGACGACCGCCGGGTCGACGTCGGCCGGGGCGAGATGGGTGCAGGCGCCGAGGAAGGTGTTCATGGTGCGCTCGCCGTCGGGCGTCACCAGGATCATCGAGCGCGCGGTCGGGGCGTAGTCCGGGCCGATCTTGAGCAGCGGCGCCGTCTCGAAATGCACGCCGACGGCGCGGATGTCGTGGGAGAAGCTCTTGCCGAGGTGATCGTCGGCGACCTTGCCGAAATAGGCGCCGCGGCCGCCGAGGCCGGCCAGCGCGGCGATGGTGTTGCCGGCCGAACCGCCGGAGATCTCCTTGGCCGGCCCCATGTGGTCGTAGAGGCGTTCGGCCTCGCCCGCGTCGATCAGGCGCATCGAGCCCTTGATCAGCCCTTCGCGCACCAGGAAGTCGTCCTCGGTGCGGGCGATCACGTCGACGATGGCATTGCCGATCGCCAGGACGTCGAAGCGGGTGTCGGACATGCGCGAGCCCTGCCGGCGTGGATGGCTCGTCGCCCGAGGGCGCCGGCGGCGACGATCGTCCGAGCCGGAGCGACGATCGCATCTCGTCGTGGTACAAGGTGACCGTGCCCGATGCAACGGCCGGCGGGATGCGGCCGACGAAGGTGGAAGGCGAACCGCGCTCGCACGGCGAGACGTTGAGTTCGCCGCAGGACTGCCCTATCGGAGGGCGGAACGATCGAGATCCGAAGGAAGCCGATCATGGGAAGAGAGGGCTCGAGCCCCACGCCGGACCTCGCGCAGCGGTTCGTCACGCCGACCGGCCTCGCCGCCGAACTCGCCGCCCACGAAGCCGCGGGCAAGGCGATCCGCATCGGCCTCGTCGGGGTCGGCGAGATGGGGACCGACATCGTCACACAGATCGCCCTGATGAAGGGCCTGAAGATCACCGTCATCGGCGTGCGTGATCCGGGAAAGAAGCACGCGGAACACGCCTTCCTGATCGCCGGTCTCGATCCCGAGCGCATCCGCGTCTGCGAGAGTGCCCCGGCCGTCGCCCGCGCCGTCGAGGCGGGCTACACCGCGGTGACGCCCGACGTCGAGGCGCTGATCACGAGCCCCCATGTCGACGTGGTGATCGACGCCACCGGCAAGCCGGAGATGGGCGCGGTCATCGGTCTCGGCGCGATCGAGGCGGGCAAGCACGTGGTGATGATGAACGTCGAGGCCGACGTCACCATCGGCGCCCTGCTGCAGAGCCGCGCCCGCGAGGCGGGCGTGGTCTATACCGTCGGCGCCGGCGACGAGCCGTCCTCGACGATGGAGCTGATCGAGTTCGTCACCGCGCTCGGCTATCCGGTGATCGCCGCCGGCAAGGGCAAGAACAACCCGCTCGACATCGACGCGACCCCCGACCAGTTCGTCGAGGAGGCGACCCGCCGCAACATGAACCCGCGCATGCTGGTGGAGTTCATCGACGGCTCGAAGACCATGGTGGAGATGGCCAACATCGCCAACGCGACCGGCCTCGTGCCCGACGTCGCCGGCATGCACGGCCCCGAGGCGACGCTCGAGAACCTCCACACCATCCTCTGCCCGAAGGCCGACGGCGGCATCCTCTCGCGCAAGGGCGTGGTCGACTACACCATCGGCAAGGGCGTGGCGCCGGGCGTCTTCGTCGTCGCCGAACTGAGCCATCCCCGGCTTCGCGAGCGCCTGAACGACCTGAAGCTCGGACCGGGACCCTACTACACCTTCTATCGGCCCTATCACCTGACCAGCCTCGAGGTGCCGCTGTCGGCGGCGCGCGCGGTGCTGCACGGCCGCGTCGACATGCGGGCGCTGGCCCGGCCCTCGGCCGAGGTCTCGGCCCTCGCCAAGAAGGATCTGGCGGTCGGCGAGCGGCTCGATGCGATCGGCGAATACTGCTACCGCGCCTTCACCCTCGAATACGAGGCGGCGCGGGCGGCCGGCGCCATGCCGATCGGCCTGATCGAGAACGGCACGGTGACCAAGCCGATCCGCAAGGGCGAGCTGCTGACCCGCGCCAACGTCGCGCCGCTCGCGGGCTCGAAGATCGTCGAGCTGCGCCGTCTGCAGGACCTCATGGTCCACGGGGCGGAGGCCTGACCATGGCGCGGCCGTCGGGCATCGCACTGGTCGCGGCCTCGATCCGGGCCGGCGTCGCCGACGTCGTCTCGCCGCCCTTTCGCGGCGTGGCGCTGAAGTCGCTCGGCGCGACGCTGCTGATCGTCGTCGTCCTGTGGGCGATCGGCACACGCTTCTTCACCCATCTGGCGGGCGAGACGGCGGGTGCCCATCCGCTCGACGTGCCGTTCTTCCTCGACGGGGTGTTCTGGATCGCCGGCATCTTCTCGGGCCTCGCCCTGATGATCGGCCTCTCCTTCCTGATCGCGCCGATCACCGCGGCGATTGCCGGGCTCTTCCTCGACGACGTCGCCGACACGGTGGAGCGCACGCACTATCCGGCCGACCCGCCGGGACGGGCGATGCCGCTCGGCGAGAGCCTGCGCGAGGCGCTGCGCTTCACCGCGCTGTCGCTCGTCGTCAACGTCGTCTGTCTGGTGCTGCTGCTCCTGCCGGGCGTCAACATGGTCGCCTTCCTGATCGGCAACGGCTGGCTGATCGGCAAGGAATACTACGGCTTCGCCGCCCGCCGGCTGATGAGCGCGGACGAGGCGAAGCGGCTTTCGACCGCCTGGAGCGGCCCGGCGATGCTGGCGGGCGTCGCCGCGGCGGGGGTGCTGATGGTGCCCTTCGTCAACTTCCTCGCGCCGCTCTTCGCGGCGGCGACCATGGTCCATCTCGTCAAGCGGACGGCCGCGCTCACGCCACGCCCGTGAACCCGCCGTTTCCGGCCGTCTTCATGCCGTCGCGGTCAGGCTTTCTTATGAATTGGCGCCTAGGCTTCGGGCGTCTTCACGTTGGGAAAGCTCGAGATGACGTGTCGTGAGAACGGTCGGCGACGGCTCGACCTTTCGCAGTTCCTTCGATGCGAGAGGGGCAATGCCGCGCTGGTCGCCGCACTGATCATCCTTCCGCTGATCGTGGTGGTCGGCGGCGGGCTCGACTTCTACACGATGATGGGCGTTCGCTCGCGCCTCTCGGCCGCCGCCGACGCGGCGGTGCTGGCCGCCACCAACAAGGTGGCGATGGCGATGACGACGGCGGACGCCCGCACGCGCGCCGACGCCACGTTCCGCGCCGCGCTCTCCTCCGACATCGTCGGCGACATCAAGACCGGCACGGCGACCGTCACCGAGAGCGGCGGCGTCAGGACCGCGACCTACACCTACGACGTCAAGACGCATCCGGTGTTCCTGCCGATGGTCGGCATCGCCGCCCCGGAACTCTCGGGCACGGCGACGGCGTCGGTCCAGCTGCCGACCTACATCGACTTCTACCTGCTGCTCGACAATTCGCCGTCGATGGGCGTGGCGGCGACGACCGCCGGCATCGCCACGATGGTCGCCAACACCTCCGACCAGTGCGCCTTCGCCTGCCACGACATGTCGACGTCGCCGAACGACTACTACGGGCTCGCCAAGAAGCTCGGCGTGTCGATGCGGATCGACGTGGTGCGCAGCGCGACGCAGCAGTTGATGGACACGGCGACTTCGACGCAGGTGGTCCCCAACCAGTATCGCATGGCGATCTACACCATGGGTCCCAAGGCCGAGACGGCGGGGCTGACGACCGTCTCGTCGCTCACCTCCAACCTCGCGACGGCCAAGACCTCGGCCAATGCCATCGATCTGATGACGACGCCCTACCACGGCTACAACTCGGACCAGCAGACCAACTTCAACAGCGTGATGACGTCGATCAACACCGCCATCCCGGCTCCCGGCTCGGGCGCCTCGTCGTCGGCGGTGCCGCAGAAGGTGCTGTTCTTCGTCTCCGACGGCGTCGCCGACTACAACAACGCCTCGAGCTGCAGCCAGCCCGATCTCGGCGGCGGGCGCTGCCAGGAGCCGATCGACGTCGCCAAGTGCACGACGATCAAGAACCGCGGCATCCGCATCGCGGTGCTCTACACCACCTATCTGCCGTTGCCGACCAACTGGTGGTACAACAACACGATCGCCCCCTTCGCCTCACAGATCGCGACCAAGATGCAGGCCTGCGCCTCGCCCGGCCTCTATTTCGAGGTGAGCCCCTCGGGCGGCATCTCGGAGGCGATGAACGCGCTCTTCACCAAGACCGTCCAGAGCGCCCGCCTGACGCAGTGATCGCGTCGGCCGCCGCGGAAACGACGAAGGGCGCCCTCGCGGGCGCCCTTCGCGTGTCTCGTCGCCGTTCGAGGCCTCAGAAGGCGTCGTCGGGGAACTCCATCATCGAGCGGCCGCCGGCCATCACCATGGCGAAGCGGGCGCCGGTGTCGGGCAGCAGGCGGTCCATGAAGAAGCGCGCCGTGGCGATCTTGCCCTCGTAGAAGCTGTCGCCCTCGCCGCCGGCGATCTTGGCCTGGGCGACCTCGACCTGACGGCACCACAGATAGGCGAGCGCCACGAGGCCGAAGAGGCGGAGGTAGTCGACGGAAGCCGCACCCGCCTCGTCGGGGCGGGCCATGCCGACGCGCGCCACCTGGGCGGTCGCCTGCTGCAGGCGGACGAAGGCCTTGGCGAGCGGCTGGACGAATTCGCCCATCGCCTCGTCCTCGACCTTGGCGGCGATGTACTCGGAGACCGGGTGGAAGAAGCGGCGCAGCAGACGCCCCGCGCCTTCCGGCATCTTGCGGCCGACGAGGTCGAGCGACTGGACGCCGTTGGTGCCCTCGTAGATCTGCGCGATGCGTGCGTCACGCACGTACTGCTCCTGACCGTGCTCACGGATGTAGCCGTGGCCGCCGAAGACCTGGACGCCGATGTTGGCGACCTCGGAGCCGAGGTCGGTCATCAGCGCCTTGACGATCGGCGTCATCAGCGAGACGAGATCGTCGGCCTCGGCGCGGGTCTGCGCGTCGGGGTGCTTCTTGGCGACGTCGAGCGACTTCGCCACCCAGACCGCCAGCGAGCGGCAGCCTTCCATGTAGGCCTTCTGGGTCAAGAGCATGCGGCGGACGTCGGGATGGACGATGATCGGGTCGGCCGCCTTCTCCGGGTACTTCGGCCCAGAGAGCGAACGCATCTGGATGCGCTCCTTGGCGTAGACGACCGCGTTCTGACGCGACACCTCGCCGAGGCCGAGACCCTGGACGCCGACCGCCAGGCGCTCCGTGTTCATCATGGCGAACATGGCGCGCAGGCCCTTGTGGGCCTCGCCGATCAGCCAGCCCTTGGCCCCGTCGAAGTTCATGACGCAGGTGGCCGAGGCCTTGATGCCCATCTTGTGCTCGATCGAACCGCAGGCGACGGCGTTGCGTTCGCCCGGCGTGCCGTCGGCACGCGGCAGGAACTTCGGCACGAGGAAGAGCGAGATGCCCTTCACGCCCTTCGGCCCGCCCGGGATCTTGGCCAGCACCAGATGGATGATGTTCTCGGTCAGGTCGTGCTCGCCGGCCGAGATGAAGATCTTGGTGCCGGTGATGGCGTAGGAGCCGTCGTCCTGCGGGATCGCGGCGGTCCGGAGCAGGCCGAGGTCGGTGCCGCAATGCGGTTCGGTCAGGCACATGGTGCCCGACCAGGTGCCGTCGACGAGCTTGGGCAGATAGGCCGCCTTGAGCTCGTCCGAGCCGTGCGAGGCCAGCGACACGTAGGCGCCGTGGCTGAGGCCCGGATACATGCCGAAGGACAGGTTGGCCGAGCAGATCATCTCCTCGACCAGGGTGTTGACCACCGCCGGCATGCCCTGACCGCCGTAGTCGGGATCGCAGGCGATCGACGTCCAGCCGCCCTCGCGGAAGAGCCGATAGGCTTCCTTGAAGCCCTTGGGCGTGCGGACGACGCCGTTCTCGAAGGTGCAGCCCTCCTCGTCGCCGGAGCGGTTGAGGGGGAAGAGGACCTCCTCGCAGAGCTTGGCGGCCTCGTCGAGGACGGGGTCGATCAGATCGCGGGTGAAGTCCTCGTAGCCCGGCAGCGACGCGATGTCGTCGCCGCCGAAGACGTCGTAGAGGTTGAAGCGCATGTCGCGCAGGGGGGCCTGATAGCCGGGCATCGGTTTGTCCTCGCGATCAGTTGCGCAGCGGCTTGCCGGTCGTGAGCATGTGCTCGACGCGGGCCAGCGTGCCGGGGTGGCGGACGAGCGCCATGAAGTTCTCGCGCTCGAGGTCGTAGAGATCGTCCTCGGTGAGTTCGATCAGCATGTCGGCCCCGTCACCGCCCGAGAGCACCTTGGCGACGGCGGCGGAGACGACGCGGTCGTGGTCGGTCGCCTTGCCCTGACGCCAGAAGCCGTCGACGGCGAGGCCGAAGGCGGTGGCGGCGGTGCGGCCGGGCAGCCGGTAGACCGGCGGGGTCGGCGGCTGATAGCCCTCGACCAGCGACAGCGCCTTGGCCTTGGCGTCGGCCAGCAGCCGATAGCGGTTCATGGTGATGCCGTCGGCCGGACGCAGGATCTGCATCTCCCTGGCCTCGGCGGCGGACTTCGCGACCTTGGCGGTGGAGATCATCTCGAAGACCTGCGCCAACGCCGGCATCGGGCCCTTGGGCATCTTCGGCATGGCCTGCCAGCGGGCGATCATCTCCTTGCAGCCGCCCCAACCGGGCAGCAGGCCGACGCCGACTTCGACGAGACCCGTGTAGGTCTCGGCATGGGCCTGGATGGCATCGGAATGCAGCAGGATCTCGCAACCGCCGCCGAGCGCCATGCCCGAGGGCGCGGCGACGACCGGGAAGGGCGCGTATTTCAGCGACTTGTAGACCTGCTGGCCGGAGGCGATCAGGTTCTCGATCTCCGCCCAGGCCGCGATGTTGGCGGCGAAGAGCGCGAGGCCGAGATTGGCGCCGACCGAGAACTGCGAGCCCTCGTTGTAGATCACCAGCGCCTTGTAGGACTTCTTGACCAGCGACACGGTCTTCTGGAGAAGGCCGATGATGTCGGGGTCGAGCGAGTTCATCTTGGAGGTGAACTCGAAGCAGAGGACGCCGTCGCCGATGTCCCAGACCGACGCCGAGCCGTTCTTCAAGACCGGCTGCGAGGTCAGCTTGATGTCCTCGAGCATGAGGACGCCTTCGGGGCGCTTCACCTCGCGGTAGGCACCGTCGAGGCCGAGGACCTCGCGACGACCGTCGACCACGCGGTAGAACGGTCGGCCGGCGGCGACCTTCAGGATCGGCGCGACCGGGAGACCGGCCTTCTCGAGACGGGCGACGAAGTCGGCCGTGCCGATCTGGTCGATCAGCTCGAAGGGACCCTTCTTCCAGTTGTAGCCGAGACGCATGGACTCGTCGAAGGCCTCGACCTCGTCGGCGGCGTCGCCGACCAGGAGGGCGGCATAGGCGAGCGTGCGGCCCATCACGGCGAAGGCGTAGCGGCCGGCTTCGCTGTCGTGGTCGAAGAGCTTGGCGAGCGACTTCGCGCCGACCTTGACGGCCTCGACGTCGGCCCGCTTCTGGGCGCGGTATTCGCCGGTGGCGAGATCGATCGCCTCCTTCGCCTTGTTCTTCTCGCGGTTGACCCGGTAGAAGCCGCCCTTGCCCTTACGGCCGGTGTAGCCGTCGGCGATCATCTTCGGCACGAGCGGAACCGGACGGTTCATCTCGTGGAACATGTCGCCCTGCGGCAGCGCGGCGGCGAGGCTGGCGTTGACGTGGGGCATCAGGTCGAGGCCGACGAGATCGATCAGGCCGAAGACGCCGGTCTTCGGGATGCCGAAGGGGCGGCCGATGATCTGGTCGACGTCCTCGATGTCGAGCCGACGCTCGAAGGCCTCGACGACGGCGGCCTGCATCCACAGGACGCCGAGGCGGTTGGCGATGAAGCCGGGGCGGTCCTTGCAATGGACGACCGACTTGCCGAGCTTGACGTCGGCGAAGGCGGCAATGTCGGCGATTGTCTCGGCACGGGTCTTCTCGCCCTTCACCACTTCGAGCAGCCGCATGTAGCGCGGCGGATTGAAGAAGTGGGTGATGCAGAAGTCGCTCTCGAAGCGATCGCCCATGCCACCGGTCAGGGTGGCGAGCGGGATGGTCGAGGTGTTCGACGACACGATCGAGCCGTCCTTGCGGACCGCCTCGATCTTGGCATAGAGGCCCTGCTTCAGGTCGAGACGCTCGACGATCGCCTCGACGATCCAGTCGGCATCGGCGAGGAGACCGATGTCGTCCTCGATGTTGCCGATCGTCACGAGCTTCGCCGCGGCCTTCGACATGAAGGCGGCCGGCTCGGTCTTCAGCATCTTCTCGACCGCGCCGCGGGCGATGGCCGAGCGATCGCCGCCCTCCGCGAGGTCGCGGGGGACGATGTCGAGGAGCACGACGGGCGTGCCCGAATTGGCGACCTGGGCGGCGATGCCCGCGCCCATCACGCCGGCGCCGATGACGGCGACCTTCTTGATGTCGCCCATCACAGCGCCTCCAGGATGGTGGCGATGCCCTGGCCGCCACCGATGCACTGGGTGGCGAGGCCGAGCTTGCCGCCCTCGCGCTTCATCAGCGCGGCGGCCTTGCCGACGATGCGGGCGCCGGTGGCGCCGAGCGGGTGGCCGAGGGCGATGGCGCCGCCGTCGAGGTTGACGCGGGCCGGGTCGAGGCCGAGATCGCGGATGCAGGCGAGCGCCTGGCTGGCGAAGGCCTCGTTGAGCTCGACCACGTCGATCGCCTTGACGTCGACGCCGGCGCGCGCGGCGGCCTTGAGCGAGGCGCCGACCGGGCCGATGCCCATGATCTCGGGATCGCAGCCGGCGACGGCGAAGGACTTGATCGCGGCGAGCGGCTCGAGGCCGTTCTTCTCGGCGTAGTCGAGCGAGCAGATCAGGGTCGCCGAGGCACCGTCGGTGAGCGGCGAGGAGGTGCCGGCGGTGACGACGCCGTCGGTCTTGAAGGCGGGCTTGAGGCCGGCGAGGCCCTCGGCGGTCGTCTCGGGACGGATGCAGCCGTCCTGCGTCACCATCTTGCCCTTGGGGTCGGTGATCGGCACGATCTCGTCGACGAACCTGCCGGCCGCGCGGGCGGCCGCCGCCTTGGCATGCGAGGCGACGGCGAAGGCCTCCTGCTCGGGCCGCGTGATGCCCCAGCGGGCGGCGACGTTCTCGGCGGTGTCGCCCATGCCGATGTAGGCGCCCGGCATGGCGGCGGCGAAGTCCGGATCGGGCAGGACGTTGTAGCCCATCATCGGCACGCGGCTCATCGACTCGATGCCGGCGCAGACGAAGGCTTCGCCCGCGCCCATCTGGATGGCGCCGGCGGCGGCGTGGATCGACTGCATCGACGAGCCGCAGAAGCGGTTGATGGTCTGGCCGCCGACCGAACGCGGCAGACCGGCCATCAGCACCACGAGACGGGCGAGGTTGAGGCCCTGCTCGCCTTCGGGGAAGGCGCAGCCGAGGATCAGGTCCTCGAGGTCGTCGACCTTGACGCCGGTCTTGGCGACGAGGCCCGACACCACCGCGGAGGCGAGGCGATCGGGGCGGACGAACGCGAGTTCGCCCTTCTTGGCGAGCGTGAACGGCGAACGGGCATAGCCCGCGACGACGACCTTCTTCATCGACGTGTCTCCTGGAGAGAACTCGGAACTCGAGTTGTGCTCGGGGAGACGAACGTCGCGCCGCGGGGAATGCCCGCCGCCCTCAGACCGTCTCCGCCGTCAATCCGCGACCGGCCAGCGTCTCGAGGCTGAGCCGTTCGATTTCCTTCAACTCCTGCAACGTGGTCTTGACCGCCTGGGCCTGCGCTTCCAGCTGGACGATGCGCTCGCGCGCCTTCTTCACCAGATGCTGCAGCTGCTCCGACTGGGTCGTGTCGACGACGTAGAGGTCGAGGTATTCCTTGATGTCGCGCAGCGAGAAGCCGAGCTGCTTGCCGCGCAGGATGAGGATCATCCGCGCCCGGTCGCGATGGGTGTAGACCCGCGTGTTGCCGGCGCGCTGGGGCGAGATCAGCCCCTGGTCCTCGTAGAAGCGGATGGTCCGCGGGGTGACGCCGAGATCGCGGGCGAGCTCCGTGACCGAAAAGATCTTGTCCATGGAAGAAAAGCTCCGCGAGATGCAGGCGACGACAGTCAGGGCCGGATATTGCCCTATACGTCACTTTGATGTCACGCGAAATCGTCATCGACGGGCTCGGGTCTTCCAAAGACTGTGGACGGAGCGCCGCACCCGACGGGTCCGGCGGCGGTCGGTCGGGACGGACCCGGCCGGAAGGCGGCCCCGCGGGGCCGTGGGCGGGCGGCACGCGGCGGCGCGGCCCGGGGCAGATCAGCCGCGATCGGAGAGATCGACGGTATCGATGGTGTCGCGGGCGACGATCTCCGCGACGAGTTCCTTCTTCGACAGCTTGCCGACCATGGTCTTGGGCAGCGCGTCGCGAATCTCGATCGCCTTGGGCATCTCGATCTTCGAGACCCAGGTCGAGAGGTGCTTCATCAGGTCGTCCGGGGTCGCCTCGTGGTCGGCGCGGAGCTTGACGAAGGCCATCGGCGCCTGGCCGCGATAGGTGTCGGGCACGCCGATCACCGTCGCCTCCTCGACCGCCGGATGCTGGTAGAGCGCCTCTTCCAGAACCCGCGGATAGACGTTGTAGCCGCCGCAGATGATGATGTCCTTGAGGCGGTCGACCAGGAAGATCGCGCCGTCGGGATCACGCCAGCCGATGTCGCCGGTGCGCAGCCAGCCGTCGTGGAACTGCTCGGCGGTCGCCTCGGGACGGTTCCAGTAGCCGAGCATGACCTGCGGACCCTTGACGCAGATCTCGCCCTTCTCGCCTTCCGGCACCTCCGTCTCGCAGGTGACGGGGACGCGGATCGACACCTGGGTCTCGGCGACGGTGACGCCGATCGAGCCGACCTTGTCGAAGTCGACGACCGGGTTGCAGGTGACGACCGGCGAGGCCTCGGACAGGCCGTAGCCCTCGATCAGCTTGCAGCCCGTCAGTTCCTCGAAGCGGGCGCGGACGTCGCCGGGCAGCGGCGCGCCGCCGGAGATGCAGACCTGCATCGAGGTGAGGTCGAGCTTGCGCTCGGCGGCGGCGCGGTTGATCGCGGTGTAGATCGTCGGCACGCCGGGGAAGAGCGTCGGCTTCTTCTTCTCGATGACGTCGATCACCTGCGCCAGTTCGAAGCGCGGCAGCAGGATCAGTTCGGCGCCGATGCGGATGCCGAAGTTCATCACCGCCGTCATGGCGAAGACGTGGAACAGCGGCAGCACGCCCAGCATGCGCTGGTCGCCCTTCAGGAAGCCGTCCGGCACGAAGGACGAGACCTGGGTGGCGTTGGCCGTCAGGTTGGCGTGGGTGAGCATCGCCCCCTTGGGCACGCCGGTGGTGCCGCCGGTATATTGCAGCACCGCCACCGTGGTCTTCGGGTCGAAGGGCGCCCGGGTGACCGGCGTCTTCTCCGCCGTCAGGGCGGCGAAGGAGACGTTGGCGGCGTCGTTCGGCACACGCGCCACGTCGCCGCGCTTGAACAGGCGGAACAGCCAGTTCTTGGGGAAGGGAAGGATCGCCGCCATGGGGCAGACGACGATCGTCTTCAGGCAGGTCTTGCCGAGAAGCTTCGCCACCTTCGGGTACATGACCTCGAGATCCATGGTGACCATGATCTCGGTGCCGCTGTCGTTCACTTGGTGGATCAGCTCGCGCTCGACGTAGAGCGGGTTGAAGTTGACGACGATGCCGCCGGCCTTCAGCACCGCGAAGTAGCAGACGACCGAATAGGGCGTGTTCGGCAGGCAGAGGCCGACGCGCGTCCCTTCGACCACACCGAGACGACGGAAACCCGCGGCGGCGCGATCGACGAGATCACCGATCTCGCCGTAGGTCCACTTGGCGCCGAGGAAGTCGACGCAAGGGCTGGCCGGATGACGCGCCACCGCGTCGTCCAAGAGGTCGGTCAGAGGGCGGAGTTCCACCGCCCCCCGGCCGGATGTCCCGCCGGGGTTGCCAGTCGTGCTCACGATGTCGGTTCCGTCTCAGAACTTGTAGGTGAAGCTCGTCGAGAAGATGTCGACCGAGGCCTTGTAGCTGCCGGTCAGCGGCGTCGGCGTGGTCAGCGAGACGTCCGCGGAGGCGGCGAACAGATGGGCGTAGGAGAGGTTCAGACGAAGCTTCTCCGAATAGTCCCAGGTGTAGCCGGTCGACAGCCAGTAGCGATCCGCGTCGGGAACGCGCACGCCGCGATGCTGGGCGTCCTTGATGGCGCCCATGTCGTAGGCGGTACCGACGTGGATGGTGTGACCCTTGGTCCACTGGTAGTCGGCGCCGACCGAGAAGAACCAAGTGTCACGCCAGCTGAAGTCGGTGATCGGAACCGCGAGCGAACCGTTGGTGCCGTAGACCGCGAGGTCCTTGAGCACCGACCACTGGGTCCACTGGGCGTCGGCCATGATGGCCCACTTCTCGTCGAACGCATGATAGAACGACGCCGTCGCGGTGCCGGGCAGGGTCAGGTCGGCCGTGATGTCCATGGTCGACAGGACCGCCGGGATCGACGAGGTGCGCTGCCCCTCGAGGCCGTGGCGGATGTTCGAGCGATAGGCGAGGCCGATGCGGGTCTGCGGCGAGAACTCCCACAGGGCGCCGACGTTCCAGCCGAAGCCGATGTCGCTGCCCTTCAGGCGGCCGAGGAAGCCGGCCGGCGCGGCCGGGTTGCCGAAGGTCAGGTCGGCCTCGGCCCAGTCGCCGGTGATGCCGACGCCGATCGAGAGGTTCTTGTTGATGCGGTAGGCGACGTTGCCGTTGATCGCGATGTCGGTGATCGCGGAGGCGACGCCGTGGGCGCGGGCATTCCAGTTGCCCGGATAGCTCGAGCGCAGGCCGAAGGGCGAGACCACGGCGAGACCGAACTTGATGTCGTCGCTGATCGAGTACAGCGCGAAGTTCGAGCCGACCGCCGCGTCGGAGATCGCGTCGCCGGTGGAGACGGAGGCGCCACCGAGACCGCGACCGTCGAAGCGCGCCTGCGGGGCGATCCAGGTCAGCGAGCCGGCGATCTGGTGACCGTGCAGCAGGGTCATGCCGGCCGGGTTGTACCAGATGGTGGCGGGCGAGGACGCCTTGGCGGCCGAGCCGGCGAACGAATTGCCGAGATATTCGGAGCTCTGCTCGCGCAGCATGAAGCCGGCGGCGGAAGCCTCGCCGGCGACGCCGACCAGAGCCAGACCGGCGACACCCGCCATGAGCCAATTCTTCTTCGACGCCTTCATCGTTCCCCCCGAGCCTTTCCGGCTCATTTCTCGCTTCCACGCCACTCGGTTGACCCGACGACACCCCGCCGTGGTACGGAGCTCGGGCCGATTGTGGCGAAAAATTAACGAACCGTTTCGATCACGTCAACCAGACCAGATTGACGTAATGGTAAACCGTGGCGCGCAGGACACACGTTCGACGTGCCTCCCGACACGTCTCACGCGATGGCGCCGACCAGCTTCATGGCGATGCCGAGCGAGCCGGCGACGCGGATCTTGCCGAGGCCGTAGGCGAGCATCGGATCGAGCTTGCCGTCGAGCAGTTTCAACAGATTTTCGCGCGTCATGGTGATCGTGCAGTCCGCCGGCTCGTCCGATTCGGTCTCGAGGACCGCCGAACCCGAGCGCGCGTCGAGAAAAGCGCCACCGTCCTTGCCGAGGTCGAAGCGCACCAGAGCGCCCAGACGCGACAGGGAAGGCAGGGTGGCGCGGAGCCGATCCTCGAGGGTCTCGTCGATCACGTTCGTCATTCCTCCCGACGACATTCGTATTTGCACGCAATCTCGCATCGCTTTCCCAATACGTCAAGCTCCTCCCGTATTAGACATGCGTCGTGTCGCCACCCTCCGCGACACTCTCGCGGCGGGCGGTGTTTCGCGCTAGTTGTTCGGGGCGAGGAGCCGCGCATGGTCGTCAGGGTCGCCACCTTCAACGTCGAGAACCTCGTCCGCCGCATCGGCCAGGAACGGGATCGGCGCACCGGCGCCTGGATTCCCGATCCCGCCGTCGGCCTGTTCGACCATGCCTCGGAGGCCGAGGGCCGTCTGATCGAGCGGGCGCTGCAGGTCGCGATCTCCGACGACCAGCGCCAGGCTACCGCCCAGGCGATTCGCGACTGTGACGCCGACGTCGTCTGCCTGCAGGAGGTCGACGGGCTGGAGGCGCTGCGCTGGTTCCACGACCGCTACCTGAGGCGCGCGCTCGACGAGCCCTACGAGCACTTCGCCCTGCTCGAGGGCAACGATCGCCGCGGCATCGACGTCGCGGTGATGAGCCGGCGCGGCCTGCCGATCCGGGTGATGAGCAACGCCGCCCTCACCTATCGCGATCTCGACCTGCACGACGAGGACCTGCGCCGCTGGGGCGCGCAGCCCGACGACCGGATCTTCAAGCGCGACGCGCTGGAGGTCGAGGTGGAGACGGCGGCCGGCGTCCTCACGCTGTGGATCTGCCACTTCAAGTCGATGAACGAAGGCCGCGACCGCACCATGGCGGTGCGCCGCGCCGAGGCCCGCGCCGTCCGTCGACTGGTCGAGGCGAAGTTCGGCGAAAGGACCGCGCGGGCGAACTGGGCGATCCTCGGCGACTTCAACGACCACCGCCAGCGCATCCGTCTGGTCAAGGCCGCCGACGGCATGCTCGACGCCACGGTCGAGCGGATGGAGGCCTCGGCGCTCGATCCGTTCCATGCCGACCATTTCGCCCACGACCTCGTCGAACGCCTGCCGCCGATCGAGCGCTGGACCCACTACTGGGCGGAAGGGCGCGAGCTCTCGGCGCTCGATCACGTCTACGTCTCGCCGGCGATCGCCCGGGCCGATCCGCGCGCGGTGCCGCGGGTGATCCGCTCCGGTCTGCCCTTCCGGGTGCCGGTCGAGCGGATGCGGCCGCGGCCCGCCCTCTTCGAGCGCTACCCGCGCATCGGCTTCGACCGGCCCAAGGCCTCCGACCATTGCCCGGTGGTCGTCGACATCACGCTCGCGGAGACCGCGCCTTGACCATCGTCCCCTCGCGCCTCGACCGTCCCGTCCGTCTCGACGCGATCGAGATCGCGGTCGGCGACCCGCTGGTCCTCGACGCCGCGCGCGAGGCGGCGGTCCGGGACCACTGGGCGGCGGCGACCGCGGCCAATCCGACGCTGTGGAACGGTTCGGCCTTCCTGTTCGAAGGGACGACGGTGCGCGCCGGCGTCTTCTCGGCGACGGCGCGGCCGACCGACTATGCGACGCTGCTCCACGCGCTGCGCCGCGGCTTCGACCGTGCCGATCTGCTGCACGTCTTCCCCGTCCCGGCGGTGACCAGTGCCGACGGCGCGCTGCTCGTCGGCCGCCAAGGGGCGACCACCGCCAATGCCGGGCTCGCCTATCCGCCCTCGGGCTCGTTCGACGCCGACGACCGCGTCGGCGACCGCATCGATCCGGTCGCCAACATGGCGCGCGAGCTGGCGGAAGAGGTCGGGCTGGCGTTCGACGCCTTCACCGCCGATCCCGGCTGGTGGATGATCCCGTCGGGACCGTCGCGGCTCGCGCTCGTCCGGCGGCTGCGCTCGCCTCTTCCCGCCGCGGCGCTCGCCGAGCGGATCGCGGCGATCGATCACGACGATCCGCACGGCGAGATCGAACGCGTCACCTTCCTGCCCTTCGAGACCCCCCTCGCGGGCGAGAAGACGGTGCCCTACGTTCCCCGCCTTCTCGCTCTCCTCGCCGCGGAAGATCGCGGCGAGACGCTCCGTCACTTCGAGGAAACGCCATGACCCGCCGCCGCCACGTCGTGCTCGACGTCTTCACGACCCAGGCCTATGCCGGCAATCCGCTCGCCGTGGTGCTCGACGCCGAAGGGCTCGACACGGCGGCGATGCAGACGATCGCGCGCGAGTTCAACCTGTCGGAGACGGTCTTCGTGCTGCCGCCCGACAATCCGACCCATTCGGCGCGGCTCCGGATCTTCACGCCGGGGCGCGAGCTGCCCTTCGCCGGCCACCCGACCGTCGGGGCGATCGCGCTGATCGCCGAGGAGCGCTTCGGCCGTCCCGCCGGTGGGCTCGACGCCGTCGTCGCGGTCGAGGAGACCGTCGGCGTCGTCCGCGCGGCGGTGCGGCTGTCGGAGAGCGAGGCGACCTGGGTCGAGTTCGATGCGCCGCGCCTGCCGGCGCCGGTCGCCGGCGCCATGCCGCCCAAGGGCGAGATCGCCGACGCCCTCGGGCTCGACGTCTCCGACATCGGCTTCGAGAACCACGTGCCGTCGCAGTTCGAGGCGGGCGTCGCCTTCGCCTTCGTGCCGGTCTCCGGCCTCGACGCGATCGGCCGGGCCCGGCTCGACTCGCGCCGCTGGAGCGCCGCCTTCGGCAAGGCCGACGCCTTCTCGGTCTTCGTCTACTGCCGCGAATGCCGGCGCCACGACGGCGACTTCCACGCCCGCATGTTCGACTACGGCTTCGGCATCGGCGAGGACCCGGCGACGGGCTCGGCGGCGGCGGCCTTCGGCGGCGTGGTCCACCGCTTCGACGCGCCGACCGACGGCACCCACCGGCTCAGGATCGAGCAGGGGTTCGAGATGGGCCGGCCGAGCCTGATCGACCTGACGCTGGAGATCGAGAAGGGCCGACCGGTCGTCCTGCGCATCGGCGGCAGCGCGGTGCGGGTGGCCGAAGGCGCGCTGGTCGCGTCGCCGCACCGTTGAACGATCGTGCACCAAGTGTTTCGCCACCACCGGAAATTTACGCTGAGTAACTTTTGCGCGAAGCACGAATGACCGGGCGTAATACTCTTGACGATTATCAAGAGAAATTCCGAACCTGTCGTGACAAGACGCGGAATTTCACGATTCCGGCATGAAATTATGCGTCGTTTCCTGCTCGTTCGACGAGAATATACGACCGGTTAAGGAAGATCATCGAGGCTGACCGAGGTTCACCCGGAAGGATGCCTCGCCGATGCAGTCGCTCAAGATCCTCGAACGCCTCGCCCTCGCCATCCTTCCGGCGCTGGCGGTCGTCGCCGCGCTCAGCCTGCTGCTGGTGCTCGAACACCGCGACGAGATCGGGCGGGCCGATCGGCTGATCGCGCGGACCGACACGTCGCGGGCGATCGCCGCTCTGGTCCACGAGATGCAGCGCGAGCGCGGCGCCTCGGTCGGCCATCTCGCTGCCAAGGGCGAGAAGCCGGAAGCGCGCGACCTGCTCGCCGCCCAGCGGCGCAGGACCGACGCGGCGCTCGACGTCTATCGCGGCGTCCGGGCCGCCAACCGGGCGCCGGCCGGTGCC
>DBMN01000083.1 GCA_002298965.1 Rhizobiales bacterium UBA697 | reverse complement strand
CCCGCCTCGCCGCCGAGGCCCGCACCGAAGCCGACCGCGAAGCCGCCGTCGGCTGGTCTCGCACCCTCGCCGCCCGCGCCGCGGCGCGCGCCGTCATCCTCGAGGAGATCGCCCATGCGCCCCTACCTCGCCCTCGTCCTGGTGACGACTGCACTTTCGACCCTCGCAGGGTGCGTCTCATCCGGAGAGACCCTTCCTGATCGGCCGGTGCTGGTCGCGCGCGAAGCGATGCGACCGACCGCGCGTCCGGTCGATCTGCCGGCGCGACCGATGACGCTGGACGAGGTCGAGCGCGCGTGGGCAGCCGATCGCGCCGCCCTCGCCGCCGCCGGAGACGTCAACGAGGCGTTGCGCGACGCGATCGAGCGGCGGCAGTGATCAAGCCTTCGGTAGGATCTCCGGCAGCCGCGCGATGGCCCGTGCGACCCTTCGAGCTTCGTCCTTGGTGAGAAGGTTGGCGATGTCGCGCCGGCTCTTCTCGTCTTCGAAATANNCGCCCCATGGCGTCGGTCACCAGATAGGCCGCGGCGATCTCGTCGACACGCCAGGGCGCCGGCAGGCGCCGCGGTTCTTGCTTCCCCGACATCCCAATCTCCCAAGCGCCGGCCGAGCGGCCCGGTTCGGCGCGCATTATAGGCCGCCTGATCCCCGATGATCGACTTTTCGAGGAGAGTGCACATGGCCGATGAAGCCGTGATCTGGAACGCCGTGTCCGGGATGGTCGGCGTCGTCGTCGGCGCCGTCGCCGGCTGGGCCGGAAAGCGGGTCGAGAAGGCGCCCGACATCCAAACGACGCTGACGGCAGCCATCGCCGACGTCGTCAAGCACTACAAGGATGCGCTCGATCGCGCCGATGGCACGAATTCCGCCCTGCGCGAGGAGATCGCCGAGCTTCGGCGCCTCGTCGAAGCGCAGAGCGACAAGATCGAAGAGCAGTCGACCGAGATCGCCGGGCTGGTCGAGCATGTCGTCAACCTCGAGGCGTCGATCCGCGATCTCGGCGGAAAGCCGCCGCCGCGCCGCCGCCGCCCGACCGCCCCGGCCGAAGGAGAAGTCGTATGAGCGCTCGCGGACGTCACCTTTCCGACGAGCGCCGCGCCGCGCTCGACGCCATTCTGCTCGATGGCGCCACCTACAACGACCCGCGCCTCGTCGGCTACTCGTCGTCGACGATCTCGCGCGCCAAGGCGCGCTTGGGAATTCCGCGGCGCGGTCATCCCGCCGCCGTCGGCACCCCGGCGGCGGCATCGGCGCCCTCGGCCGATCCGGTCGAGATCGTCAGGTTGAGGGGGCGCATATCGGCGCTCACGGCCGAGAACAAGACGCTCGCCGACCGCGCCCGCAAAGCCGAAGACCTTCGCGCCGGCCTCTTCGGCCTGACCGAGACGCCGCCCGATCCGGTCGCATTCCGTGCGCCCGAGGGTGGCGACGGCGGTGCCGAGACCATCGTGCTCTTCCTCTCGGACCTGCATTGGGGCGAGGTCGTCAGCCTCCCCGCCATGGACGGGCTCAACAGCTTCGATCTCGAGATCGCCCGTGCGCGTCTCGGTCGGTATTTCCAGACCGTCGCCGACCTCGCCACCAAGCACTGGACCGGCCCCGCGCCCGCCCGGCTGATCTTGGTGCTCGGCGGTGATCTCGTGTCCGGCGAGATCCACGCCGAGCTCGCCAAGACCAACGAGGCGAAGGCATTGCCGGCCGTCAAGGATCTGGCGAGCCATCTCGCCGAGGGCGTGGCGCTGCTGCGTCGTCGGCTCTCGTGCCCGATCGACGTCGTCAGCCTCGCCGGCAACCACGGCCGCTCGACGCTCAAGCCGGAAAGCAAGGAATCGGCCGAAACCAGCTACGATATCCTCGTGTCCGACTTCCTCGAGATGGCGCTGCGCGGGCGCGATGGCGTCGCCTTCTGGGTGCCGTCGTCGGTCGACGCGGTGTTCTCGGTCTACGGCTGGCGCGTACTCGCCACCCACGGCGACCGGATCGGCTCGCGCGGCGGCACCGGCTTCATCGGCCCGGCCGCCACGGCCGCGCGCGGCATGAAGCGGCTCGTCGCCGACTATGCCGCTCGCGGCGTGCACCTCGACCTGATCATGATGGGCCATTTCCACACGCCGCTCATGCTCGAGGAGGGTTTCGTCAACGGCTGCCTGCCGGGGCCGAGCGAGTATTCCCGCGACGGCCGCTTCCGCCCGGCGCCGGCGCGCCAGATCTGGCTGACGATCCACCCCCGCCGCGGCGTCACCACGACGCGCTGGATCAATGTCGGATCTCCGGCCGAGGGCGCGCTCTATGCCGCGCCGCCCGAGGACCGCGAGTTGCGCCCGCGCTGGCGCGTGCCGGCGGTGTCCGTGCCGCGCGAGTGATCCCGAGCGGGTTCGCCGCGCCTCCCGCCGACTCGCCGCCTATCCCGCGCACCCGATCGGGAGCGCGCCCTTCCCTTCCTCGGAGATCTCCATGTCGCTCGTCGTGATCGGCGTGACCGGCAAGGCCGGTTCTGGCAAGTCGACGCTGGCGCGCCGTCTCGTCGACCGCTACGCCGCCATCCGCATCCCCTTCGCCAAGCCGCTGAAGTCGATGTTGCTCGACCTGCTCGAGGCCCAGGGCCTCGGCCTCGCCGTCGCGACGCGCATGGTCGACGGCGACCTGAAGGAGGTCCCGTCCGAGGTGTTCGGCGGTCGGACGCCGCGCCACGCGATGCAGACGCTCGGCACCGAGTGGGGTCGCGCGCTGTCGCCGACGTTCTGGGTCGACGCCTGGCGCCGCTCCGTCGATCGCGCCGCCCTCGAGGCGTCCGCCGACATGCGCCGATTGGTCGTGGTGGCCGATGATGTCCGGTTTCCGGAGGAGGTCGCCGCGATCCGCGCCCTCGGCGGCATCGTCATTCGAGTGGACCGCCCCGGCGCCGGCCTCGCCGCCAGCGCGGGCAATCACGCCAGCGAGACGACCGACATCGGCGTGTCCGACGTCGTGATCATCAACGATGGGAGTCTCGACTGGCTGTATGCGCAGGTCGAGGCGATCGTGCCGGATGTCGGCGGGTGATTCCGGCGCCGCCGTTCGGGACTTTTTCGGGACTTTCAGTACCGAACTGTCGCCTCTCCGTCCATTCGTGCCCGATCCGTTCTTATGAACATTCAGGCGACGGCTTCTTTATGCATTGGAATATAAATAGATTTTTGGAGCGGGCGATGGGGATCGAACCCACGACATTCAGCTTGGGAAGCTGACGTTCTACCTCTGAACTACACCCGCAAAAAACAGCGTTGAAATCATTGCGGTTTCAGGCTGTTTTTGTCCCACTGGACGCCATCTCGGCGGACGGTGGGACTTCGTTGTACTCGCTTCGCCCCGTTTCGATCAACCCCATACCGGCACCGGCCATGCGCTTTCGGTCGGCGGCGCGGGTGTAGATGCTCGGCGTCTTGGCGTCGGACCATCCGAAGATCGCCATCAGCTGGCGTTCGGTTGCGCCGGCCTCGGCGGCGAGCGTCGCGCCGGCCTTGCGCAGGCCGTGGGCGCAGCAGTGCGGCAATCCGGCCTGGACGCACCAGTCCTTGAACTGGCCGGAAAAGCCGCCCATCGAGTAGGGCTTGCCGAACTTCGTGACCAGATAGGCGAGGTGCCCCTTCGCCGATCCTTCGATCACCGCGGCGAGCGTCGGCAGGATCGGGATGTTGATCTCGATGGGCGAGCGATTCCGGTTCTTGAAGGCGGTGAACCGCAACCACCCGTCCGAGGCGTGCTGCGGCCCGATCCGCACTGCGTCGGACCGTCGGACACCGGTGTAGAGCAGGATCGCCAGCGCGAGCCGCGCCGTCGTGCCAATCGGATGGCGCGCTTCGTAGGCCTCGACCTCGGCCACCGTCCAGGTGTGGTGGCCCTTCGACCGGGTCTTGAAGTAGGGAACGGAATCGGCCGGGTTCGTCGTCGCGTGGTCGTATTCGACCGCGAAGCGGAAGAGCCCGCGCAGCGCCTTGACGCGCGCGTTGCCGGCTTCCTTGGCGTCCATCTTGCGGTCGCGCAACACGCGAAGCGCCTTCGGCGTCGCCCGGGCGATCGGCATGTCGCCGAAGAGGTGCACCGATCCCGGTTCGATCGGCTCTTCCCACGCGCCCTCGAGGCTGCGGCGATAGCCGTCGCGCGTCGATGGTTCGAGGGCGAGATAGTCGGCGCAGCCCGCGAAATACTGCTCGCCGAGCCAGCGCAACGTGCCGGGAGCCGAGCGCTTGATCTCGACCCTCTCTCCGGCCTCGATCTCCGGCCGCTGCATCGTCTGCATCGCCGCGGCGTAGGCGGCCATGAAGGGCTCTGTCCACGGCGTGCCGACGATCCTGATCTTGCGGCCGTTGCGGCGGAGATAGACGCGCACGTTGCCGTGGCGATCGACGTCCTCGACGCAGTATTTCGGCAGGCGCCGCGGCATGGCGAGATCCTCAGACACGCGGATTGCTCCACACGTCCGAGGTCGAGGCGGGCGCCGTGGTCGCCTCAGGGTGACCCTTGCGCGGCAGATCGTCAAACGCGGAGTCGATTTCCAGGACATCCCAGATCACGCAGCCGTCGAGAAGCCGGGGCGCCGGCATCCGCCCATCGGCGACGAGGCCGTCGAACTTGGACGGCGACACGCCGATGTAGTCGGCCGCCTCGGCGCGCCGCAGGCCGCGGCGCGGGGCAGGTCTCGCGGCTGATCTGGTGGCTGGTGCCGTGGTGTTCGCCATGGTCACGTCTCCGGAAAGGCGAGATGCTCGACGCCGTCGAGAAGGCGGCTGGCGACGCGCTTGCCGACTCTGGCCATGAGGCAAGCTGCGTAGTGGTCCTCGACGGTGATGACCCTCGAAGCATTCTCGTCGGTATTCTCGAGAATGCGGCCATCCCAGAAAATGATCTTCTTGGGCGCGCTGTCGAAATTCGACTGACGCCACTCGCCCCACTGCTTGAACAGGAACGGCACGCCCGCCGCGGCGCACTGATCGCGGAGAGACCGCACCCAATCCGGATGCATCGGCCGCGCGCCGGGGCCGCTTTCGCCGCCGCAGATCACCCAATTGAGTTTCGGGACGCGGCCGGCATACTCTCCGTCGATCCACCTGCCGCCCGTCAGCGCGCTGAGACCTGTCCTCTTCAGGTTTCCCCCATTCGGCCATCCGATGTAGCCGAGGTGCACCGCCCCGAGCATCGGCTCGACCGACACGAACCGCTTCGCCGCCGGGGTCTCGAGCAGCACCGGGATGCGCTCGTCGGCTCGGGTCTGGTCCTCGGCGGTGACGCCGAGCCAGACGTTGCGCAGGGGCCACCAGTCATGGCCGCTCGTCGGCTTCGTCCAGGGCAGGCCGGCCTGCTCGCACCGGTCCTTGACCGTCGGGCACCCGGTCTGTTGGTGAAGGACCAGCATCTCCATGACGACCCGGTCGAAAGTCTTGCGGGATGACAGATAGGCCCGCATCCGCTCGGGCCGCTTGGTCAGCAGCATGAACGTGTGATGCGGCGCCAGCGCCATGGCCGCGAAGACGCGGTCGATCATCCAGTCGGGGACGAAGTCGGCGAAGAGGTCCGTCATCGAACAGACGAAGATGCGGCGCGGGCGTCGCCAGCGCAGCATGTCGGTCAGCGCCCGGGCGGCGAGATAGATCTCGACCGTCCCGCCCTTCGCGACGAGGTGGCCGGGCTTGTAGTCGAGGCCGGTGCCGAAGCGGTCGCGGTTCAGGGCCTCGGCGTAGCAGTTGCGGCAGCCCTCCGAGACGTGCTCGCAGTGCCAGCCCATGCGACGGCGCGGGTCGGCGACATCGTCCATTCGGCGCGCGCGGATCGGGTTGATGGTCGCGTCGGCCCATTCGATGGCGGTCTTGTCGGACATGATGATCACTCCTCGAGGAATGCGATCTTCGGCTCTTTCTTCGAAGCGATGGCGTAGTCGACCTGCACCTTCGCCGACGAGATCATTTTCCCGGCGACGTTGGACAGGGCTTCGGCATCACGTCGGTCTAGCGTTCCCGCGCGGAGATCAGTGAAGACCTTCGACAGTTCGCTGCGGAGTTCATTGGCGTTTTTCATTTTTCATTCTCCTTATCTCTCTTTTGATCGTGAGATTTATTCTCGCCACTTCAATTAATTCCAAAGGGTACATCGGCCCACCTGACCCACCATTCATTGAACTATTCATATATTTATCAGTTATATTTATTCGTTGCATTTTGGCGTATAATCTATTTTTCTCTCTGCTTTTTTCGCTATTCAATCGCCTTTGTTCAATGATTTTTTCTCTATTGTCTGCCTTGTATCTCCTCGCTGCCTCATTAAACTTTTCTCTATTGTTTTCCCTGTATCTTCTATGCCTCTCGCGCTCTTTTGCTTTTGCAACATCATTTGATCTGCTGGTTTTATCTTTTTCAAGAATTAGTAATTTATTCTTATTGTAGTAATTTGATGCCCATATTTTTCTTGCCTCTAATTTTTCTTCTTCTGAGAAATATTTCTTTCTTGGCATTGCGTATCCCTCACTCCTCGCAGCGCGGTGCCGACGGGCACCAGTGGCGGCAGCGCAGGCCCCAAGCGGCGCGACCGGGGGCGTAGGGGATGGCGGCGCCGGCGGCGAGCATCGCGGC
>DBMN01000238.1 GCA_002298965.1 Rhizobiales bacterium UBA697 | reverse complement strand
ACGCTCGCGCTGGGCATCGGTGCCTGTGCCGCGGTCTTCGCGCTGGTCGACGCCGTGCTGCTCGCTCCGCCGCCGTTCCCGCAGCCGGACCGCCTCGTCGTGCTCGACAAGAGCGACGGCCATCCGTGGTCGACGATCTCGCCGCAGCAGTACCAGCTGCTCGACGGCGTGCCCGGCATCGAATCGCTCGGCTCGAAGTTCGCGCCGAAGGACGTAAACGTCGCCGGCAGCGGCGATCCCGAACTCGTCACCGCATGGCCGGTCGATGCCGGCCTGCTGCCGACGCTCGGCGTCGCGCCCGCGCTCGGCCGCAACTTCAGCCGCGACGAAGACCGTCCGAACGGCCCGCGCGCGGCGCTCATCGGCCACGCGTTCTGGCAACGCCACTTCAACGGCGACGAGGACGTGATCGGTCGCAGCGTGCTCGTCGACGGCGTCGCCACGCCGATCCACGCCTGGCTCGCCGAGGCGGTGACCAAGGGCGCCCGCATCGGCTTCGACCCGTGGCTCCACACCCGCATCCAGGCCCGCCGCCTCCTCGGTGCGCTGGAGAAGGTCGGCGCCGAACTGATCCCGGTCGCCGAGAACCTCGTCGACCGCATCTGGACCGACCGCCCGGCCCCGCCCGCGGCGCCCTTCCTCGTCCAGCCGACCGAGTTCGCCGGCGAGGCGATCGAGGCGAAGATCGCCCGGCTGGCGGAAGCGCTCACCGTCGACGCCTTCCTGCTGACCCAGCCCGATTCGATCGCCTGGGCCTTCAACCTGCGTGGCCGCGACGTCGCCCACAATCCGGTGCCCCTCGCCTTCGCGCTGCTGCGCAAGGCAGGCCGGCCGACCCTCTTCGTCGAACCGGAGAAGATCGACGCCGCCGTCGCCGCCCATCTCGCCCCCCATGTCGACGTCGCCCCGCGCGCCGAGCTCCTCGCCGCCCTCGACCGGCTGGCGGCGGAGAAGGCCACTGTGGCGCTCGACCCGGCGATGACGCCCGAGGTGCTGGCGCGTCGGCTCGAGGCGGCGGGTGCCCTGGTCGTCGAGGCCGACGATCCGGTCATCCTGCCCAAGGCCTGCAAGAACGCCGCGGAAGTCGCCGGCGCCCGCGCGGCCCATGTCCGCGACGGCGTCGCCATGGCGAAGTTCCTCGCCTGGTTCGACGCCGAGGGCCATGCGACCGACGAGATCGCCTGCTGCGAGCGGCTCGAGGCCTTCCGCGCCGAGACCGGCGAACTGATCGACCTCTCCTTCGGCACCATCTCCGGGGCCGGCCCGAACGGCGCCATCGTCCACTATCACGCGACGCGGGCGACCAACCGGCCGATCGATCGCGACACGTTCTTCCTGCTCGACAGCGGCGGCCAGTATCGCGACGGCACCACCGACGTCACCCGCACCATCGCGGTCGGCACGCCCTCGCCGGAGATGAAGCGCGCCTTCACCCTGGTGCTGAAGGGTCATCTGGCGATCGGCGGCGCCCGCTTCCCCGTCGGCACCACCGGCGCGGCGCTCGACACGCTCGCCCGCATCGCCCTGTGGAAGGCCGGCTTCGACTACGACCACGGCACCGGCCACGGCGTCGGCTCGTTCCTGTCGGTGCACGAAGGGCCGCAGCGCATCGCCAAGACCGGTTCGGCCGAGCTGAAGCCCGGCATGATCGTGTCGAACGAGCCCGGGCACTACCGCGCCGGCGCCTTCGGCATCCGCATCGAGAACCTCGAGCTCGTCACCCCGGCCGAGCACGTCCCCGGCGGCGAGCGGCCGATGCTCGGCTTCGAGACACTGACGCTGGTGCCGATCGACCGACGCGCCGTCGACGTCGCGCTGCTCGACGCCGGCGAGATCGCCCGGCTCGACGCCTATCACGCCCGCGTGCGCAACGAGATCGGCCCGTTGCTCGATCCGGCGACGCGCGCCTGGCTCGAGCAGGCGACCGCGCCGCTCGGCGGCTGAGGAACGACACCGCCCGACGCGGGCGAGGAGGAGGTTCGCGCATGGGTGACTATCGGCTCCACTGCTTCGGCGAGAGCGGCAACTCCTACAAGGCGGCGCTGATGCTGGCGCTCGCGGGGTGCAGCTGGGACCCGATCTTCGTGCCCTTCTTCGAAGGTGCGACGCGCAAGCCCGAATGGCGCGAGGGTCTGAACCTGATGGGCGAGGCCCCGGTCCTCGTCCATCGCAGCCGCGTGCTGACCCAGTCGGGCGTCATCCTCGACTATCTCGCCGAAGAGACCGGCAGGTTCGGCGGCCGCGACGGCGACGAGAAGCGCGAGATCTGGCGCTGGATCCTCTTCGACAATCACAAGTTCACCAGCTATTTCGCCACCCTGCGCTTCATGGTCGGCCTCAAGGGCATGCCCGAGACCGCGGCGACGGAGTTCCTCCGCGCCCGGGTGATCGACGCCTACAAGGTGGTGGAGAAGCAGCTGAACGTCACCGACTGGCTGGTCGGCAACCGCCCGACGATCGCCGACTTCTCGCTCGCCGGCTACGTCTTCTACGACGAGGAGGTCGGCCTCGACCGTTGGGAGATGTTCCCGGCGATCGACGCCTGGCGCCAGCGCATCTCCGAGCTTCCGGGCTGGAAGCACCCCTACGAGCTCATGCCGCGGGGGCCCGCCGCATGACGGTCCTCGGTGTCGCGATCATGGTCCTGTGGACCGTCCTCTGCCTCGTCTGGGCGGTCCTGAGCCTCCCCGGCGGGCTGATGGCCAATGCCTCGGGCGGCTTCTCGCCGAATGCCCACATGACGATGCTGGCGCTTCTCGCGATCGGCCAGCTGATCGTGCTCGCCGCCGGCATCCCCGGCGGCCGCGCCTTCTTCGAAGATGCCGACCGCGCGGCGCTCCTGTGGTGGATGGCCAAGCTGGTGGCGCTGGGCGTCGTGCTGCAGATCGGCGCGGTCGCGTGGTTCTTCAACTTCGGCCGCCGCTGAGGCGCCGTGCCGGCCGCAACGCCGTGCGCGATGCTTCGAGACGGCCCGCCGCGCGGGCCTCCTCAGCATGAGGCGTCGGCGTTTTTCGCCGAGAAGACAAGCGCCTCATCCTGAGGAGGCGTCCGAAGGACGCCGTCTCGAAGGATCGCGCACGGTCGTCCGCCGATCTCACGCCTCCGGCAGCGGCCTCGGCCGACGGTCCTCGCCGATCGCCACGAAGGTGAAGACGGCGCTGGTCACCTTGGTCATCTCGTCGCCCTCGCGCGGACGGCGCCAGGCTTCGATCAGGATCTTCATGGAGGTGCGGCCGGAGCCGACGATGGTGCCGTAGAAGCTCACCTCGTCGCCGACCAGAACCGGCTTCAGGAAGGCCATGCCCTCGACCGCGATGGTGGCGGCACGCCCGCGCGCCCGACGCGTCGCGACGTTGCCGGCGGCGAGGTCCATGTGGGCCATCAGCCAGCCGCCGAAGATGTCGCCGGCCGGGTTGGTGTCGCCCGGCATGGCGATGGTGCGGATCACCGGCGGCGTGGACGGAGGAAGGTCGGACATCGCATCGTTCTCCCGGCATCGCGCGAATGCTGCGACGCACACGGGAGGAACATTGGCACGATCCATCGCCCTCGTCGACGCGGCAAGGCGCTCCGAAGACGGAGGGTGGAGACGTCCGGCTCGGCGGCGTCAGCGACGCTCGAGCGGGTCGATCCAGTGATGGCGCAGCGCGGTGAAGGTGCTCGATTCGCGCATGCCGCGATCGATTCCTTCGTCGAAGCGGATCAGCGAGCGGCGCATGGCCGAACGGGCGGCGCTGAGGAAACGAAACATGGGGTCTTCTCCGTCGTGTCGCGTGGGCTTGCGCCTCCGCTCGACGTCTCCTCTTTCGGCTCGTTGATCGGCCGATCGCGGTCCGGCGCCCCACACCGCCGCGTTCGAACGACGATGCCTGAAGTCATGCATTAGACCAAGGTCGTAGACCGCATGGCATCCCCGCCCGCCGCGCATGACCGCGAGGGCTCGGCTTCGGTCTCGAGCGTATGGCGCTCGGCCACCGAACCGGCTACCCATGGGGCAACGTGCGTCGCACCGAGGAGCTCTGCCGATGGCCGTGAAGATCGTCCCGACCACCCCGATCGCCGGCCAGAAGCCGGGCACCTCGGGCCTTCGCAAGAAGACCCGGATCTTCATGGAACCGGGCTACCTCGAGAACTACGTCCAGGCGATCATCGAGGGCGTCGGCGGCGTGCAAGATCGCGAGATCGTCGTCGGCGGCGACGGCCGCTACTTCAACGACACCGCGATCGGCGTCATCCTGCGCATGCTGGCAGCGAACGGCGCGAAACGCGCCATCGTCGGCCGGGGCGGCATCCTGTCGACGCCCGCCGCCTCCAACCTGATCCGCGTGCGCAAGGCCTACGGCGGCTTCGTGCTCTCCGCCTCGCACAATCCCGGCGGCCCCGACGAGGACTTCGGCCTGAAGTTCAACGTCTCGAACGGCGGCCCGGCGCCGGAGCCCGTCACCGACGCGATCTTCGCCCGGACGAAAGACATCGCCGAATGGCGCATCGTCGAAGAGGAAGCCCCGTCGATCGCGACGCTCGGCACCTTCGACCTCGCCGGCATGGTGGTCGAGATCGTCGATCCGGTCGCCGACTACGTCGCGATGATGCGCAAGCTGGTCGACTTCGACCGTATCCGCGCCCTCTTCGCCTCGGGCTTCACCCTGCGTTTCGACGCCATGAGCGCCGTGACCGGACCCTACGCCCACGCCATCCTCGAGGGCGAGCTCGGCGCCCCGGCCGGCACCGTCGTCAACGGCACGCCGCTGCCCGACTTCGGCCACCACCATCCCGATCCGAACCCGGTGCATGCCAAGGAACTGTTCGACATCATGTTCGGACCGAATGCGCCGGACATGGGCGCGGCGTCCGACGGCGACGGCGACCGCAACATCGTGCTCGGCCGCGGCATCTCGGTGGCGCCGTCCGACAGTCTGGCGCTGCTCGCCGCCAATCTCCATCTCGCCAAGGGCTATACGGCCGGCGTGAAGGGCATCGCCCGCTCGATGCCGACCAGCCGCGCCGCCGACCGCGTCGCCGAGAAGCTCGGCGTCGGCCTCTACGAGACGCCCACGGGGTGGAAGTTCTTCGGCAATCTGCTGGATGCCGGCATGGCGACGATCTGCGGCGAGGAGAGCGCCGGCACCGGTTCCGACCACGTCCGCGAGAAGGACGGCCTCTGGGCCGTGCTGATCTGGCTCGACATCGTGGCGACGCGCCGCCAGTCGATCGCCGAGATCGTCCACGACCATTGGAAGACCTACGGCCGCGACTACTATTCGCGTCACGACTACGAGGCGCTGCCCTCCGACCTCGCCGACGCGCTCTTCGCCGATCTGCGTGGCAGCCTCGCCGGGCTGCCGGGCACGACGGTCGGTGGTCTCGCGATCGTCTCGGCCGACGACTTCGCCTATACCGACCCGACCGACGGTTCGGTTTCGACGAAACAGGGTGTCAGGATCGGGTTTTCCGACGGCAGCCGCGCGATCTTCCGCCTCTCGGGCACGGGCACCGAGGGGGCGACGCTGCGTCTCTACGTGGAGCGTTTCGAGGCCGATCCCGCCCGCCACGATCTCGATCCGCAGGCGGCTCTGGCCGATGTTCTTTCCGCCGCCGATGCGGTGGCGGGGATCAGGGCGCGCACCGGGCGCGAAGGCCCGAACGTCGTCACCTGAGAGGGCGCGAAGCGCCGGCCGCCTCGGCCGGCGCGTTCGAGACGATCAGCACCAGGCGGTGAAGCCGTAGTCGCGACGCGAACGCGCACGCATTTCGTCGCGGTCGGCGAGCTCGAGGTCGATGCGGGCGGAAGCCTCGCAGGGGGTCTCGGCCCAGGCCGAGCGGTTGCCGGCGACGTCGGCGCCGAGGATGCGTTCGAAGATCGAGATGATGCGGCTCATGGCGTGCTCCGTTGGTTCGGGTTCGACCCGCCCCCGTGCCGCTTCCTGCCTGTGGTCTGCGGATCGCGTCACGCGTGATCCGTCATTTTTCGTACGACCAACGTCTCATGGAAATATGGCGATACAGGGACACGCATGGCAACTCATGTCCGTTATGCAATTTCGTGCGAGCTTACGCGGCAGCGCAGGAGAAACACTTCGGCGGCGCAGGATCGAGCTTCGGCAGTGCGGTAGGTTCTGCCGGCGGATGGGTGACGCCGTGCAGCTCGATCGAGCAGGTGCGCGATGCTTCGAGACGGCGCGCTGCGCGCACCTCCTCGGCATGAGGGGCCTCGAGATTTATCGAACAAGAACAAGCGCCTCATGCTGAGGAGGGTTGCCGGAAGGCAACCCGTCTCGAAGCATCGCGCACCACGGCAAAAGGGCAGCCGAAGCCCCCCTCACGCCTCGCCGATCATCGCCAGCCATTCCTCTTCGGTCATGACGGTGACGCCGAGATCGCGCGCCTTGGCGAGTTTCGACCCCGCCCCCGGCCCCGCCACGACGATGTGCGTCTTGGCCGAGACCGAGCCGGCGACCTTCGCCCCCAGCCGCTCCGCCTGGGCCTTGGCCTCGTCGCGCGTCATCTTCTCGAGACTGCCGGTGAAGACCACCGTCTTGCCGGCGACCGCGGTGTCGGCCTTGGGCTTCTCGGCGTCGACGATCGTCAGATGGGTGGTGAGCCGCTCGACCACGGCGCGATTGTGCGGCTCGCGGAAATAGGCGGCGATACTGTCGATCACCGTCTCGCCGATCTGGTCGATCGCGTCCATCTCTTCGCGCGCCACCGCGTCCTCGGCGACGATCTTCTCCGCCGCCTCGTGCAGCGCCTCCCACGAGCCGTAGGCGCGCGCCAGCTGCCGCGCCGTCGTCTCGCCGACGTTGCGGATGCCGAGGGCGAAGACGAAGCGCTCGAGCGCGATCGTCCGCCGCGCCTCGATCGCCTCGAAGAGCTTCGCCACCGAGACGGCGCCGAAACCCTCCTTGTTCTCGAGTTTCTTGATCGGGCTCTCGGCGTTGCGCGCCGCCAGCGTGAAGATGTCGCCCGGCTCCTTCACCGGGAAGTCGGGATCGTCGAAGAAGAACGCGATCTGCTTCTCGCCCAGCCCCTCGATGTCGAAGGCGCGGCGCGACACGAAGTGGCGCAGGTGCTCCTGCCGCTGGAAGGGACAGGCGAACTCGCCGGAGCAACGGCGGATCTTGCCCTCCTCGCCGGTCGCGGTCTCCTCGCGCACCAGTGCGGTCTTCAGGTCGCAGAGGCAGAGATGCGGGAAGTCGAAGGCGGCGCGCGCCTCGTGGGCCGCGTCCTTCACCACCTCGACGATCTGCGGAATGACGTCGCCGGCGCGCTGGACGATCACCGTGTCGCCGATGCGCGCGTCGAGGCGCGCGATCTCGTCGGCATTGTGCAGCGTCGCGTTGGTGACGACGACGCCACCGACCGTCACCGGTGCGAGCCGCGCCACCGGCGTGTGCGCCCCCGTGCGGCCGACCTGGATGTCGATGCCCTCGAGGATCGTCCGCGCCTTTTCCGCCGGGAACTTGTGGGCGATCGCCCAGCGGGGCGAGCGCGAGACGAAGCCGAGGCGGGTCTGGAGATCGATCCGATCGACCTTGTAGACGACGCCATCGATGTCGTAGCCGAGGTTCGCCCGGTCCGCCTCGAGCCCGCGATAGACCGCCAGCAGCTCCTCGACCGAAGAGCACCGCACCATCCGCGGATTGATCGGAAAGCCCCAGCGGCCGAAGGCCTGCACCCGGTCGTATTGGGTGTCGACGTCCCAGTCCGACACCTCGCCCCAGGCATAGGCGAAGAACTTCAACGGCCGCGCCGCGGTGATCTTCGCATCGAGCTGGCGAAGGCTGCCCGCCGCCGCGTTGCGCGGATTGGCAAAGACCTTGCCGCCCATCGCCTCCGCCTTGGCGTTGATCGCCGCGAAGTCGGCATGGCTCATGTAGACCTCGCCGCGCACCTCGAGCACGTCGGGCACGCCGGCCGGCAGCTCGCGCGGGATCTCGCCGATGGTCAGCACGTTCGCCGTGACGTTCTCGCCCTCCGCCCCGTCGCCGCGGGTGGCGGCATGGACGAGCCGACCCTTCTCGTAGCGGATCGACAGCGACAGCCCGTCGATCTTCGGCTCGGCGGTGAAGGCGACCGTCTGCCCGTGGGTGGCGAGGAACTTGTGGACGCGGCCGACGAACTCGCCGACGTCCTCGTCGGAGAAGGCGTTGTCGAGGCTGAGCATCGCCACCGCGTGGCGGATCTTCTCGAACTTCTCCGACGCCCCGGCGCCGACCCGTGCGGTCGGACTGTCCGGCTTCTTCAGATCGGGGAACGCCGCCTCGAGCGCGATCAGCCTGAGGCGCAGCGCGTCGTAGTCGGCATCGCTCAGCGTCGGCGCGTCGTCCTGGTAATAGGCGCGATCCGCCGCCTCGATCAGAGCGGAGACGCGCGCGATCTCGGCCACGGCTTCGAGCGGCGAGAGGGCGTCGACGGGGATGTCGGTGGCGGGCATGCGGACCTCGGAGGGCGGACGATTCATTGCGGCGACATTACCCGTCGCATCGGCCGACTGCCATCGCGGAGGGCGGGAGACGACGTAACGCCCTCACCCCGCCAGCAGGCTCTCCGCCGCCGCACGCGCTTCCGCGGTGATGGTCTCGCCCGACAGCATGCGGGCGATCTCCTCGCGCCGCGCCGGCATGTCGAGTTCGACGACGCGGGTCGAAACCCTGTCCTCGCCGCCGGGCACCGGTTCCTTGGAGATCAGGAAATGCGTGTCCGCCCGCGCCGCCACCTGCGGCGCATGGGTGACGCTCATCACCTGGACCTTCTCGGCGAGCCGCGCCAGCCGCTGGCCGATGGCGCCCGCCACCGCGCCGCCGACGCCGGTGTCGATCTCGTCGAAGATCAGCGTCGGCGCCGAACCCTTGTCGGCGAGGGAGACCTTGAGCGCCAAGAGGAAGCGCGACAGCTCGCCGCCCGAGGCGACCTTCATCATCGGCCCCGGACGGGTGCCCGGATTGGTCTGGACGTGGAACTCGACCCGGTCGATGCCTTCAGGCCCGGCGTGGGCCGGGTCGGCGTCGCGGGTGACGATGAAGCGCGCCCGCTCGAGCTTCAGCGCCGGCAGTTCCGCCGCCACCGCCGCCTCGAGCGCCTCGGCCGTCGCGGCGCGCGCCGTCGAGAGCGCCCGCGCCTTGGCCGCATAGTCGGCCTCGGCCGCGCCCACCGCCGCCTCGAGGCCGGCGAGCTTCTCCTCGCCGTGGTCGAGATCGGCGAGATCGGCGGCGAACTTGGCGCGCAGCGGCGCCAGTGCGTCGACCGTGCAACTGTGCTTGCGCGCCGCGGCGCGCAGCGCGAAGAGCCGTTCCTCGGTGCGCTCGAGATCGCGCGGGTCGAAATCCGCCTCGCGCAGCGCCGCTTCCAGCGCCGTGCGCGCGCTCTCGAGCAGGTCGATCGCCTCGCCCATCGGCTTCAGCGCGCTCTCCGAGAGGCCCGGCAGCGAGCCCGCCTTGCGCTCCAGCGTCCGCATCAGCGTGGCGATGGTCGGCACCGGCGAATGCGGCCCGTCGAAGGTCTCCACCGCCTCGGCGAGATCGCCGGCGACCTTCTCCACCTGCATCATGCGGTGACGCTTGGTCGCGAGTTCGGTCTCCTCGCCCACCTCCGGCTTCAGCTGATCGAGTTCCTCGAGGCTGGCGCGCAGATAGTCCGCCTCCCGCCGCGCCGCGTCGATGCGGGCGCGGTGGCCGTCGCGATCCTTCACCGCCCGCCGCCACGCGCTCCAGGCGGCACCCACCGCCGTGACCTGCGGCTCCAGCCCGCCGAAGGCGTCGAGCAGCCGGCGATGCTCACGCTCGTCGACCAGCGCGCGGTCGTCGTGCTGGCCGTGGATCTCCACCAGCCGCTCGCCGAAGTCGCGCAGCAGCGTCGCCGAGACCGGACTGTCGTTGAGAAAGGCGCGGGTGCGGCCGTCGGCGCTCTGGACGCGGCGGACGATCAGCTCGCCCGAGGCCTCGATGTCGTTGTCGGCGAGGAGCCGGCGGGCCGGGTGATCCTCGGCGAGATCGAAGACGGCCGTCACCTGCCCCTGTGTCGCGCCGTGGCGCACGAGGCCAGCATCGCCGCGCCCGCCGAGGGCCAGCGCCAGACTGTCGAGCAGGATCGACTTGCCGGCACCGGTCTCGCCGGTCAGCACCGTCAGTCCGCGCGAGAAGTCGATCTCGAGCCGTTCGATCAGAACGATGTCTCGAATCGACAGTGCCGAGAGCATGAGACGTCCGTGATTCTGCGAAAACCCGATCGGAACGATAGCCGCGACGAGAACAAAACGGAACCCCCGTCTCGTCCCCGTCGCCGATCGATCAGAGAATCTTCACGGACTTCAGCGGCTGGGTGATCGACTTGGAGATCCAGCTCGACTTGTCCTCGTTCGGCTCGTAACCGCCGTTCTGGAGGAGCGTGTAGCTGTCCTTGTACCACTGGCTGTCGGGGAAGTTGTGCCCGAGGATCGCCGCGGCGGTCTGCGCCTCGTTGATCACCCCCATGGCGTAGTAGCATTCGACCAAGCGCGCCAGCGCCTCTTCGACGTGGCGGGTGGTCTGATACTGCGAAACCACCAGCTTGAAGCGGTTGATCGCGCCGAGATACTGGTGCTTCTTGAGATAGAAGCGGCCGATGTCCATCTCCTTGCCGGCGAGCTGGTCGCGCACCGTGAGGACCTTCTTGCGGCCGTCCTCGGCATAGGGCGAGTTCGGATACTTCTCGATCAGCTCGCCGTAGGCGGCGAGCGCCTTGGCGGTCTGTGCCTGGTCGCGGCTCACGTCGGGGATCTGCTGGAACAGGCTCTCCGCGACGATGTACTGGGCATAGGCCGCGTCGGGGCTCGACGGATAGAGCGTCACGAAGCGCTGGCCGGCCGAGATCGCGTCGGTGAAGGCGTTGCGCTCGAACTGGGTGTAGGCCTGCATCAGCAGCGCCTGCTTGGAGAGCTGCGAATAGGGGTGGAGCCGGTCGACGTCGTCGAACTTCTTCACCGCGTCGGCCTTCTTGCCGGCCTGCAGCTGCACCAGACCCTCGTTGTAGAGCTGGTCGGCGGATGCGGTGTTGTCGACTTCGTCCTTGGCCGAGGCGCAGGCGCCCACCGTCAGCGCCACGGCGACCGCGGCAGCCAAGCGAAGACGCGACCCGGTGCTCCGGAGCGCCGCGACGGGATCCGCCGAATAACCCATGCCCATCACTTCGCCATCCCTCACACGCGCGTCGTCGCGCCGAATTGGTTCGTCCTCGTCCCGCCCCCGAAAGACGGACGACGGCCGATCCTCACGATCCGCGTTCTAGCGCGTCGGAGAGCCGCCGTCATCTTCGTGGGTAGGCAATGGTTCGAATTTGTGGCGAGACGGCCGAAATCGGCGATCAGGCGACTTCGGCGCGGAAGGCCGGCGCCACCATGCCGAGACCGAGTTCCGCCGCCGGAGAGGACGGACGGCTCGACGCCTCGACCAGCGCCCAGGCGGTCGGATCGGCGAAGAGGGCCTGCAGCGTCATGAAGTTGAGGCGATGACCGCCCTTGTAGGAACGGTAGAGGCCCTGGATCGGGGCGCCCGACAGGGCGAGGTCGCCGATCGCGTCGAGCAGCTTGTGACGGACGAACTCGTCGACGAAGCGCAGGCCTTCCGGATTGAGGATGCGGTCGTCCTTGATGGCGACCGAGTTCTCGAGGCTGGAACCGCGGCAGAGCCCCATCGGCAGGAGCTTCTCGAGGTCCGAGACGAAGCCGAAGGTGCGGGCGCGGGCGACCTGGTTGCGGAAGACGTCGGGGGTCAGATCGATGCCGATCGCCTGACGGCCGATCACCGGGTTGGTGAAGTCGATCGTCACCTCGTAGCGGGCGCCGTCGTGCGGACGCAGCTCGGCCCAGGCGGCGCCGTGCTCGACGCGAATCGGCTTGAGGATCTTCAGCACGCGGCGCGGCGCGGTCTGACGCACGAGGCCGACCTGATCGATCGCCTCGACGAAGGCCTCCGACGAGCCGTCCATCACCGGGACTTCGCCGCCGTCGATCTCGACCACCAGATTGTCGATGCCGAGAGCGCGCAGCGCCGCCATCAGATGCTCGATGGTGGCGATGGACGCGCCCTTGGGATCGCCGACCATGGTGCAGAGGTCGGTCGCCGCGACGTGTTTCCATACGGCGGGGATCTCGACGTCGCCACCGTTCATGCCGGTGCGGACGAAGGTGATGCCGGTGTCGGCATCGGCGGGATGGAGGGCGAGATGGACGCGAGCGCCGGAATGGACACCGATACCCACGATCCGAACGGTGTCGCCGATCGTGGTCTGGAAAGTCGTCGCGTTGCGAGCCATCGTCTTCACCCGTTGCTCTCGCCCTGTCCCGGCGGACCGATGCGGAGAACTCATCCCCTGGAATTCGAAGGTTCCGGAACACGCGCCGCACACCGTCCCCTCGGCATGCCGTCGCGGCTCCGACCCGGAACCACACCTGCACACTACCGTTCCCGACGTCTCGTGCGAAATCACGCTTGATTACACAATGTTACCATCTGCAAAATTCGATAAGCTCTTTAATTTCAACAAATTGAAACATCCATGGCGAGAATGCGGCAAGGACTCCGTCACATGTGTGACGGAGCCCTCCGTGATTGTCCGGATGCCTGGATTCGTCAGTTGGTCTGACGACGCAGGAAGGCCGGGATCTCGAGATTGTCCTCGTCCAGCGACCGCGTCACCACCGGCTGACGGCCGTGGGCGTCGAGGTTGCCGGCGGCGGCGCGCGGCGCCTCCGGGGCCCGGGCGAGCGGACGCTTGGCGAAGTCGTCGTGACCGGCCGGGCGATAGGCGTCGGCGCGCGGGGCGGCCGGCTCGCGGAAGCTCGGCTCACGCATCTGCGGCGCGTGATCCTCGGCCTCCTCGCGACGGCCGAGGC
>DBMN01000259.1 GCA_002298965.1 Rhizobiales bacterium UBA697 | reverse complement strand
CTCGCGCCGGGCGGGCCGGAGCGGGTCTCGATCGCGGCGGAGGGCATCGACGCGCGGACGACCGACGCGGCGAACGTCGTCTCGCGGCTCGTCGCCGAACATTTCGAACTGCACGGACGGGTCTCGGGCGAGACGGCGCACGATCTCGACGTCGCGGTCTCGGCCGCCTCGGCCTCGCTCGACCTCGAAGGCCGCCACGTCGGTCCGCCGCGTTCCGATCTCGCGGTGGCGACCACGTTGCGCGACTTCCTGCCGCCGCGTGCCGGAGACGTGCCGCGCGGCTTCGCCGAACGCGGCGGGCGGATCGAGCCGATCCGGATCGACTGGTCGGTCGGCGGGATGGTGGTCGCCGGCAAGGGGGCGCTGACGCTCGGCCGCGACGGGCTCCTCGACGGGTCGATCGGCTTCGCCGCGCGCGGGCTCGAGGCGCTGGCGCTGCAGGGCAAGGCGCTCGGCGCCGAGACGGCGGGCCTTCTCGGCGGTTTCGTCCTGCTCGGCAAGACGTCGAGCGATCCGGAGCTTCCCGGCCGCCGCCTCGATCTGGTGATCGAGCACGGGCGGCCGCGTTTCGGCCGGGTCGTCGGCCCGCCGATGGCGCCGCTCTTCGGGCCGTGAGCCGCCGCGCGGTCGGCACGTCGCGGTCGTCGGACGGATCGTTCGACGTTTCGGCGCTGGACCTCGAGGGCCGTCCTCGCCAAATGTCGGGGTGACGGGACGGCCTTCGCCGTCCGCCGAGGATGACCGCATGACCGAACGCCGCGTCGAGACCCTTCTGTCCGCCCCCTCCCGCCACTGGGTGGGCGACGGCTTCCTCGTCCGCCCGATCTTCGGGCAGGCCGCCTTCACCCGGGTGGTGAGCCCGTTCCTGATGTTCGATTTCGCGGCGGAGCGCGAGTTCGCGCCGTCGC
Organism: Rhizobiales bacterium UBA697; assembly: GCA_002298965.1. GTDB lineage: Bacteria > Pseudomonadota > Alphaproteobacteria > Rhizobiales > Ancalomicrobiaceae > Pinisolibacter. The sequence continues at coordinate 7,086 of DBMN01000259.1, read as the reverse complement.
CCGCCCCGCGCGGCGTCGGGCCTCATCCCCATCGCGGCTTCGAGACGGTGACGCTGGTCTACGCCGGCGCCGTCGATCATCGCGATTCGGCCGGTCACGCCGACACGATCGGCGTCGGTGACGTCCAATGGATGACCGCCGGGTCGGGCCTCGTCCACGAGGAGATGCTCGGCGAGGCGGTCGGCCGCCACGGCGGCAGAGTGTCGATGGCCCAGCTCTGGGTCAACCTGCCGGCGCGCGCCAAGAGCACGCCGCCGCGCTACCAGCCGATCCTCGCCGCGGCGATCCCGACGGTGGCGTTCGACGGCGGTTCGCTGCGGGTCGTCGCCGGTTCGATCGGCGACGTCGCCGGTCCGGCCGAGACCCACACGCCGCTCGCCGTGCTCGACGGCAAGGTCGCGGCCGGCGGACGGATCGCCCTGCCGATGCCGACGGGCTGGAACGTCCTCGTCGCGGTGCTCGACGGCGAGGTCACGATCGGCGACGTGCGAATCGGGGCGGAAACGGTGGCGGTTCTGGACAGCGATGGCGACACGATGGCGGTAACGGGGGGAGCGACCGACAGTCGCATCCTGATTCTCGCCGGCGAGCCGATCGACGAACCGATCGCCGCCATGGGGCCCTTCGTAATGAACACGCAGGACGAGCTTTTTCGCGCCGTCGAAGACTTTCGCAGCGGGCGGATGGGTTGGCTGTGAAATCCCAGAAGGTCCCGCCATATCGTCATGCCTGACATGCAAGTGTGAATCTCCCCCGAAACAACGGGCGTTCGCTCCTTGCTCCCAAAACGTTTTGAAGGAACAATCCTCCTCAACGTCGACGGGGGGCCGGTTCGAATCGGTCGTGGTGGGAGCTCTGCTCGGCGTCGTCGGCCGAGTACGCAGGCCGACACTCAACTCGAGGTGGACATGACGAAGGCGGCCGAGACGATCGAAAGTTTGGCGAACTCATTGCGTTCGCTGATGAACTACTCGACGACGGCTTCCGGAGCGACCTTCACCATAGGCGAGTTGTCGTCCCACCTCGGCGTCTCGCTGCGGACACTGCGATTCTACGAGCAGGCGGGGCTCCTGCAGCCGCACCGCGAAGGCGCGCGACGGGTCTATTCCAGCGAAGATCGCTCCCGCCTCGAGGTGATCGTGGCGCTGCGCGAATTCGAAGTGTCTCTGACCGGGATCAAGCAGCTGCTGGCGACCGCCGATGCCGGCGGTCCGAACATCGAGACGCGGATCGTCGCGCTCTACGACCAGCTGCTCGAGGACGTGCACACCGCCAACGCGACGCGCATCGCCGAGCTCGAAGGCATCAACGGCCGGGTCGAACGCGCCCGCCTCGCCGTTTCCGGCTGAGGTCGGGCGCGCATCCGCGCCGCCCTCAGGCGGCGCGTTCGCCGACGATGCGGACGATGTCCGCCATGATGTCGGTGATCTGGAAGTCCTTCGGCGTGTAGACCGCCGCCACCCCCATGCCCTTCAGCGCCTCGGCGTCCTCGGTCGGGATGATGCCGCCGACGACGACCGGGACCTCGTCGAGACCCGACGCCTTCATGCGCGTCATGACGTCTTCGACCAGCGCCAGGTGCGACCCCGATAGGATCGACAGGCCGACGGCGTGGACGCCCTCCTCGAGGGCGGCGTTGACGATCTGCGCCGGGGTGAGCCGGATGCCCTCGTAGACCACTTCCATGCCGCAGTCGCGGGCGCGCACGGCGATCTGCTCGGCGCCGTTGGAGTGACCGTCGAGGCCGGGCTTGCCGACCAGGAACTTGAGGCGGCGGCCGAGCTTCTCGGAGACCGCGTCGACGGCACCGCGCACCGAGGCGACGTCGGCGCCGCCGTCACGCGCCGCACGGCCGACGCCGGTGGGCGCCCGGTATTCGCCGAAGACGTCGCGCAGCGTCGCGCCCCATTCGCCGGTCGTCACGCCGGCCTTGGCGGCGGCGATCGACGGCTCCATCACGTTGCGGCCCTCGGCGGCGGCGGAACGCAGGGCGGCGAGCGCGGATGCGACCGCCTTCTCGTCGCGGCCGGCGCGCCAGGCCCTGATCCGTTCGATCGCTTCCGCCTCGACATGGGCGGGAACGGTCAGGATCGAGCCTTCGCCGGTCGTCAGTGGCGAGGGCTCGGTCTCCTTGAAGCGGTTGACGCCGACGACGGTGGAGGCCCCGGCCTCGATCGCCTCGAGCCGGCGGGTGTTCGATTCGACGAGCTTCTGCTTCATGTAGCTCGACTCGACCGCCGCCACGGCGCCGCCCATCGCCTCGATCGCGGCGAGTTCGGTCTTCGCCTCGGCGACGAGTTCGGCGACCTTCGCCTCGATCTCGGCGGAGCCGTTGAAGATGTCGGCGAACTCGAGCAGGTCGGTCTCGTAGGCGAGGATCTGCTGCATGCGCAACGACCACTGCTGGTCCCACGGACGCGGCAGGCCCAGCGCCTCGTTCCAGGCCGGCAGCTGCACGGCGCGGGCGCGGGCGTCGCGCGACAGCGTCACGGCGAGCGCCTCGATCAGGATGCGGTAGACGTTGTTCTCCGGCTGCTGCTCGGTCAGGCCCAGCGAGTTGACCTGGACGCCGTAGCGGAAGCGGCGGTTCTTCTCTTCCCGGACGCCCCAGCGGTCACGGGTGATCTCGTCCCAGAGGCGGCCGAAGGCGCGCATCTTGCAGATTTCGGTGACGAACCGCATGCCGGCGTTGACGAAGAAGGAGATGCGGCCGACCGCCTCGCCGAACTCGGCTTCCGGGATCACGCCGGTCTTCTTCACGTTGTCGATGACGGCGATCGCGGTCGCGAGCGCGAAGGCGAGCTCCTGGACCGGCGTCGCGCCCGCTTCCTGCAGATGGTAGGAGCAGACGTTCATCGGGTTCCACTTCGGCATCTCCGTGTAGGTCCAGGCGATGACGTCGGTGGTGAGCCGCATCGAGGGCGCGGGCGGGAAGACGTAGGTGCCGCGCGAGAGATACTCCTTGATGAGATCGTTCTGCGTCGTGCCGGCGAGGAGCTTGCGGTTCGCGCCCTGCTCGTCGGCGGCGGCGACGTAGAGCGACAGGAGCCAGGGCGCCGTCGCGTTGATCGTCATCGAGGTGTTCATCTTCTCGAGCGGGATGCCGTCGAACAGCGCCCGCATGTCGCCGAGATGGGAGACCGGTACGCCGACCTTGCCGACCTCGCCGCGCGACAGCGCGTGGTCGGGGTCGTAACCGGTCTGGGTCGGCAGGTCGAAGGCCACCGACAGACCCGTCTGACCCTTGGCGAGATTGGTGCGATAGAGGCGGTTCGAGGCCTCCGCGGTCGAGTGACCGGCGTAGGTGCGGAACAGCCAGGGCTTGTCGGGCGTGGCGAGAGGCATGGACGTTCTTCCCGGGTCATAAATCGATTATGGTCCCTTGGATATCGCACCGCACAAGCGTCGTCATCCCACACGAACGTCGGACTGCGACATTCGGTCTCGCGCCCGCGGGCTCCGCGCCCGCGTGCCGCGCGGGGATCGCGTCGCCCGGTCGGGGCCGAAGGGGCCGAAACCGGCGCGAAAGCCGCCCGACGCCCACTGCGATCGGCGTCTCCGGCGGCGATGCCCGCGACGGCGGAATTTTGCATTGCGGCAAGATCTGGCCGAAACGGCGCCGATCGGTCGAATTTCAATCCTTTAGTATTATGGAAATCCGCCGCGAACCGGGCCGATAGTGCGGCCATCGTTGCAGTGCGGCATGGGCCCTTCCCCTGGGGCGCGGTCGCGGGCCCAAAGAAGGAAACGGCCGACGCATGCGTCCGGTCGAACGCGGGAAGGAAGACCATGGCTGGGAATGCTGAAGACCGACCGCTGAAGGACCTCTACGAGATCGGCGAGATCCCGCCGCTCGGCCACGTCCCGAAGAACATGTACGCCTGGGCGATCCGCAAGGACCGTCACGGCCCGCCGGAAGAGGCGATGCAGCTCGAGGTCGTGCCGACCTGGGAGCTCGACAGCCACGACGTGCTGGTGCTCGTGATGGCCGCGGGCGTCAACTACAACGGCGTGTGGGCGGGTCTCGGCAAGCCGATCTCGGTCTTCGACGTCCACAAGCAGCCCTACCACATCGCCGGTTCCGACGCGGCCGGCATCGTCTGGGCGGTCGGCTCCAAGGTGAAGCACTGGAAGGTCGGCGACGAGGTCGTCATCCACTGCAATCAGGACGACGGTGACGACGAGGAGTGCAACGGCGGCGACCCGATGCTGTCGCCGTCGCAGCGCATCTGGGGCTACGAGACGCCGGACGGGTCCTTCGCCCAGTTCTGCCGCGTCCAGGCGCGCCAGCTGCTGCCGCGGCCGCAGCACCTGACCTGGGAAGAGTCGGCGTCCTACATGCTGACGCTGGCCACCGCCTATCGCATGCTCTTCGGCCACAATCCGCATCAGCTGAAGCCGAGCCAGAACGTGCTGATCTGGGGCGCCTCGGGCGGCCTCGGCGTGTTCGGCGTGCAGCTGACGGCGGCGGCGGGCGCCAACGCGATCGGCGTCATCTCCGACGAGGACAAGCGCGACTACGTCATGAGCCTCGGCGCCCGCGGCGTGATCAACCGCAAGGACTTCAAGTGCTGGGGTCAGCTGCCCAAGGTCGGCAGCCCCGAGTACGACACCTGGTTCTCCGAGGTGCGCAAGTTCGGCAAGGCGATCTGGGACATCACCGGCAAGGGCAACAACGTCGACATGGTGTTCGAGCACCCCGGCGAGAGCACCTTCCCGACCTCGACCTTCGTGGTGAAGCGCGGCGGCATGGTGGTGTTCTGCGCCGGCACCTCCGGCTTCAACATCACCTTCGACGCCCGATACGTCTGGATGCACCAGAAGCGCATCCAGGGTTCGCACTTCGCCCATCTGAAGCAGGCCGCCGCCGCCAACAAGTTCGTGCTCGATCGCCGCGTCGAGCCGTGCATGTCGGAAGTCTTCGAGTGGAAGGACATCCCGCTCGCCCACACCAAGATGTGGAAGAACGAGCACAAGCCCGGCAACATGGCGGTGCTGGTGTGTTCGCCCAGGCTCGGACTGACCACCTTCGAGGACGTCGTCGAGGCGTCGCAGGAGATGTTCGGCGCCAAGGCGGGCTGAGCGGACGCCGCGCCGCCGGCATCGATGAGACGAAGAACCCCGTCGGAGCGATCCGGCGGGGTTCTGCTATTCGGCAGCGACGAACGAAACGGCGGCCCGGCGCGTCACTCCGCGGCGGCGGGTGCGATCGTGATCTTCAGCCCGAGTGCGGCGACCACCTTGCGAATGGTCTCGTGGCGCGGATGCGCCCCCGGCGCCAGTGCCTTGTAGAGGCTCTCCCGGCCGAGGCCGGATGCCTTCGCCACCTGCGCCATGCCCTTGGCCTTGGCGACGTCGGCCAGGGCGGACAGAAACACGTCGGGGTTCGGATCTTCGAGGCAGGCCGCGAGATATTCGGCCATCACCCCTTCGTCGTCGAGGTAATCGGAGACATCGAAGGGGGCGAGTTTGTCGTTCATCGATCCGTCCTCAACTGCCGCGCCAGTTCTCTGGCGTGCCGAATGTCGCGGTCCTGCGAGGACTTGTCGCCGCCGCACAGGAGTACGTAGACGACGTCCTCGTGGCGCACGAAGTAGACCCGATATCCCGGCCCGAAATGCACCCGCATCTCGCTCACGCCGTCGCCGACCGCTTCGCAGTCTCCGAAGTTGCCGGCTTCTGCCGACTTGATCCGGGCGAGGATGCGAGCCTTGCCCTTCGCATCCCGCAGGCGGCGAAGCCAAGCGTCGAAGTCCGCATGCCGGATGAAGGTGTTCATGAGAGGACTGTATCCTTTCGGATACGGACAATCAATCCGAAAGGCGTCTTTCGCTCGGTCGGTCGATCAATGCACCGGCGGCGTCCGCGTCCTCACCAGCGCCACGGCGTGGTTGATCTCGGCGCCGAGCAGGAAGATCAGGCCGACGATGTAGAAGAACAGCATCGTCGCCACCGCGCCGCCGAGGCCGGCGTAGGTCTTGGCGTAGCCCGAGAAGTGGGAGAGGTACCAGGAGAAGACCCAGCCCGCCGTGAACCACAGCGTCAGCGTCACCAGCACGCCCGGCAGGACGCCGCCGATGCGCTGGGTGCGGGCGGGCAGCCACATGTGGGCGGAGAAGAGGAACAGGAACACCGCCAGGATGAAGAGCATCAGCGGCAGGCGGTTGAACCAGTTCCACCACGGCTCGATGTCGGGCACGTGCGGCGCGAGCAGCCCCCAGGCGACCGGCAGGACGACGACCAGGAAGCCGAGCCCGAGGATGACGATCGCCGCGATCAGCATGAAGAACGTGCCTTCGAGCCGACGGATCAGGAAGTGGCGGCTGTCGTAGGCGCGATAGGCGTAGTTGAGCCCCATGCGCAGGCTCTCGACCAGACCCGTCACGATGATGACGAGGAGCAGGGCGCCGACGGTGAGGACGCGGCCCTGCGAGGTGGTGAGAACCGCCGAGATCTCGGGCTTGAGGATCGCCGCCACCTGTTCCGGCAGCACGGCGAAGAGGCCGCCGGTGCCCTGTTCGGCCGCCGCGGTCAGGTCGGCGACGCCCCATTGGCCGGCCGCCCAGCCGGCGACGCCGGTGACCAGGATCAGGAAGGGGAACAGCGAGAAGATCACCGAGAAGGCGATGTTGGAGGCGTGCGCGAAACTCTCGTTGCGCAAGAGGCCCCAGTAGATCGCCTCCCAGACGACCCAACCGACGGCGCGCCAACCGGTGGGCGGCGGGCCGGGCAGGGCGGTGACGGCAGTGTCTTCGACGGGCAGTTCCGACATGGCGCGGAGATTATGTGGCCGACGCCGCGGACACAATCGTCGAGAAAGGCGAATCCACGGCGGGCTGCCTTCGCTTCCCTTTTGCCTTAATCTGGGCTCAAGGAAACGGCGACTCGCGCCGCTTCGACGGCCCTTCCCACGATCAGACCACGGACGGCTCCCGGTGATCACGCCCCGCGCCCGCGCGCTCCGATTCGCGATCCTTCTCGTCTCCGGCCTCGTTCTCGGTCCGGTCGCCCCTTCGGGCGCCGCCGAAACCCCGGCCGCCATAGGCGAAGTCCTCCACCCCGTCGGTGGTCAGTTGCGTTTCCACA
>DBMN01000257.1 GCA_002298965.1 Rhizobiales bacterium UBA697 | reverse complement strand
CGCCGCCGCGACCGCCGCCTCGAGGGCGTCGGACAGCACCGGCGCACCGGCATTGTGGTCGAGGAAGAGACGGGGCGAGGGCATGGGCATCGCACGAAACGAGAAAGGGCGCCCGATCGTCGGATCGGTCGCCCCCTGATTGGCACATCCGGCGCCGCCCCGCAAAGGGCGTCGGGCATCACTCGAAGCTGGTGCCCATCTCCTTGCCGCGCACCCAGACCTTCTGCGCCGTCATCTTGCGGCCGCGGTCGAGCAGACGCAGCTCGAACTGGCTCGGCACGACGGCGTTGTCGCCGAACTCGAGCTTGGCGCCCTTCGAGGTGATGTTGCGCACCGTGCAGTCCATCGACGACTTGCCGCCGGCGAAGACGACGCTGCCGCGCAACAGTCCCCGACGGCGCGCCTCGCTGCGGCGCTCGACGAATTCTTCCGACATGGAATGCTCCGATGCTGCGAAGACACGACAATTCTAGACAAAAGCATACGCTTCCCGAATGTGCGCGCCAGCGGAACCTCGAAACGCGGTGAAGGATGTCTCAACTCACTCGAAGGCGACGCCGACGTCGCCGCTGCGCGCCCAGACGAAGCGCGCCCGCCGCTTGTCGCCGCGCTCCTTGAGGCGCAGCTCGAACATCGTCGGCAGGACGGTCGGCCCGTCGAAACGCAAGAGCGCCCCGCCGTCGGACCAGCCCCGGATCTGGCAGTCCATCGACTTCCATCCGCCGCCGAAGACGACGAGCCCGCTGAGCAGCGTGCGTCGTCGCTGGTGGCTGCGGCGTTCGAAACGAACGACGTTCATGGTCGCAATCCCTTCTCGCATCGATCTGCAATCGCAGGGAGAGTGATAGCCGACCACACCGACAACCGAAAGCTGTCGGTGAATCCTTCGTTAACGCAGCGATTGACCCGACGTCAGGGTCCCACGTCACGGTTGGAATCGATCCGCCCGTGCCATCGCCCAAGCGTCGCGGAAGCGGCGATCGTCGGTGCCGGCGAGCAGTTCGCCGTGGCCGAGCGCCGGATAGAGCGCGTCGAAACCGACCGATTCCTGCGCCGAGATCCGCCGCGAGAAATGCGCCGGCGCGAAACGGCCGGGATGGTCGAGACCGGCGGCTCCCGTCAGTTCGGCGAGCGCATGCAGCGTCGAGGCGTGGAAATTCGCCACCCGCTTGCGCTTGTCGGCCACCACCAGGGCGCGCGAGCGGGTCGGATCCTGGGTGGCGACGCCGACCGGGCAGCGGTCGGTGTGGCAGCTCTGCGACTGGATGCAGCCGACCGCGAACATGAAGGCGCGCGCCGCGTTGCACCAGTCGGCGCCGAGCGCCATCGTCCGGGCGATGTCGAAGGCGGTGACGACCTTGCCCGATGCCCCGAGCCGGATCGCGCCGCGCAGCCCCGCCCCGACCAGCGCGTTGTGGACGAAGTCGAGCCCGTCGCGCAGCGGCATGCCGAGATGGTCCATGAACTCCATCGGCGCCGCGCCGGTGCCGCCCTCCTTGCCGTCGACGACGATGAAGTCGGGCAGGATGCCGGTTTCGACCATGGCCTTGACCACGCCGAGGAACTCCCACGGATGGCCGACGCAGAGCTTGAAGCCGACCGGCTTTCCGCCCGAGAGCCGGCGCAGCTCGCCGATGAACTCGAGCAGCCCGATCGGCGTCGAGAAGGCCGAATGCGCCGACGGCGAGACGCAGTCCTCGCCCTCGCGCACCCCGCGCGTCGCCGCGATCTCGGCCGAGACCTTGGCCGCCGGCAGCACGCCGCCGTGGCCGGGCTTGGCGCCCTGCGACAGCTTCACCTCGATCATCTTCACCTGCGGATCGGCCGCCGTCTCGGCGAAGCGCTCCGGCGAGAACGACCCGTCGAGATTGCGCGCGCCGAAATAGCCCGAGCCGAGTTCCCAGACGAGATCGCCGCCGTTGACCCGGTGATGGGGCGAGATGCCGCCCTCGCCTGTGTCGTGGTGGAAGCCGCCGTCCTTCGCCCCACCGTTCAGCGCCATGATGGCGTTGGCCGACAGCGCGCCGAAACTCATCGCCGAGATGGCGAAGACCGAGGCCGAATAGGGCTGCGAACACGACGGCCCGCCGATGTCGATGCGCAGCGCCTTGGGATCGACGCTGCGCGGGGCGAACGAATGGCGCATCCACTCGTAGCCCTCGGCGTAGACGTCGTGTTGGGTGCCGAAGGGGCGCTTGTCGAGCTCGCTCTTGGCGCGCTGATAGACGACGGCGCGGCGATCGCGCGAGAACGGCATGCCGGTCTTCTCGTCTTCGAAGAAATACTGCCGCATCTCCGGCCGCATCTCCTCGAGCAGGAAGCGCAGATGCGCCGAGATCGGATAGTTGCGCAGCACCGCGTGGCGGGTCTGGATCAGGTCGCGGATGCCGAGGATCGACAGGCCGGCGAAGAGCACGAGCGGCAGGCCGATCAGCCAGTGGTCGGCCGGATGGGCGATATAGAGACCGAGAAAGAGCGCCGTCAGCGCCAGCGCCAGCGTCAACGCGACGTAGCGCGGCGAAAGGGCCAGTCCGAGATACCGCATCGCCTGCCTCCCGAGGATCGATCCGCCATTTGCGTTCCTCTTCCGCATCGGTTCGATGACGGCCGCGACGGATCGATTCGTCCGTCGCAGTCTGCGCCGCGCCGCCGTCGTCGTCACGCCGGGTGCGCAGGTCCCGGCAACGGGTTAGTCTCGATCCGTCGCCAGTCACCAGAATCGGAGCCGTCCGTGATCCGTCTCCTCCACACCGCCGATTGGCACCTCGGCCAGACGCTGATGGGCTGGTCGCGGGAGGAGGAACACGCCCGCGCGCTGGCGAGCCTTCTCGACATCGCCGAGGCCCGCGCGATCGACGCGCTGATCGTCGCCGGCGACGTCTTCGACACCCAGAACCCGAGCGAACGCGCCGAGGCCCTGCTCTTCCGCACGCTGGTCGAACTCCGCCGCCGCCTGCCCCGCGTCGCCGTGGTGATCGTCGCCGGCAACCACGACCCCGCCGGCCGCATCGAGGCGCCGCGCCCGCTTCTCGCCGAACTCGGCGTCCATGTCGTCGGCCGCGTCCGCCGCCGCGACGAAGCCTTCGATCTCGACCGCCATCTGGTGTCGCTCGCCCCCGCCGACGGCGGCCCGACGGTCCACGTCCTCGCCCTGCCCCATCTCGGGCCCGCCAGCCTGCCGCCCTTCGACCGCCGCGACGAGGCGGCCGGCTCGCCGATCG
>DBMN01000147.1 GCA_002298965.1 Rhizobiales bacterium UBA697 | reverse complement strand
CGAGCACCTGCGCCTCGCGCCCGGCGCGCGCCTCGGCGAGCACCAGCACGATCATCCCGGCCGAATTCGTGAGCCGCAGCGCCACCCCGCCCGGCGGCAGCGCGGCGATCTCGCGCGCACGGCTCTCGACGGCGGCATGGAGCGCGGCCCAGGTCAGGCGGTCGTCGCCGAGATGGAGCGCGAGCGCCTCTCCCCGCGCGGCGGCATGGGCGGCGAGCGGGGCGACGAGGTGATCCGCTTCCGAAGGCGTGAGCGTCATCCGACGAAACGCTCCCATTCCTCGGGGCGGAAGCCGACGAGGATCGCGTCGCCGCGGGTCAGAACCGGGCGCTTGATCATCGACGGCTGGGCGACCATCAGCGCGATCGCCTTCGCCTCGTCGAGGTCGGCGCGGGCCTCGTCGGGAAGCTTGCGGAAGGTGGTGCCGGATCGGTTGAGGAGCTTCTCCCAGCCGACCTTGGCCGCCCAGCCGGCCAGCCGCTCCGCCGTCACGCCCTCGAGCTTGTAGTCATGGAAGACATGGGGCACGCCGCGCGTCTCCAGGAAGGTCCGCGCCTTCTTCATGGTGTCGCAGGCCTTGATGCCGAAGATCTCGATGGTCATGCGCGAAGCCCCTGCCGCGGTTGCCGTTGCGGCCCGACCATAGCGCGGCGAAATTCGAATCCAATGCGCGCGTCCCTCTTCCGCGCGCCGATCCACACGCCATAATCGTCGCGGGGCGTCGGACCTCGGGGGGTATCATGGCGAAGTTCGGACTGGTCGCTTTCACGTTTTCGGTCGCGCTGCCCGCCGCCGCGCTCGCCGGCCCGCCGTCCTTCGACTGCAAGGCGATGAACGGCGCGGCGGAGAAGGCGATCTGCGCCTCGGCGCCGCTCTCGGCGCTCGACGTCAAGATCGCCGACGCCTACGGCCGCGCCCGCGCCGGGCTGACCGCCGTCGGCCGCGAGGTCCTGAAGCACCATCAGAAGATCTTCCTCGACGTCCGCGACCAGGCCGCTCAGCAGAAGGGCGACCTGCAGTCGCTGCTCGCCGATCAGCTCGCCTTCCTCCGGACGATCGACACGCGGCCGCGGACGGGCGTCGGCGGCGCCTGGCGCAACGCCTTCGGCACGGTGACGGTCACGGGCTCGGGCGCCGCCGCCAAGGTCGCGGTCTCGACCGCCGAGCCGCAGACCGGGCGCTGGGTCTGCGAGATCGAGGGCGGCGTCACGGCGACGGCGAACGGCTGGTCGGTGAAGCTCGACCCCGACCTCGCCGAGGGCTGGAGCCTCAGGCTCGCACCGCACGACGGCGTGCTGCGCGTGGTGGCGCTGCCGCCGAAGCCCGATGCGATCGAAGCGCCGTTCTGCGGCAATGCCGGGACGGTCGAAGGCGACTATCTGCCGATCGCCGAGTGAACGACGCGCGGCGCCTGCCCGCGATCGTCGTCCGAAATCGAACGATCCGTCGTCGTCCGCCGGGCTTTCGCGGCAGGCGACGATCATCGATGGTCCTCGGCAGAAACGCCTGCCGAGGACACTCCCATGCCGCAACTCCTGAACGGTCGCTGGGTCGAGGACGAGGTCGCCGCATCCGAGATGCGCGACGGCGCCTTCCACCGCGAGCCGACCCGCTTCCGCCGCTGGATCACCGCCGACGGCGGTCCGGTCGATCCGAGCCTCCTGACGCCGGAACTCGCCGGAACGTCTCCCGAGACGCTGCCGGCGGAGGCCGGACGCTACCGGCTCTATGTCGCGAAGATTTGCCCCTGGGCGAGCCGCACGCTGATCTGGCGGGCGCTCGAAGGGCTCGAGGACGCGATCTCGGTCGTGGTGGCAAACCCGGAACTCGGCGACAACGGCTGGAGCTTCCGCGACGCCGACGGGACCTCGCGCGACGAGGTCGAGGGCATCGACCACCTCTGGCAGCTCTATCTCAAGGCCGACCGGACCCTGACCGGCAAGGTCTCGGTGCCGGTGCTGTGGGACACGAAGACGCGCACGATCGTCAACAACGAGTCCGCCGACATCGTCCGCATGCTCGACACCGCCTTCGACGCCTTCGCGAAACATCCGGTCGATCTCTATCCGGTCGAACACCGCGCGGCGATCGACGACTGGAACGCCCGGATCTACGGGAGCCTCAACAACGGCGTCTACCGCGCCGGCTTCGCCAAGACGCAGGCCGCCTACGAGGCCGCCTTCGACGACGTCTTCGCCACGCTCGACGCGCTCGACGCGCATCTCACGACCCGCCGCTTCCTCGTGGCGGAGCGGCCGCTCGAGGCGGATTTCCGGCTGTTCGTGACGCTGGTGCGGTTCGATGCCGCCTATCACGGGCTCTTCAAGTGCAACCTGCGCCGGATCGCCGAATATCCGGCGCTCGCCGGCTACATGCGCGACCTCCACCAGTGGCCGGGCGTGGCCGAGACGGTGTCGATCGACGCGATCAAGCGCGGCTACTGGTCGATCCGCCACCTCAACCCGACCGGCATCGTGCCCAAGGGCCCGGCCTTCGACTTCGACGCGCCGCACGAACGCGGGTCTCTCGGGTGAAAATGACCGAATTTCGGTTCATTGGGCGAAATTCGACGAATGAACCGAAATTCAATTCATTCAAAGCGATCGGATGCCGCGTAGACGGTGAATCGGGCGTCGCGGGCGAAGGCGGCGAGGCCGACGCCGAGCCTTTCGGCGAGATCGATCGCCAACCCCGTCGGCGCCGAGACCGAAACGATGGCGCCGCAGCCGGCGGCCGCCACCTTGTGGACCATCTCGTAGGAACAACGGCTCGACACCACGACGAAGCCCGTGGCGGCATCGATGCCCACCGCGGCGAGACCGCCGACCAGCTTGTCGACGGCGTTGTGGCGCCCGACGTCCTCGCGCACCATGACGATGCGGCCTTCGGCGTCGGCGAAGGCGGCGGCATGGGTGGCGCCGGTGGCGCGGTTGAGCGGCAGGTCGGCACCGAAGCCGTCGACGGCGCGATGGATCGCCTCCGCCGAAAAGCGCGCCGCCGTCATCGGCCGCGACACGGGGCGCATCGCCTCGGCGATGGTGTCGACGCCGCAGAGGCCGCAGCCGGTGCGGCCGGCGAGTGCGCGGGTGCGGGCGCGCAGCGCCAGACCGCGGGCCTCCGACACGGTCAGCCGCACCTCCCAGCCGCGCGCCACCTTCTCGGTCTCGACCGCCTCGCACTCGTCGATCGCCTCGA
>DBMN01000218.1 GCA_002298965.1 Rhizobiales bacterium UBA697 | reverse complement strand
AGCCGCACTTTGCCGTCGAGCACGGCGACGATGGTCGATTCCACCCCGACCGGCGACGGCCCGTCGTCGACGATCACCGCGACCTTGTCGCCGAGATCGGCGGCGACGTCGGCGGCGCAGGTCGGGCTGATCCGGCCGGAGCGATTGGCGCTGGGTGCGGCCACCGGCCGGCCGAGGCGGGCGAGGATGGCGCGGGTCGTCGCCGGAGCCGGCACGCGCAGGCCGATGCTGTCGAGACCGGCGGTGACGAGATCGGCGATCGGGCTCTCCGCCCGCTTCGGCACCACCAGCGTCAGCGGTCCCGGCCAGAAGGCCTCGGCCAGCCGCCGCGCGTCGGCGTCGAACACCCCGTGCGCCTCGGCGCTGGCGAGGTCGGGCACGTGGGCGATCAGCGGGTTGAAGCTCGGCCGCCCCTTGGCGGCATAGATCGCCGCGACGGCGCGCCCGTCGGTCGCGTCCGCCCCGAGGCCGTAGACCGTCTCGGTCGGCAGCGCCACCAGCCGGCCGGCCGCCAGTGCAGCGACCGCGCCCGCGATCGCGGCTTCCCGTTCCTCGTCCGTCGTCGTCGCCAGGATCTCCATGGCGCCTTCTCTAGCCGAGAAGCGGCGGTGATGGCACCCCTTCCCGTGCGGATCGGGCGTGCCGACGCGACGGGGTTGCCGTTGGGTGCCGAGATCTGCACAATGCGGCCGAAACATCACGATACCGTCGAAACGACGAGGGGAGAGACGACCATGGCCGACGAGACCGAGATCGCCGCGGCGCCGGTGACGAGCGAGCGCGACGGCGCCGTCGCCGTCATGCGCATGACGCGCGCCGACAAGAAGAACGCCCTGACCGGCGCCATGTACGGCGCCATGACGGCGGCGTGGCGGGCGGCGGAGGCCGACGATTCGGTCGCCGTCCACCTCTGGCTCGGCGTACCGGGCGCCTTCTCGGCCGGCAACGACATCGAGGACTTCGTCGCCGCGGCGCGTTCCGGCACGCTCGGCACCGAGATCCTCGCCTTCCTCCACACGCTGGCGAGCCTCGACAAGCCGCTGGTGATCGGCGTCGATGGCCTGGCGATCGGCGTCGGCACGACGGCGCTGCTCCACGCCGACTACGTCGTCGCCTCGCAGACCTCGCTCTTCCGCACGCCCTTCACCGACCTCGGTCTGGTGCCGGAGGCGGCCTCGAGCCTGCTCGGCCCCCGCCGCCTCGGCGACGCGGTCGCCTTCGAGCTTCTGGCGATGGGCCGCCCCTTCGACGCCGCCCGCGCCCTGAAGGTCGGCCTCGTCAACGACACGGTGCCGACCGACGAACTCGAGGCGGCGGCGCTGGCGGTTGCCAAGGATCTGGCGAAGAAGCCGCGTGCGGCGCTCGCCGCCTCGCGTCGCCTGCTGCGCGACGTCCCCGGTTTCGGCCGCGCCGAGATCATCGCCCGCATCGAGGCGGAAGCGGCGGAGTTCGCCCGTCGCCTGAAGTCGGCCGAGGCGCAGGCGGCCTTCGCCGCCTTCGTGTCGAAGAAGAAGTGAAGGGGGCGCGGCGCTCGCGATGATGGTCTTCGCGGCGGCGTGGGTGCGCGATGCTTCGAGACGGCGTTCTTCGAACGCCTCCTCAGCATGAGGCGTATGTATTTGTATCGAATATGAAAAGCGCCTCATGCTGAGGAGGGCGCCCTCGGCGCCCGTCTCGAAGCATCGCGCACGGCATCGCCTCGTCCTCGGCACGCCCGCCGAGGCGCCGCCGTCACCCGACGAAGCGGAAGTAGAGATCCTCGAGATCCCGCCCGTAGGCGCGGTCGCCGTCGACGTCGCGGCGATGCTGGACCCAGGGGCGGAAGGTGCGCCAGATCCGTTTGACGTCGATCGAGATCGACCGTTCGACGATGTCGCCGTCGCACACCGCCGCCGCGAGGCAGCGGGTGAACGTGTCGAAGGAGCCGATCAGCAGATCGACCTTCTCGGCGATCTTCTTGTCCTGGATGAAGGCGACCAGCGAGGCGTCGCGCTCGGCGATCAGCCGGTCGCGCTCCTCGTCGCTCGTCGCGGCCTGCAGCCGGTGCTGCAGACCGTCGATGGCGCTCCACCACGGCTTCATGTCGGCGGCGAGCTCGACATAGGCCTTGTGGGCGGGGGTGTCGTCGAAGCGGTCGACGAGATCGAGCGCGAAGGCGACGCGCGCGGTGTTCGCCGCCGCCGGCACCGCGACGAAATGCTCCCACGCCGCGAGACCCCAGCCGACCGCGCCGATCAGCGCGACCACGGCCACGGCGCGAGGACCGGCGGCCGTGCGGGCCGTCGGTCGAAGGGGCGGGGAGTCGTCGCGGGCTGTCTCCACCTGTCGTCTCTCACCGGCCGGGGCGCGGCTTGCAGCACGGCCCGCCGCAGCACACGTCCTGCCACGGCGGACGGTTGGGCTGGGGCGGCCGGGTCTGCGCCTCCGCCTGGACCGTCCAGAGCAGGGCTGCGACCGAAAGGGCGTGAATGATGGTGCGGATCATGGCCTCGTTCCCGAAGTCGCGTCGTCCCCGACGCTCCGGAGGATCATCGCAGAAACCACATGAACGGCGACCGAACGGATCGGCCGCCGCCCTCACCGCGCGCGGCGGGCCTTCAGGAAGGCCTCGAGCTCGGCATCGCCGCCCTCCGGCAGCACGATGCGCGGCTTGACGTAGAGATTGCCGTGGCCGCCCGCCTTGGTCGGCAGGCCCTTGCCCTTGAGCCGTAGTTCCTTGCCCCCGGTCGTGCCGGCGGGAAGGTTGAGCTCGACCGCGCCCGACAGCGTCGGCACGCGGATGCGGCCGCCGAGCACGGCGTCTTCGAGGCTGATCTGGGCATCGGTCTCGAGGTCGTGGCCGACGCAGCGGAACTGCGGATGGCGCTCGAACACCACGGTGACGATCGCGTCGCCCGCCGGTGCGCCGGGATGGCCCTGGCCCTCGAGGCGGATCTTCTGGCGGTCGGAGACGCCCTCCGGCAGCGCCACGTCGAGCATCTTGCCGGTCGGCAGTTCGACCCGGACTTTGGCCCGCTCGGCGACCTGCTCGAGGCTGACGCGGACGTCGATCTCGACGTCCTCGCCGCGGGCGCGTGCGCCGGCACCCGGACCGGCGGCGCCGCGCGGCCCG
>DBMN01000109.1 GCA_002298965.1 Rhizobiales bacterium UBA697 | reverse complement strand
GGATCGGTCGCCGACCAGGTGGCGAGCGCCGCGGCGGCCGCGGCGACGGTCGCGAAGACCGCGAGACCGGCGGCGCCGCGCAGGTTGCGCGCCAGCGCGTGACGCATGTCGCCGCCTGGGGCGTAGCTGGGATGGGCCGAGCGGGTCGAGCGCATGAGCGTGGTCCTTCGAACGAGTTCAGCCGAGCGTTTCGACGATGCGGGCGAGCGCTTCTTCCGTCAGGGCGAGCGATTCGACCATGGCGATGCGCAGATAGGGATCGCCGGGGTTGGTTCCCTTGGCGCCGGTGGCCGACAGATAGCCGCCGGGAATGGTGCGCACGCCCGCCTCCCGCCACAGCCGTTCGGCCACGACCTCGCCGCCGCCGAGCGCGGCGACGTCGAGCCACAGGAAGAAGCCGCCGGGCGGGGTCTCGTAGCCCCAGCGCTTGCCGAGGATCCGCGTCGCCGCGGCGAACTTGGCGTCGTAGAGGCGGCGGTTCTCGGCGACGTGGGCCTCGTCGGAGAAGGCCGCGACCGCGACCGCCTGAATGGGACCCGGCACCTGCGGCGCCGCCATGTTGCGGAAGGCCACCCAGCGGGCGAGGAAGTCGGGATCGCCGGCGGCGAAACCGCAGCGCAGGCCCGGCAGGTTGGAGCGTTTGGAGAGCGAGTTGAAGGCGACGACGCGGTCGAGCGAGCCGGTCGCCTCCGCCGCGGCGAGGACGCCGTCGGGACGCATACCCTCGCGGTAGATCTCGGAATAGCACTCGTCGGCGAAGAGCATGAAGCCGTGGCGACGGGCGAGCGCGATCGCCGCCGCCCAGTCGGCGCGGCTCGCCACCGCGCCCTGCGGATTGGCCGGCGAGGCGTAGTAGAGCGCCACGGTGCGGGCCAGAAGCTCGTCCGGCAGCGCCGCGAGATCGGGCAGGAAGCCGGTCTCGGGGCCCGCGTCGACCATCACCGCCTCGCAGCCGGCAGCGACCGCGCCGGCGGCATAGGCCTGATAGAACGGGTTCGGCAGCAGGATCGCCGGGCGGTCCGACGTGCCGGTCCAGCGCCGGCGCGCCTCGAGGGCGGCGTAGAACAGGCCTTCGCGCGAGCCGTTGAGCGGCAGGATGCCGCGATCGACGTCGACCGTGCCGGTCGAAAGACCGAAACGGGCGGCGAGCCAGTCGGCGACGGTGCGGCGGAAGGCGTCGGTGCCCTTGATGGCGGGATAGCGGCCGAAACCGTCGATCTCGCGCGCCAGCACCGGCGCGACGAAGGACGGCACCGCATGGCGCGGTTCGCCGACCGTGAGGTTGATCGGCGCCCGGCCGGGGGCGTGAGGGGCGAGCAGATCGTTCAGCCGCTGGAACGGCGAGACGAAGGCGTCGGTCGAGGCTCGGGCTTTGTCGGAGGTCATGGTCTTCCGTGCGATCGCGATTCGCCCCGAGCCTAGCCTTCGACGGTTAAACGGCTGTTAACCAAGGCGATCACGCGGGACTTTCCGCCGTGTCGCCGGCAGTCGCCGGACAACAGAAGACCCCGGAGGTCGCCCTCCGGGGTCTCGTGTCGGATCCGGGGATCGGAGCGGGGGGAGCCCCCGCACCGACCGATCGGGATCAGTTGTAGGCGCGCTCGCCGTGGGCCGAGATGTCGAGACCCTCGCGCTCCGCCTGCTCGGTGACGCGCAGACCGATCACCAGCTTGATGATCATCAGCGAGACGAGCGAGACGACGGCGGTCCAGACGATGCAGACCGCGACGGCCTTGGCCTGGGTGACCAGCTGGCCGGCGATGGTGTACTCGCCGACACCGAAGCCGCCCAGCGACGGGGCCGCGACGATGGCGGTGCCGAGCGCACCGACGATGCCGCCGACGCCATGGACGCCGAAGACGTCGAGGCTGTCGTCGTAGCCGAGGAGCGGCTTCAGCCAGACCACCGCGATCAGGCAGATCACGCCGGCGACGGCGCCGAGGACGATGGCGCCACCCGCACCGGCGAGGCCGGCGGCCGGGGTGATGGCGACGAGGCCGGCGACGGCACCCGAGACGCCGCCGAGCAGCGAGGCGTGACCGCGGGTCAGATACTCGACGAACATCCAGGCCAGGGCCGCGGCGGCGGTGGCGACGGTGGTGTTGAGGATCGCCTGGGCGGTCAGGCCGTTGGCCTCGAGGTTGGAGCCGGCGTTGAAGCCGAACCAGCCGACCCACAGGAGGCAGGCGCCGACCATGGTCAGGACGAGGTTGTGGGGAGCCATGTTGTCCTTGTTGAAGCCGATGCGCGGCCCCAGGACGATGGCGGCGACGAGACCCGCGACACCGGCGTTGATGTGCACGACGGTACCGCCGGCGAAGTCGAGAGCGCCCCAGCCGAAGAGCAGGCCCGAGGGAGCGTCGGCAGCCGACGGGCCGCCCCACCACCACACCATGTGGGCCATCGGCAGGTAGGAGAAGGTGAACCACAGGACGAGGAACACCAGGATCGCCGAGAACTTGATGCGCTCGGCGATGGCGCCGATGATCAGGGCCGGGGTGATCGCGGCGAAGGTCAGCTGGAAGATGACGAAGGTCAGTTCCGGAATGACGACGCCCTTGGTGAAGGTCTCGACCACCGAGTCCGGCGTGATGCCGGCGAGGAAGAGCTTGTCGAGCGTGCCGATGAACGGCGTCAGGGCGGTGACCTCCTCGGCCTTGCCGGCGCCGGTGAAGGCGAGCGTGTAGCCGTAGACGACCCAGAGGATCGAGATCAGCGAGAAGCCGATGAAGGTCTGGGTGAGGACCGACAGCACGTTCTTGGAGCGGACGAGGCCGCCGTAGAAGAGCGCCAGACCCGGGATGGTCATCATGATCACCAGGACGGTGGAGATCAGCATCCAGGTCGTGTCGCCCTTGTTGGGCACCGGAGCGGCGGCAGCGGCGGCGGCGGCCGGGGCGGCGGCATCCTGCGCGTGCGCCAGAACGGTCGTCAGCGCGAGGGCGCCGAGGGTGAGGGCGGCGGTCTTGGCGACGCTCAGGCCCCGATCGAGGGTACGTTCGATGTTCATGCGTTCAGCTCCTATCCGGGCTCAGAGCGCTTCGGTGTCGGTTTCGCCGGTGCGGATGCGCACGGCCTGGTCGATGCCGTAGACGAAGATCTTGCCGTCGCCGATCTGGCCGGTCTTGGCGGCGGACGAGATCGCCGCGACGACCTTCTCGACCTGGTCGGAGTTGACCGCGATCTCGATCTTGATCTTCGGCAGGAAGCTCACGGCATATTCGGTGCCGCGATAGATCTCGGTGTGACCCTTCTGTCGGCCGTAGCCCTTGACTTCGGTGACGGTCAGTCCCTGCACGCCGATCGCGGTGAGGGCGTCGCGCACCTCGTCCAGCTTGAACGGCTTGATGATGGCCACTACGAACTTCATGTGGTGGATCCCGTTTCCCTATGCCCGACCGGAAGGGTCGGAGCCGACTACAGAACGGTTCGGGCGGGTGAAGGCCCGGCCGATGCCGACGCCTTGGCTTTCAAGTCTCGTGCCAACTGCCCGAGAGCGGCCGAATCCCGCAGAAATCAACGATTCGGCAACACCTGTGGCGCGCCGTTCGCCGCCCCTGACGGTGCGGTGCAGCGGAGTCTGATGAATAATTGAGCAGGGCCAGGGAAAAAGCGGCCGAATCGCGGCGAATCACGCCTCGAGCATGCTCGAGAAATGGGCGCCTGCTCGTTCGCGCGACGTTTCCGCCGGAAAACCGAGGGATTTCCGCGGTCCGGCGATTCCCCGGCGGGCAGAATGACTCGCTTTGCGGCAGCTCAGCCGGGCGTGCCGGCGGTTCGCGGCGTGGTCTGCCGCATCAGGCCTTCCTGCGCGGCGGAGACGACGAGGCGACCGTCGCGGGTCCACAGCGAGCCGCGGCAGAAGCCGCGGGCGCCGCCGGAGAACGGGCTGTCCTGATCGTAGAGCAGCCAGTCGTCGGCGCGGAACGGCGCGTGGAACCACATGGCGTGGTCGAGGCTGGCGAGCTGCAGCGAACGGTCGAACACCGAGCGGCCGTGGGCGAAGAGCGCGGTGTCGAACAGCGTCATGTCCGAGGCATAGGCCAGCACCGCGGCGTGGATCGCCGGATCGTCGGGCAGCGGACCCGTGGTGCGCACCCAGACCTGCTGGCGCGGCGGCAGCGGCCGGTCGGAGAGATAGTGGGTGACGTCGGTCGGCCTCAGTTCGATCGGCCGTTCGCGCCGCCAATAGGCCTGGACACTCTCCGGCGCGCCGGCGAGCATGCGCTCGCGCAGCTCCTTCTCGCCCGGCAGGCTCTCCGGATCGGGCGCCTCCGGCATGGTCACCGAATGGGCGAGCGCGTCGGCCTCGGCCTCGTGGAACGAGGCGATCATCGCGAAGATCGTCGCGCCATGCTGGATCGCCTCGACCCGCCGGGTGGTGAAGGAGCCACCGTCGCGGATGCGTTCGACGCGGTAGACGATCGGGATCGTCGGATCGCCGGGACGGATGAAATAGCCGTGCAGCGAATGCACCGACCGGCGCGAGACGGTGCGGATCGCCGCCACCAGCGCCTGACCGATGACCTGCCCGCCGAAGACGCGCTGCCAGCCGACCTGCGGGCTGCGACCGCGGAAGAGGTCGAGTTCGAGGGTCTCGAGGTCGAGAATGTCGAGGAGACCGGCGACGGCGTCGTTCATCTGCGTGGGATCCTGCCCGATGCGGAAGGGTGATGACGCAAGCGTTGGCATCCGCCGGACGGGGCGTCAAGCGCCGCCCGGAATGGCGGCGATGCGGCGGGCGTGGTCGAAACGCCCCACCGCGCTATGTCGTGAGCAACGACGGTCCGTGGGAGGACGAGGGATGGCGCACGCGTTCGATTGTCTCGTGGCGGGCGGCGGCCACGTCGGCATCACCACCGCGCTGGCGATGAAACGGGCCGATCCGCGCATGCGGGTGGCCCTGGTCGATCCGACCCCGGCAACGGGCGGCGCGGTCGACGGACGCGCCTCGGCGATCGCCGCGGCGGGACGACGGCTGTTCGAGCATCTCGGCGCCTGGTCGGCGATGGCGGAGGCCGCCCAGCCGATCCGCGACATGGTGATCACCGACAGCCGCCTCGACGACGCGATCCGGCCGGTGTTCCTGACCTTCGGCGGCACGCTCGACGGCGGCGAGCCCTTCGCCCACATGATCGACAATGCGGCGATGGTCGCGGCGCTGCTCGCGGCGGCGCGGGCGGCAGGCGTCGAGATCCTGATGCCGGAGCGGGTGGTCGGCTTTACCGACGAAGGGTCCGCGGTCGCGGTCGAACTCGGATCGGGCCGGACCGTGCGGACGGGCCTGCTGGTCGCCGCCGACGGCGCCCGTTCGTGCCTGCGCGATCTCGCCGGCATCGGGACCGTCCACACCGAGCGCGGCCGTTCGGGCATCGTGCTGACGGTCGTCCACGAACGGCCGCACGAGGGGCGGGCGTGGGAGCACTTCCTGCCCGCCGGCCCCTTCGCGATCCTGCCGCTCACCGACGACGCCGAGGGGCGGCATCGCTCGTCGCTGGTGTGGACCGAGGCGAGCGAGACCGCGGCACGCCTGGTCGAGGGCGACGCCTTCACGCTTCTCGCCGAGCTCGAGCGCCGTTTCGGTCGCGAACTCGGCACGGTCGCACCGCTCGGGCGGGCACGCGCCTTCCCGCTCGGCCTGACACTGGCGCGCGACTGGGTCAAACCCCGCTTCGCGCTGGTCGGCGATGCCGCCCATGCGATCCCGCCGGTCGCCGGCCAGGGCCTCAACATCGGCCTGCGCGACGCGGCGGTGCTGGCCGAGGTGGTGGTCGACGCGCGGCGCCTCGGCCTCGATCCCGGCCGCATCGACGTGCTCGAGACCTATGCGCGACGCCGCCGCTTCGACGCCGTCGAGATGGGGGCGACGAGCGAGATCCTCGACCGGCTCTTCGCCATCGATCTGCCGCCGATCCGGGCGCTGCGCGACGTCGGCCTGGGGTTGGTCGACCGCATGGGCGCGCTGAAGAACCGCTTCGTCCGCGAGGCGGCCGGCATCGTCGGCGACGTGCCGCGATCGATGCGCGGCGAGCGGCCCTGACGCCGACGCCGGACGGGCCTCGATGAACGGAAGCTGAATTGCACCCTCAGAACGGGTTCAGGGGCGGCGTGACAGAGTGCGATCGTTCCAGACGGGTCCGACGACGACGTCGACCCCTCGGTTCCACGATCGAGCCCCGGAGGCCGTCATGCATTCGATCATCCGCAAGTCGCTGCTGGCGATCGTCACGGTCGCTTCCGTCATCGGTTCCGGTGCCGTCGCGCCGGCCGCCGCCCAAGGCTGGGGCGGCTGGGATCGCGGCGGCTGGCATCGCGGTGGTTGGGACCGCGGTGGCTGGGATCGCGGCTGGGGCGGACCCCGCCATCATCATCACCACTGGTATCGCGAGCGGTGCTGGATCGAGTATCGCCCGGTGCGCGTCTTCACCCCCTGGGGCCCGCGCTGGGAACAGTCCCGAGTCCGCATCTGCCGCTGACCGGATCCGCCGGAGATGGGGCCGCCTGACCCGCGGCTCCGTCGAAAGGCGGGCATCACGGACGGCATTTCGGGTCGACCCCGTCGATCCGGCGTGCCAGACTTCCACCGTCGACCGAGGGTTCGGCCGACCAAGGGCGAAACGGTCCGTCTCGGCGGACCGCCGTCGAATGAAGGGCGGGCCGAAGGGCTCGTCTCGGGCGCGTCGGGACCACCGGCGTGCCGAACCTCCGGGAGGGGTTCATGTCGTTCCTGTCGAAAGCCACCACCTTCGGCTTCCTCGCCGCCCTGGCGATCGGAGCCGCCGTCACCTCGGCCGCACCGGCCGCCGCCCAGCCCTGGGGCGGTCCGGGCTGGAACCGGCCGCATCATCGCCACTGGGCGCCGCCGCCGCGCCGCTGCTGGGTCGAGGAGCGCCGCATGCGCGTCATGACCCCGTGGGGTCCGCGCTGGGAGCGCCGGATGGTTCGCGTCTGCCGCTGAGCCGACGCCCGAGCATCGTGATCATGACGAACGGCGCCCCTCGGGGCGCCGTTCCTCGTTTTCGGATCGGGTTCGGCGATCACTGTCGCGACGGCAGGACCAGACGGACCCGAGCCGCCTCGTCGGCGATCGGATCGGCCAGCGCGGCGTGGCGCGTGCGGGTCTCGACGACCCGGCGCAGACGGCTCCA
>DBMN01000307.1 GCA_002298965.1 Rhizobiales bacterium UBA697 | reverse complement strand
TCCAACGGCGGCGTCTACGGCTCGCTGATGTCGACCCCGATCCTCAACGCGCCGCAGTCGGGCATCCTCGGCCTGCACCGCATCGAGGAGCGGCCGGTGGTCAAGAACGGCCAGATCGTCATCCGTCCGATGATGTACATGGCGCTCTCCTACGATCACCGCGTCATCGACGGCAAGGAGGCGGTCACCTTCCTCGTCCGCATCAAGGAGCTGATCGAGGATCCGCAGCGTCTGGTGATGGACATCTGATCCGGCAGGATCAATCCTCTCGACCGCGGCGGGTCCTCCTCGCCGCGGTTCGCTGTTCGGCGGCACGCGGTCTCGCGCAGCTCGGGAAAGGCGGCGGAGCATCATGGCAGACACCCGCGACATCGTCTTGGTCACCGGCGGCAGCCGTGGCATCGGGCGCGCGATCTGCGTGAGCGTCGCCGCGACGGGCGCCGCCGTGGTGGTGAACCACGTCGGCAATCTCGCCGCGGCGGAAGAGACCGTCGCCGAGATCGAGGCCGCCGGCGGCACCGCGATCGCCGTGCGCGGCGACGTCGCTTCGGAAGCCGACGTCCTCGCCCTCTTCTCGGCGATCGAAGCCTTCGCCGCGCGGATCGGCGGCCGCCTCGCCGCTGTCGTCAACAATGCCGGCGTCGTCGACGTCGCCACCCGGGTCGAGGACATGTCCGCCGCCCGTATCGAGCGGATGTTCCGCATCAACGTCTTCGGCACCATGCTGGTGGCGCGCGAGGCGGTCCGCCGCCTGTCGACGCGCCACGGCGGCGCCGGTGGCGTGATCGTGAACATCTCCTCGATCGCCGCGCGCCTCGGCTCGGCCGGCCAATACGTCGACTACGCCGCCGCCAAGGCCGCCGTCGACACCTTCACCCTCGGCCTCGCCCACGAGGTCGCCGACGAGGGCATCCGCGTCGTCGGCGTCCGCCCCGGCATCGTCGACACCGAGATCCACGCCTCCGGCGGTCAGCCCGATCGGGCCCGCGCCATGGCGGGACACATTCCGATGAAACGCCCCGGCCGGCCGGAGGAGATCGCCTCGGCGGTCCTCTGGCTCCTGTCGCCGGGGGCCTCCTACACCACCGGCTGCCTTCTCGACGTCTCGGGCGGGCGGTGATTTTTCATCCCATGCGATCAAACGGGGATCAGGCAATGGCTCAAGTATACGATCTCGTCGTCATCGGTACCGGTCCGGGCGGTTACGTCTGCGCCATTCGTGCCGCCCAGCTGGGCCAGAAGGTGGCCGTCGTCGAGAAGCGCAAGACGCACGGCGGCACCTGCCTCAACGTCGGCTGCATCCCGTCGAAGGCGCTGCTGCACGCCTCCGAACTCTTCGAGGAGGCCGGTCACGAGTTCGCCGATCTCGGCATCGAGGTGTCGAAGCCGAAGCTGAACCTCGCGGCGATGATGAAGCACAAGCAGGACGTCATCGACGGCAACGTCGGCGGCATCCAGTTCCTGTTCAAGAAGAACAAGATCGACGTGTTCCACGGCACCGGCTCGATCGTCTCCAAGGGCAATGTCGGCCTCGCCCTCGAGGACGGCACCAACCAGGTGATCGAGACGCGCAACATCGTCATCGCCACCGGCTCGGACGTCGCCCGTCTGCCGGGCATCGAGATCGACGAGAAGGTCGTGGTGTCCTCGACCGGCGCGCTCGAACTCGACAGGGTTCCGGGCAAGATGATCGTGGTCGGCGCCGGCGTCATCGGCCTCGAGCTCGGCTCGGTGTGGCGCCGCCTCGGCTCGGCGGTCACCGTCGTCGAATATCTCGACCGCATCCTGCCGGGCCTCGATCTCGACAGCTCCAAGCAGTTCCAGCGCATGCTCGGCAAGCAGGGCATGGCCTTCGAGCTCGGCATGAAGGTGACCGGCGTGAAGACCTCGGCCAAGGGCGCCGAGGTCACGATCGAACCGGCGGCCGGCGGCGAGGCCAAGGTGCTCGAGGCCGACGTGGTGCTGGTGGCGATCGGCCGCGTGCCCTTCACCGACGGTCTCGGTCTCGAGGCGGTCGGCGTGCCCAAGGACGCGCGCGGCCGGATCGAGGTCAACGACCACTTCCAGACGGCGGTCCAGGGCATCTATGCCATCGGCGACGTCATCCGCGGCCCGATGCTCGCCCACAAGGCCGAGGACGAGGGCGTCGCGGTGGCCGAGATCATCGCCGGCCAGCACGGCCACGTGAACTACGACGTGATCCCGGGCGTGGTCTACACCCAGCCCGAATTCGCCTGCGTCGGCAAGACCGAGGAAGACCTCAAGGCCGCCGGCATCGCCTATTCGGTCGGCAAGTTCCCCTTCACGGCGAACGGCCGCGCCAAGGCGATGCGCAAGTCGGAGGGCTTCGTGAAGGTGCTCGCCGACAAGGCGACCGATCGGGTGCTGGGCGTCCACATCGTCGGCGCCGGTGCCGGCGAGATGATCCACGAGGCGGCGGTGCTGATGGAGTTCGGCGGCTCGGCCGAGGATCTCGCCCGCACCTGCCACGCCCATCCGACCATGTCGGAAGCGATCAAGGAGGCGGCGCTGGCCGTCGACAAGCGCCCGATCCACATGTGATCCGACGCGATCGTCGAGACGAGAGAGGCCGCGATCGAAGGATCGCGGCCTCTTCGCGTTTCGGGGTTCAGGCGATGCCGAAGGCGAGGCGCGCGCCCTGGACGTTCGGCTCGGCGTCGTCGAAGACGTAGCCGCGCTCGAGCAGGCGGGTGGTGTAGTGCTTGTTGAAAATGAAGGCCCAGACGATCGAGGCGATCACCGCGCCGATGCCGGCCGTGAAGACGGCGAGGATCAGCTGGATCACGAAACCGCCGATGAAGGTCATGTAGTCGCCGCGGAACAGCGCCGGCATGAAGCCGAAGAAGAGCGACGTCCAGGAGAAGCCGTAATATCCCGTCTTGGTCACGCCGGTTTCACGGTGCTTCAGGCGAATGGGAGTGGCCATGGGTACCTCTGACGATTGACTGAATGACTGACACGTACGGCGGCGGGAATCGTCACCGACGGGAGACAGTCGCAGGTCGCAGAGAAATTTTGTACAACCAATGAACTCAGCCGCAGCGTGTGACCGGTGGTGCCGCCGCACGCCCGTGAGGCCAAACGAAAAGGGCGGCCCGAAGGCCGCCCCGCGTCTCGTCTCTTCCGAGGATCCTCGCGGATCAGTCGTTGTTGCGCTGGCCGAAGAGCTGCAGCAGCATCATGAAGAGGTTGATGAAGTCGAGGTAGAGGGTCAGCGCGCCCATCACCGCGGAGCGACCGACGGTCGCCTCGTCCGCGCCGGACAGGCCGAAGACGTACTCTTCCTTGAGCTTCTGGGTGTCGTAGGCGGTCAGGCCGGCGAAGACCAGGACGCCCACCACCGAGATGGCGAACTGCAGGGCCGACGAGGCCAGGAAGATGTTCACCAGACCGGCGATGATGATGCCGATCAGGCCCATCATCAGGAACGAGCCCATGCCCGACAGCGAGCGCTGGGTGGTGTAGCCGTAGAGCGACAGACCACCGAAGGCCGCGGCCGAGATGAAGAACACCTGGGCGATCGAGTTGTGCGTGTAGACGAGGAAGATCGTCGCCAGCGACGCGCCCACGAGGGCGGCGTAGAGGAAGAACACGCCCTGGGCCGTGGTCGGCTGCATGCGATGGACGCGGAAGCCGAGCAGGAACACCAGGCCGATCGGGGCGAGCGCCACCACCCACTTCAGCGGGCTGACGAACATCATGCGGCCGAACTCGGTCAGCGCGAAGCCGCCACGAACCGCGGCGACCGCATCGGGGGCGCCGACGGTGGTCACGGCCATGTTGTAGACGACGAGCGCGATCAGGCCGGTCACGGCGACGCCGATCGCCATGAAGTTGTAGATCGAGATCATGTAGGCGCGCAGGCCGCGATCGATCTCCCGGGCGTCTGCATGCGCCACGGTCGAACCGAAGCGGGCGTAGCCGTTGTCGAAGTTCGACATCGAATTCATCCTTTCGTTGGCTCCCCTCGAACGAAGAGGGGCCTCGATGCTCGAATATGGGTGCGCCTCGTGACGGCCGCAAGGCGAGATCTGTCCGAATCGGTTCGCATGCGACCAAAAATCCCGTGAACGGGATTAATTCTTCGTCATGTCAGGCAGTTGCGCGGAGCACGTCGGCCGGCCGGGCGGAAAGCGCCGTGCGCGTGGCGAGGAGCCCGAGGCCCACCGTGACGGCGAGCGTACCGACGAGGACGGTCGCGAGCGTCGCGGGATCGGGGGCGAAGGGCAGCTTCATGATCCGCGTCAGGACGTGATGGGCGGCGAGCGTTCCGACGAGGCCGGCGAAGAGCCCGCCGATCAGTCCGAGCAGCGCCAGTTCGACGGCGAGTGCCGCGACGAGCCTGCGACGAGTGGCGCCGAGCGCCACCAGGATGGCGGCGTTGCGGACGCGGGCCTCGCCTCGGGCGGCGAGCGAACCGGCGAGAACCAGCGCCGAGGCGACCACGGCGAAGCCGGCGACGACGGAGATGCCCGAGGCCGAACGGCGCACCAGCGCGTCGACCTGGGCGAGCGCGTCGCGCACGCGGACGGCGGTCACCACGGGGAAGCGGTCGACGACGGCGCGCATCAGGGCGGTCTCCTTCTCGGCCTGCCCGCCGCCGGCCCAGGTGACGGTGGCGAGCCGCGTCACCGGCGCGCCGCGGAAGGCGTCGGGCGAGAAGACCATGAAGAAGTTGATCGCCAACCGGTTCCATTCGATCCGGCGCAGGTTGGCGATCGTCGCCTCGATCTCGCGGCCGAGCACGTTGACGGTGACGGTGTCGCCGACGGCGAGGCCGAGGCCGGCCGCGGCGTCGGCATCGAGCGAGACGAGCGGCGGGCCGGCGTAGGCCTCGTCCCACCAACTGCCGGCGACGATGCTCGAATGGGGCGGTGGTGCCGGCGAATAGGTGATGCCGCGGTCGCCGGCGAGCATGAAGCGCATGCGCTCCTCGATCGTCACCTTCTCGACCGGCACGCCCTTCAGCGCGGTGATGCGGCCGCGCAGCATCGGCACGTCCTCGATCCGCGCGCCCGTCGCCTTGTCGCCGAGGAAGGTGCGGAAGGCGTCGGCGTCGCGGGCCGGAACGTCGAGGAAGAAGAAGCTCGGCGCCTCGCCGGGGATCGTCGTCTCGACCGCCTTCAGGAGGCCGCTCTCGATTTCCAGCAGCGCGACGATCAGCGTCGCGCCGAGGCCGATCGAGGCGAGGACGGCGCCGGTCGCCGCCCCCGGCCGCACCATGGCCGAGATCGCGGCGCGTCCTTCGAAACGCTCGGGCCGTGGCAGGCGCGCGAGCAGGGCGACGAGGCCGCGCGCCACCAGCCTGAGCCCGACGAGGGCGACGGCGAGGACGACGAGATAGGGCAGGGTGATGCGCCGGTCGGGGGCCGCCGCGACGACGAGAGCGACGAGGGCGAGGCCGACGACGACGGTCGCGACGAGGCCGGCGCGGC
>DBMN01000024.1 GCA_002298965.1 Rhizobiales bacterium UBA697 | reverse complement strand
CCGGCCGCGGCGCCGAGCGCCGAACCGTGGAAGCCGGAGACCGAAGCGAAAGAGGACGCCGACGCCGCGCCCGATGACGGCGCGACCGACCATGCCGCTTCGGACGACTCGGCCGACTCCACCCCCGACGCCGCTCCGGGCAACGATCCGGGCGCCGATCCGGGCGACGCCGCTCCCGCTCCGTCGCACGGCGACGGGGACGCCGCGGGCTCCGATGCCGACGCCGGCATGGACGGCGGCGCCGACTTCGGCGGCGATTTCGGCGGCGACGGCGGCGGCGATTCCGGCTCCGACTGACGATCGATCGACCCCGTCGATCGAACCGATCAGAACTATTCGCTGGACCGAGGCGCCGCGTCGCACGATCGTGCAACGAGCCGTCGCGACCGACGCATCCGCCAACGAGGCCCCATGACCGAGACCACCGCAGCGTCGACCACGGCGCCGGCCGCGAGCCCGATGCCCGCCGCCCGCTTCGGTGCCTTCGACGCCCTGCTCTACGGCGTGACGGTGTTCGGCTGGTCGACCAGCTGGATCGCCATGAAGGCGCAGGTCTCCGCACCGGTGTCGCCGGAGGCCTCGCTCTTCTGGCGCTTCGTCATCGCCACCGTGGCGATGTGGATCTGGGTGAGCCTCGGCGGGTTGCGGATGCGCTTTCCGCTGCGCGCCCATGCCGGCTTCGCGGCGCTCGGCTTCTTCATCTTCTCGACCAACTTCGACCTCTTCTATCACGGCGCCAAGGGGCTGCCGTCGGGTCTGCTGTCGGTCGTCTTCTCGCTCGCCTCGGTCATCAACCTGCTGATGGGGCGGGTGTTCTTCGGCCACCGGATCTCGGGGCGGGTGCTCACCGGCGGCCTCCTCGGCTTCGCCGGCGTCGCGGCGATGTTCTGGCCGACAATCGCCGGCGCCGACTTCGACCGGAGCGCCGCGATCGGCCTGTTGCTCTGCATCGCCGGCACGACCTGCTTCTGCACCGGCAACATGATCTCCGGCGTCCTGCAGAAGCGCTCGATCCCGGTGCTCTCGGCCACCGCCTGGGGCATGACCTGGGGCAGCGGCATCATGCTCGTCTACGTGCTCGTGGGCGGCGAAGGCTTCCGCTTCGACCCGTCCGCTCCCTACGTCGCCTCGCTGGTGTGGCTGGCGCTGGTTTCGTCGGTCGCCGCCTTCTGGGCCTACCTCACCCTGCTCGGTCGGATCGGCGCGGCGCGGGCCGGCTATCTCACGGTGATGTTCCCGGTCTTCGCGCTGGCGATCTCGACCGTGGTGGAGGGCTACGTCTGGACCTGGCCGGCGATCGTCGGCCTCGCCGCGGTGCTCGGCGGCAACCTCTTCGTGCTGCGGCGCTGACATGAAAGGCGAGGCAAAGCCTTAACCGATCCTGAAGGGTCGGTGTGGGAAGATGGCGACGAGAGAGGTTCGAGATGACCACCGCCGCCCGTCCCATGCCACGCCCCGCGCCCGCCGCCCCCGCCGGCGGACGGCCCGTGCCGCAACGGCCGACGGCGAAGCCCCATCCCCATACCGGCAAGACCGAGCCGGCTCACGGTCATGCCCACGGCCACCCGGCCAAGGCGCCGAACTACCTGCTGATCGCGGCGGCCCTCGCCGTCGTGCTCGTCGCGGGCGTCGTCGCCATCTGGGGCGGCGGTGCGGCCCGGGGAATCCGGCTCTTCGGCAGCGTCGATGTCGGCGAGCCGCGGCGCGACGCCGACACCACCATGCTCTACCGCGACCTCAAGAACGGCCGGCTGATGGTGATGGAGGTCGGGAAGAACGGCACCAAGATGAAGGGCACGATCGACAAGAAGACCCTGCCCCTCGCCAACGACGAGGCCGCCAATCAGCAGTCCTCCCGCGGTTCGGCCGAGATCACCTCCTTCGACCGCGTCCAGGCGCTCGGCGCCGCCTTCCGCTGAGGCGCCGGACGATCAGCCGAACATCGTCACCCCCGACGACGACAGGTTGTCGAGCGAGGAGACGATGTGGCCGGTGAGCGCATCGACCACCGGCAGGCTGGCGCCGCGGGCTCGCAGCAGACCGATCTCGACCTCGGGCAGACGCGGCAGGCCCTCGCGCTCGCCGAGCACCCGCATGCCGGGGCGCAGCGCCGATTCCGGCAACACCGACACCGCCAGCCCCGCCAGAACCGCAGCGCCGACCGCCGTCGAGTTCCACGACACGTAGAGCAGGCGATGGCGGCGGCCGACGAATTCCAACCCGTCGAGCGCGGCGCGGCGCCAGTTGCAGTTCGGCCGCCCCAGCGCCACCGGCAACGGGTCGATCTCGTGGGCGGCATGGCGCTGCGAACCGACCCACAGCAGCGGCTCGCGTCGAATGATCTCGGCCGGCCCCTTCTCGCGCACGTGGGTGATGATGGCGACGTCGAGATCGCCCGCCGACATGGCCTCGACCAGCGTCGGGGTGGGGGCACAGACCACCGTCACCTCGGCGCGCGGGTTGGAGGCGGCGAAACGGGCCAGGATCTCCGGCAGGAAGCGATCGGCGTAGTCGTCGGGCGTGCCGAGGCGGACGCGGCCGGAGAGCTCGGCCTCCTCGAAGGCGGCCAACGTCTCGTCGTTGAGCCGCAGCATCCGGCGGGCATAGGCGAGCAGCCGCTCGCCGTGCTCCGACAGGCGCGACTGGCGGCCGTCGCGCGAGAAGATCGGCTTGCCGACCCGCTCCTCCAGTCGGCGCATCTGCATCGAGACCGCCGACTGGGTCTTGGCGACGCGGTCGGCGGCGCGGGTGAAGGACCCGCTCTCGGCGATCGCCACGAAGGTCTTCAGCTGATCGAGGTCCAGGGTCGCGGGCATCGGATCGATCCATCGATTTCGTTGATGCTCACGATTACCAACATTCGTTTGATCGATCAATCGACCCGAGGCACCCTGGGGACATTCCGGTCTCACCCTCGAACGCACCGCCGAATCACCCGATTCGGCGGATTTTCGTCGCGAGATCGGCCTTTCGGGACCCAAACCGCAGGAGAGCGCCATGTCCCCCGTCGTCGATCGCTTCGCCCTCGCCCCTCTCGCCGGCGCGCTTCACCGCGCCGTCGTCACCGTGGCGAAGTCCTGGGCGCGCGCATGGACGAAGCGGCGAAACCGCCGCGCCGTGGTGACGCTGCTCGACCTCGACGACCGCATGCTCGCCGACATCGGCCTCAGGCGCGGCGACGTGGTGGCGGTGCTGGCCGGGTCCGGCCACGACGATCCATCGTCGCGGCTCCGCATCCTCTCCGTCGAACGGCGTGCCGGACGACGGGCGATGCAGCGCGAGGCGCTGGCGGCGATGAACCCGGCATCGGTCCTCCCCCCGC
>DBMN01000128.1:3407-3541 GCA_002298965.1 Rhizobiales bacterium UBA697 | reverse complement strand
TTCCGCAACACGATCATCGTGCTGACGTCGAACATCGGCGCGGAGTTCCTGGTCGAACTCGGCGAGCTCGACGACGTCGACAAGGCGCGCGACAACGTCATGGCGATGGTCCGGGCCCACTTCCGGCCCGAGTT
>DBMN01000128.1:2671-3316 GCA_002298965.1 Rhizobiales bacterium UBA697 | reverse complement strand
TCGGCGCGGGAATGGCTCGCCGATCGCGGTTACGACCCGGCCTACGGGGCGCGGCCGTTGAAGCGGGTGATCCAGCGCGAGGTGCAGGACCCGCTGGCCGAGAAGATCCTGATGGGCGAGATCGGCGAGGGTGTCCGCGTCGAGGTGACGGGCGGCGGCGATCGGCTGTTCTTCACCGTCGCCGGACCGGCGCTCGAAGCGGCGTGACGTCGCCCGCGCGATGTCGAGAAACGACGAGAGGCCGCCTTCGGGCGGCCTCTCGCGCATCGGCCCTCGACGCGGGCGCGGCCTTCGCATAGAGGATCGATCGTAACGAAAGTCGAAGGTCGATCGATGGACGCGCCGGACGAGACGATCCCCCATACGCCGCTCGAGGACCTGCTCGCGCTTGTGACCGGCACGGCGATCGTGGCGGTCGGGCTCGAGCTGTTCCGTCGCACCGGCATGGGCACCGGCGGCGCGCCGGGCCTCGCCTTCCTCGTCGGCTACACCACGGCGATCTCGCTGCCGGTGGCGCTGATGATCGTCAACGCACCGTTCTATCTCTTCGCGCTGTGGCGGATGGGCTGGCGTTTCACGCTGAAGACGGTCGCCGCCGTCTCCCTGCTCGCGACCGAGACCTGGGCGGTGCCGCGGCTGATGGAG
>DBMN01000128.1:2402-2663 GCA_002298965.1 Rhizobiales bacterium UBA697 | reverse complement strand
CTGATCCGCCACCGCGCCAGCCTCGGCGGCGTC
Source organism: Rhizobiales bacterium UBA697 (assembly GCA_002298965.1). Classification (GTDB taxonomy): domain Bacteria; phylum Pseudomonadota; class Alphaproteobacteria; order Rhizobiales; family Ancalomicrobiaceae; genus Pinisolibacter. Next base: position 2,630 of record DBMN01000128.1, on the reverse strand, counting down.
GGCATCGTCGCCTTCTGGCTGCAGGAGACGCGCGGCTGGTCGGCCGGCAAGGTGCAGATGGCGTTCGACGCGGCGATCCTCGCCGGCACGTTCCTGGTGCTCGACGCCTTCCACGTGATGCTGTCGATCCTCGGCGCGGCGATGATCAATCTGGTGCTCGCCACCAATCACCGTCAGGGCCGCTATCGCGGCTGGTGAGCCGGCTCATCCGGATCTCGAGACGTCGCT
>DBMN01000128.1:2004-2318 GCA_002298965.1 Rhizobiales bacterium UBA697 | reverse complement strand
CCCCTCCCCTGAGGGGAGGGGTTCCAGCCGTCGGGTTCGAAGCGTCGGGGATCTCTGTCGGCTCAGTTCGCCGAGGCGGTCTTGGAGGTTCCTGTCTTCGCCATCAGCGCGTCGATGCGCGAGCGCTCGCGGCCGAATTCGGCCAGCATGCCGCCGTTCANNNNTTGATCAGCACCTCGTAGTGGCAGTGCGGACCGGTCGAGACGCCGGTCGAGCCGACGTAGCCGACGATCTGGCCCTGGCGCACCTTGGTGCCCTTTTCGATGCCCTTGCCGAAGCCGGACATGTGACCGTAGCCGGTCTCGTAGCCGTTG
>DBMN01000128.1:1135-1913 GCA_002298965.1 Rhizobiales bacterium UBA697 | reverse complement strand
CGGCCGCCGAAGCCGGAGCGGAAGACGCCGCCGTCCATCGGTTTGCGCATCAGGAACTTCTTCGCGCTCTTGCCCGCCTCGTCGTAGTAGTCGACGGTCCCGTCGTCGGGCGAACGGTAGCGGTAGTAGCGCTTGGGCGTGCCGTTGGTGGTGATCGAGGCGTAGAGGATCTCCTGCGGCGCCTTGGCGTCGGCATCGTCCTCGGCGGCGTAGAGCACCTCGAAATGGTCGCCCGGCTTGACGCGCTGATTGAAGTCGACGTCGAAGGAATAGACCTCGACCAGCTTCTTGATCAGCGCGCGCGGGATCTGGTTGTCGATCGCCGTCTGATAGAGGCTGTAGTAGAGCGACGGCACGCCGCTGGCTTCCGCCACGGTCTCGTCCTCTTCCGCTCCGACGTCGTCGTCGCCGAGACCCGGCTCCTGTGCCGTGACGAAGTTGCCGTAGTCGTCCATCGCGATGGTGGCGACGTGGGTGCCGTCCTTGGCGTAGACGGTGACGCGCACCGGCTTCAGCTTGTCGGTGGTGTCGACCTTGGCGGTGCCGATGCGCAGGCGATAGCCGCTGTCGATCGACTTGAGGTCGAAGGTCTTGGCCAGCGCCTTGAGCGCGTCGGCGATCGCCTTCTCGTCGCCGCCGGCGTCGCGCAGCAGCGTGCGGATCTGGTCGGCGCGGTCGATCGTCGTCGTCTTCTCGTCGAGACCGTTGCCGGTCGCGGCACCGGCGCGGTCGTTGTCCGACTTGGCGAAGAAGGTGACGTTCTCCGGCACGATGCGCA
>DBMN01000128.1:629-1108 GCA_002298965.1 Rhizobiales bacterium UBA697 | reverse complement strand
ATCGAGCCGTCGGAGAGGAAGCGCGCCTGATCGCCGACGATCATCTGCACTTCGTTGGCGGTCATGACGACGTCGGGGTCGAAGCCGGCGACGTCCATCGGCATGTCGCGGGTGCGCAGGGTGATCTCGCCCTCGACCGTCGCGTCGTAGAAGGCGGGGTTGCGCGCCGTCGAGGTGCGGCCGGCGAGGATCTCGGTGTCGGCGAAGACCTTCAGCGGATTGAAGGGCGGGATGTCCGCCGTCGCCTCGGTCTTCTTCAGGCTGAGCGCCGAGGCGATGCGGACGAAGGGGCGCACGCGCACCAGGTCGCGATCGCCGATCCGCGTCATGGTCGACAGGTTGAGCACCTGGCGGGTGGCGGCACGGTCGGGGCCGACGCGCAGGCGGTCGCCCTTCGACAGGACGCCGGTCTCGGCATTGACGGTGCGGGCGAGCGGCTCGGGCGCCGCGTCGGTGCCGGCGGCGATCTCGCGCGGCAC
>DBMN01000128.1:0-623 GCA_002298965.1 Rhizobiales bacterium UBA697 | reverse complement strand
CGCCCATCAGGAAGGTCGAGGTGCAGGCGGTGAGCAGGGTGCCGGCGAGCCACCGGAGCGACAGGGCGCGCCGATCCAGACGTCCGAGGCCGCCGTCCACGAGGAGCGGCAGGTCGGGTCCGAGGTCGATGGCGTCGCGCCGGTCGGAGGGTGAGTGTCGCATCGAAGTCCGTGATGGCCTTCCGTCGCGAAGGCGTGGTCTTGCCCGTTGGCCCCGCCACATGCCGCCGCGATGCGGCGAAGTCGTGGCGAAGCAGCAGACAAGGGTGGCCCTCGGGNNCAAACGTCAATCCGGGCGGGCGGTGCGGCGGAAACGCAGGGTACGAGCCGCGATGTCGCATGTGGGTCTCGGGCATCGGTCGGAAGAGGAGAGAGGCAACCGCGGATACGCGCGCACGCGCGTACGTACGAGGGCTCGGCGAGGGGCCCCGGAGGCCTCCCGCGAAGCCGAATTTTCGGCATCGCGGGGGCCGGTTCGCGGTCGCGAAACTTGTCCACAGGGCGCGAAGTGTCTGAAATCGGCGGAAAATCAGGCTTCGTCGAAAAAATACGGACGCAGCGCAAAAAAGTGCGAGACGGGTGTTGACGGGGAAAAGGGGTGGGCCTATAAACCGCTCCAACGA
>DBMN01000198.1 GCA_002298965.1 Rhizobiales bacterium UBA697 | reverse complement strand
ATCGCCTCCCAGGCGGTGATCTCCGGCGCCTTCACCGTCACCCATCAGGCCGCCCATCTCGGCTTCTGGCCGCGCATCCGGGCGCAGCACACCTCGGCGGCCGAACGCGGACAGGTCTATGTCGCCTCGGTCAACGCGCTGCTCTTCGTCGGCGTCATCGCCATCGTCGTGCTGTTCCAGAAGTCCGAACGCCTCGCCGAGGCCTATGGTTTCGCCGTCACCGGCACCATGGTGGTGACGACGCTGCTCGCCTATCTCGTCGCCCGCGGCGTCTGGGGTTGGGGCCGTCTGCACGCCTTCGCCGTCGTCGCGGTCTTCACCGCCGTCGTCTCGGCCTTCTTCGTCGCCTGCGCCACCAAGATCCTGCACGGCGCCTGGCTGCCGGTGGTGATCGGCGCCGGTCTGGTGCTGATCATGGCGACCTGGCGCGCCGGCCGCCTGCGGCTCGCCGCCCGCCGCCGCCACGAGGGTGTCGCCGTCGCCGTGGCGCTCGGCGCCCTGCGCAGTCCGCGGGTCGAGGCGGTGCGCGGCACCGCGCTCTATCTGATGGAAGACCCGCTGCTCGCCCCCCGCGCCTTCCTCCACAACCTGAAGCACAACAAGTGCGCCCACCGCCAGATCGTCTTCCTGTCGGTGCGCACCGCCGACGAACCCTGGCTCGCCGACGCCGACCGCATGGTCGTCCACGAACTCGCCGACGGTGTCGCCCGCCTCGACGTCGCCTTCGGCTTCATGGAGACGCCCGACATCCCCGAGGTGCTGGCCGGCGCCCAGGCCCTCGGCGTCCATGTCGACCGCAAGGACCTGTCGTTCTTCGTCTCGCGCGCCCATCTCGTCGAGGGCGAGGCGACCGGCCCGTGGGCGATGGTGCGCGGCCTCTTCGTCTTCCTCTACCGCAACCAGGCCGACCCGGCGGAATACTACCGCATCCCGCCCGGCCGCGTCGTCGACCTCGGGGCGCAGATCACGGTGTGATCCGGACCTCGGGACACGACAGAACCACCCCTCCCCTCAGGGGAGGGGCAGGGGTGGGGTGAAAGACAGGGGTGGGTGAAACGAAGGGCGCGAGGGTTTTCGGTCGAAGCGTGTTCCCAACAGGGCCGCGCCGCCGAACCCCACCCGCCTCGCTGCGCTCGGCACCCTCCCCTGAGAGGAGGGTGGAGGCACGGCAACGCTACGGGAGGCGTCGAGGCGCCGGGTCTTCGACCCTGCGGCCTCAGAACACCTTCAGCCCGTTCAGCAGGATGATCGCGATCGCCACCGGCGCGACCCAGCGCACCAGGAAGAAGGCGGCGCGGATCGACACCCGGGCGAGCGGCGAGCCCTCCGCCGCCATGCGCTTCTCCGGTTCGGCGAGGCCGTGGACCCAGCCGACGAAGATCGCGATCAGGATGCCGCCGGCCGGCAGCAGCACGTTCGACGACAGGAAGTCGAAGAGATCGAACGGGTTCATGCCGAAGATCTTGGTCTCCGCCGTCAGGCTCTGCGACAGCGCCGCCGGCACGCCGAGGAGGCCGATCATCACGATCGTGGTCGCCGCCGCCGTCTTGCGGCGCATGCCGAAGCGCTCGATCAGTACGGCGACCGGCACCTCGAGCAGCGACAGGATGGCGCCGACGCTGGCGATCGCCGTCAGGACGAAGAACACCGTCATGAAGATCGTGCCGCCCGGCATCGAGGTGAAGACCGCCGGGATCGTCATGAAGACCAGCGACGGTCCCGCCGCCGGCTCGAAGCCGAAGGCGAAGACGGCCGGGAAGATGGCGATGCCGGCGAGCAGCGACACCGACAGATCGGCGAACATGACGCGCGCCGCGGTCGCCGGGATGTTCTGTTCGGGGCGGAAATAGCTGCCGTAGGTCAGCATCGTGCCCATGCCCAGCGACAGCTTGAAGAAGGCGAGGCCGAGCGCGGTCAGCACCACGGCCGGCGTGATCTTCGTGAAGTCCGGATCGAACAGGAAGGCGAGGCCCTGACCGGCGCCGTTCAGCGACAGCGACCGCACGCAGAGCACCACCAGCAGCACGAAGAGCAGCGGCATCAGCCGCCGCGCCACCGCCTCGATGCCCTTGGAGACGCCGAAGGCGATGATCGTGCCGGTGATCGCCAGCACCACCCATTGCCAGACCAGCGACGAGACCGGATCGGAGACGAGCTTGCCGAAGGCGACCGCGGCGACCTTGGGGTCGACGGTGGCGATCTCGCCGGTCATCGCCTTGAAGACATAGGCATAGACCCAGCCGGCGACCTCCGAATAGAAGGCCATGATCAGCAGGGCGGCGGCGAAGCCCATCCAGCCGATGATCTTCCACCAGCCCTGACCCTTCGGCGCCAGCCGGTCGAAACTCGTCACCGCGTCGGCCCGTGCCGTGCGCCCGAGCATGGTCTCGGCGATCATCACCGGCAGGCCGACCAGCAGCGTCGCGCCGAGATAGACCACGAGGAAGCCCGCGCCGCCGTTCGCGCCGGTGAGCGAGGGGAACTTCCAGATGTTGCCGAGACCGACCGCCGAACCGAGCGTCGCGAGCAACGCGCCGAAGGTGGTGGTGAATGCGTCGCGATTGTTCCCGGTCATGCCGTCGCCCCGCTGTGGCGGCGGCTGCCCGAGCGTGGCTCCGCCGGTGGTTTCGTTCGAGGATCGGCTGATATCAGCAATCGTCTTTCGCGCCAATCGGTGAAGACCGCAAACGCCTTCCGGTTCATCGCGTACCCCGCGACGATTTCGTCGCAGGGATCGGATTTCGTCTTTCGTCGGGACCACGACTGTCGGCCAGCCGACAGCGGCGGTATTCCGCCGGCACTAGGATGCGACCATCGCGCGCCTCGCGTCACGGGCGCAGGGCGCGACGATCGAACGGAGGAACGACATGAAAGCGCGCGCGAACAGGACCGACCGCCCGATGGTCGTCGTCGGAGCGGGGCAGGGGGGCATCCAGGCGGCGGAATCGCTGCGTGACGAAGGCTGGGAAGGCGAGATCGTCCTCGTCGGCGACGAGCCGCATCCGCCCTATCACCGCCCGCCGCTGTCCAAGGAAGCCCTGCTCGACACGCTCGACTTCGCCGACATCCAGCTGCGCGGCCCCGAGGCGATCGCCGCCAAGGGCATCGACTTCCGCCCCGGCATCCACGCCCTCTCGATCGACCGCGCCGCCCGCACCGTGGCGCTCGACGACGGCAGCACGCTCGCCTACGAAGGCCTCGTCATCGCCACCGGCGGCCACAACCGCCGTCTGCCGGTTCCCGGCGGCGACCTGCCCGACATCTCCTCGCTGCGCTCCATCGACGACGCCTACAAGTTCGCCGCCGCCCTCGGCCGCGCCGAGACGGTGCTGGTGGTCGGCGCCGGCTTCGTCGGCCTCGAGATCGCCGCCTGTTGCCGCCTCTGCGACAAGCAGGTCACGGTGGTCGAGCGCGAGTCTCGCGTGCTCGCCCGCGCCGTCGCGCCGGTGATCTCCGAGATCTATGCCCGTCTCCACCGTGAACGCGGCGTCACGCTCGAGATGGAGGCCTCGGTGGTCGAGGTCCTTTCCAAGGATGGTCGCGCCACAGGCGTGCGCCTCGCCGACGGACGGATCCTCGAGGCCGACCTGATCGTCGCCGGCATCGGTCTCGTCCCCAACGACCGCCTCGCCAAGGAGGCCGGTCTCGCCTGCGAACTCGGCGTCATCGTCGACACCTGCGCCCGCACCGCCGATCCCGACATCGTCGCCGTCGGCGACTGCACCGCGACCGCCCATGCCCCCGGCCAGCCGCTCCACCGGCTGGAATCGGTACAGAACGCCGTCGAACAGGCCAAGGCCGGCGCTGCCGCGCTGATGGGCCGCGAGAAGCCCTTCGTCGCCCCGCCGTGGTTCTGGTCCGACCAGTACGACATCAAGATGCGCTCGGTCGGCCGCTCCGCCGATCACGATCGCCACGTGCTGCGCGGCGACGTCGCCAACTATCGCTTCTCGGCGTTCTATTTCCGCGGCGACACCTTCCTCGGTGCCGACAGCCTCAACGCCGTGCAGGACCACAACGCCGCCCGCCGCATCCTCGATCGCGGCCTGCCGCTGTCGCCGGAACAGCTCGCCGATCCGACCTTCGACATCGGCAAGTGGGCTCGCGCCGCCGCCCCGGTCGCCTGAGAGCATCGCAAGAGATCGCGGTCGGGGGCGGTCGGCGACCGGCCCCCGACCCTACCCCCGGGAGGCCGAGACATGGCCGAGGACAGCGCGCATTCCGATCTGGTCAAGGGCTACTACGGGTCCGTTCTCGCCGGGGCCGCCGATCTGAAGACCGGCGCCTGCTGCTGCACCGACCCGATCTCGCCGGCCCATCGCGCCATCCTCGCCACGCTCGACGAAGAAGTGCTCGACCGCTTCTACGGCTGCGGCTCGCCGATCCCGCCCCTGATCGCCGGCAAACGCGTCCTCGACCTCGGCTGCGGCGCCGGCCGCGACGCCTTCCTCCTGTCGGCGCTGGTCGGGCCGAACGGCTCGGTGATCGGCGTCGACTTCACCGCCGCCCAACTCGACGTCGCCCGTCGCCATCGCGACGTCCAGGCCGAGCGGATCGGCCTCACCCATTCCAACGTCGACTTCCGCCTCGGCGCGATCGAGGACCTCGCCGCCGCCGGCATCGCCGACGCCTCGATCGACGTCGTCGTGTCGAACTGCGTCATCAACCTCTCCGACGACAAGGAGCGGGTCTTCGCCGAGATCCGCCGCGTGCTGAAGCCGGGCGGCGAACTCTTCTTCTCCGACGTCTTCGCCGACCGCCGCATGCCGGCGGCGCTCGCCCGCGATCCGGTGCTGCTCGGCGAATGCATGGGCGGCGCGCTCTATGTCGAGGACTTCCGCCGCCTGATGCGGCGCGTCGGCTTCGCCGATCACCGCGTCGTCGCCCGTCGCCCCGTGTCGATCGACAATGCCGAGATCGAGGCGCGGGTCGGCAACGTCGGCTTCTCGGCGATGACGGTGCGCGCCTTCGCGCTCCCGACCCTCGAGGACGCCTGCGAGGACTACGGTCAGGTGGCGATCTATCTCGGCACCATCCCCGACCACCTCCATCGCTTCGATCTCGACGACCACCACACCTTCTTCACCGGCAAGCCGATGCCGGTGTGCGGCAACACCGCCGCGATGGTCGGCGAGACGCGCCTCGCCCCGCACTTCCGGGTGATCGGCGACCGCGCGACGCATTTCGGCGCCTTCGCCTGTTCCGGCCCGGCGCCGGCCGTTGCGGCGCTCGAAGACGGCGGCTGCACGTGCCGCTGACGAAGGCGTCGCGGCCGACGTCGGCATTTTTTCACCGTCACACCGTTCCCGTGACGAAAATGGTCGAAAGTACCCCGATCGCGCACTGTGGTTTTCGCCGCGGTCGAGGTACCATCGGCGGAGCTACCGAATGGTGCGAGGCAGTCTGATGAATTCCTCTTCTGGACGGGGACGAGGAGACCAGGGCAAGTCACGCTCCGATCGGCGCAAGGCGTTGATCGAGCTGCGACGCGGCTATCTGAACGAGGGCGCGGAAACGGGACGTACCGTCTCCGACACGATTCTGCGTTCCTGGCGACGCTCCCAGCAGCACGGGCTCGACCTCGACCAGCGCCCGGCGCTGGAGGTGCTCTCCCACGCCCAGCTGCGCGACCTGCGCGAACGCAACGAGATGCTGCTGCGCGCCGCGCGCGGCGAGCTCGAGGCGCTGCACGCCGACGCGCGCTCGACCGGCTCGATCGTCATCCTGACCGATCCGGCCGGCGTCATCCTCGCCACCGTCGGCTCGATCGACTTCGCCGAGCGTGCCTCGCGCGTCGCCCTGCGCCCCGGCGTCGAGTGGAGCGAGGCGGCCATCGGCACCAACGCCATCGGCACGGCCATCGCCGAGATGGGCCCCGTGTCGGTCGACGGCGCCGAGCACTATTTTCCGGTCCACGCCATTCTCGGCTGCTCGGCGGTGCCGATCTTCGATCCCGCCGGCGCGATCATCGGCGTGCTAGACCTGTCGAGCAACGTCGGCGAGGCCGGCTCGCATGCGCTCGCCCTGGTGCGCCGCGCGGTGGAGCAGATCGAGCGGCGGCTGTTCGAACAACGCTTCGGCCGCCACGAGCGCATCCATTTCCACTCCGACCCCGATCTGGTGATGAGCCCGCTGGAGGGCCTCCTCGCCTTCGAGGGCTCGCGTCTCGTCGGCGCCAACCGTCAGGCGCTCGACCTGCTCGGCATCGACTGGGCGTCGCTCGGCGCCATCGGCTACGAACAGATCTTCGAGACGCGGCACGACCAGATCGCCATCGACGCGCCGATCGAGCGCAGCCGCATCCGCACCCTGCGCGGCTCGGTTCTCTACGGCCGCCGTCAGGTCGCCGCCGACGTGCCCACCCGCCTGCCGCCGCCGCCGCGCGCCGCCGGGCCGAGCGAGGTCGGCCGATCGCATTTCGACGTCCGCACGCGGGCGCTGCTGGAGCGGTCGGTCCGACTGGTCGATGCCGGCATCTCGATTCTCCTGGTCGGCGAGATCGGCTGCGGCAAGGCCGCTCTGGCGCGCGAGATCCATGATCGCAGCCGCTTCGCGGGCGGCCCCTACGTCGTCGTCGACTGCTCGGCCGAGGACATCGCCGACGTCGAACGCGAGCTCTTCGGCGACGGCGGCACGCCCGGCGCGACGGCGAGCGCGGAGGGCGGCACGCTCTATCTGCATCTGGTCGAGACGCTGCCGCTGCGCCTGCAGGCGCGCCTCGCCGAGGCGCTGCGCCACGATGCGCCCGGCGGGCGCGGCTTCAACCTCGTCTCCTCCAGCCATTTCGGCCTCGCCGATCGCGTCGCCGCCGGCGGCTTCTCGCCCGATCTGATGGTGCGCGTCGCCGCCCATGCCGTCGATCTCCTGCCGATCCGCCGCCATCCCGACCGCCGCGCCCTGATCCTCGAGACCTGGGAGGCGGTCGCGCGCGGCCGTCCGCCGGGCGACCTGCCCGAGGAGACGCTGGCGGTGCTGATCGCCTATGCCTGGCCCGGCAACCGGCGTCAGCTGATCTCGACCCTGCGCGCGTTGGCGGTGCTGGCGGAGGCCGGCGAGACGCTCTCGCCCGGCGTCCTGCCGCGCGAGATCGCCGACGTCGGTGCGGTCGACGCCGAACCGGTTCTCGCGGTGGACGTCGAGGAAGGGCTCGATTCGATCATGCTGACGGCGATGCGCTCCGCGCTCGAGGCCGAGGGCGGCAATGTCGCGCGCGCCGCGCGCCGGCTCGGCATTCATCGCTCGACACTCTATCGTCATCTCAACGGTTCCTCGAGCAAGGATTGAGAATGTCGCCGGCAGCGCTCGGCGCGTCGGCGAACGAGGTGTCCGAGACTAGCCTCGGAAATCCGGGCGAAGTGTAATTCATTTACATATCGTGTGCTTCAGTCGTCTTTCGCTATGTCTATAGAAGCACAACGAAGACATGTGTCGCATGTTGCGACACGCCCGAAGTGGATGCGGCATCAGGTCTGATACGTTGAAATCGCGCGGTTTCCCTGATGTGGCATGTCGGAAAGCTTCTAGAATGGCCCTCATCGAACAACGGCCGGCCGGCCTTCCGAATCGCGGAGCGAACGGCAGTCCGGCCCATGGACATGCGATCGAGAGCGTTGCGATGCACCACGACGACCCGAACCATCTCCTCCAGCGGCGCCTCTCGGAAGGGGCCTTCGCCGGGCTCGCCTCCCGCCGGAAGATCCCGGCCGGCGAACTCTGGCTGGGCTCCGACGACGAAGACGAGGCCGACGGCCTGCTGGTCGTCCGCTCGGGCTGCCTCCGGGCCTTCGTCTCGCGTGACGGTCGCGAGCTGACCCTCTTCGTGCTCGGCGCCGGCGACACCGTCCGCGTCCGTGCCGGGTCCACCCTCGAGGCGCGGCGCGACAGCGAGATCGTCTTCGTTCCGATGAAGGCGATCCGTGATCTCGCCCGCACCGACCCCGAACTGCTGCTGTGGGCGATGCCGGTGCTCGACAAGCTGCTCGAGCGCTCGCTGCGTCTGGTCGAGGACATGGTCTTCGCCGACGTCAAGCATCGCCTGATCCGCGTCCTGTGCGACACCGCCGACCGTGAGGGTCGTCGCGGCGACGACGGCATCGTCCTGACCTCGCCGCCCAACGCCGAGGATCTCGCCACCGAGATCGGCGCGACGCGCCAGTCGGTCTCCACCGTCATGGCGGATCTCGCCCGCAGTGGTATCCTGCGGCGGTTCGGCCAGCGCTCCATGGTCATCTCCGACATCGGCCGCCTCCGTCGCGAACTGCGCGCCGGCGAGGCCTGCTGAGCCGGTCGGAACATCAACGAGGAAGTTCCCATGTGCCAGGAATGCGGTTGCGGCGGCCCGACCGCCGACCCTGCGACGGTTGCCGTCTTCGAGAACATCTTGGCGGACAACGATCGCACCGCGGCGCGCCTGCGCGAGCGGCTCGACCGTCATCGCGTCTTCGTCGTCAACCTGATGTCGTCGCCCGGTTCGGGCAAGACGCGCCTGCTCGAGGCGACCTTCGCCGCGCTGCCGCCCAATCTCCGGGTGGCGGTGATCGAGGGTGACCTCGAGACCGAGAACGACGCCGCCCGCATCCGTCGGCACGGCATCGTCGCCATCCAGATCACCACCGGCGTCGCCTGTCACCTCGACGCGGCGATGACCGAGACCGCCTTCGACCGCCTGGCGCTCGACGACCTCGATCTGGTCTTCGTCGAGAACGTCGGCAACCTCGTCTGCCCGGCCGACTTCGACATCGGCCAGCATCGCGACGTCGTCCTGCTCTCGGTCACCGAGGGCGACGACAAGCCGTCGAAATACCCGGTGATCTTCCGCAACGCCGATCTGGTGGCGATCACCAAGACCGATCTGCTGCCGCACTTCGACGACTTCGACGTGGCGCGTGCCCGTCGCGCCATCGAAGGGGTCCGCGGTCGAGGCGACATCCTCGAGATCTCCGCCAAGAGCGAGTCCGGGCTCGACCGCTGGGTCGACTGGCTCATGGGCGAGATGCGCGGCCACTTCGCCGAGCGCGACCGCGTCGCCTGACACGAAATCGCCCGGGCCGGCCCTGCCCCTGTCCCTCTCCCCGACGAGGGGTCGTCCCGTGTGCAGCGGGCCGGACGCAGCCCCGTGCCGCGTCCGGCC
>DBMN01000200.1:3696-4311 GCA_002298965.1 Rhizobiales bacterium UBA697 | reverse complement strand
CGAAATCACGCTTGCGGCAGCGGGACATTGACGAATGTCGACGGCGGAGACGGCTCTCTTCCGGCGGGACCCAGGCTCGGCGGCGCCGCATTCGAAGGCGTCGAGGATCATCGGTTCGGGCGATGCCACCGCGACCAACTCGCCCAGACCACTGCGATGCCACCGCCGAGAATCATGATCAGGCCCAGACTGACGGCAGGGACCGCGAAGAGCAGCGCCTGCCACCACACGAGGCCCCACACCTTCCAGGCACCGTAGAAGATCAGCGGCAGCGTCAGGACGGTCAGGCGCAGCAAGGCGAGCACGACAAAGGCGCCGGCGACGACCAACACGCGCCATCCGACCAGAGGCCAATCAAACCAGGCTTCGGCACCATCGGCGAACGCGACGACCGAGGCAACCGAATAGGCGACGAGAAGGATGACCCCGACGACGGGACCGACTCTGTCCAGCATGGCTTCCCCTTCGGCACACGACGGAACGCGATGTCCGACGCGAGACACGTGAGATCAATCTCACACGGCTCTCGCCGGCTCGCGATCTCTTTTCGGCGTCGGGGACGACGTTGCGATTTTCGATCGTGTCGGACGTTTTGGTGAGCCGGGCGGGGATCGA
>DBMN01000200.1:3495-3687 GCA_002298965.1 Rhizobiales bacterium UBA697 | reverse complement strand
CGCGGGCGGACCATAAGGGGAGGTCGGCGCGGCGGTCAAGCCGTCGCGCAAGTCGCTTCACAGCCGGCGGTCCGTGGTCGCTCGACGCGCTCGAACCCGTCTTCCCCTCGCCTCCCCTTCGTCGCGAACGGGAGCGACGCGGGCGGGGAGCGCCACCCCTCCTCACCGGAGGGATGGCGCACGCTCTCACGC
>DBMN01000200.1:992-3455 GCA_002298965.1 Rhizobiales bacterium UBA697 | reverse complement strand
CCCGTCGCCACGGCCAGTGCCATCAGCCACGCGGGGATCCGTTCGCCCGCCGGCAGGCGCGGTGCGGCGAAGGTTCCCGAGGGGCGGCGCTTCCACCACATGACGACGCCGGAGACCGTCAGGCCGACGATCGCCACCAGAGATGCGAGCAGCACCAGCTGGTTGGCGAGGCCGAAGGCNNNGAGCCCCATGTCGAACAGGATCTCGCCGGTGTACTGGTCGAGATGGACGACGCGTTCCTTTCGGATGTCGTCGGGATAGACCGAGGCGGTGAAGACGCCGTCGGGCGTGGTCGGGATGTTGATCGCCCAGCCCGGCGCCATGCCGATCGCGTCGACCGTGGCGACGACGTCGTCGAGCTTCGCCGGCACGCCCGACTTGGCGCCGGAGAGCGGAACCGGCTGGTTCTCGATGATCCAGGGCGCGTGGTCGGCGACGTCCTTCAGCGGCACGCTCGAGACCGGGTACTTGTCCCAGTAGCCGTCCGGCATGCCGAGGCCGAGGGCATAGGAATAGGCGTAGAACTTCTTGCCCCAGTAGCCCGACCAGGGCAGGCCCGTCACCGCGAGGAAGACGATGACGGCGCCGACGAAGAGGCCGGTCACGGCGTGGAGATCGCGCCAGAAGACGCGTTTGGCGGGCGTCTCGCGCACGCTGACGACGCCGCCCTTCTGCCCACGCGGCCACCAGAGATAGAGGCCCGAAGCGGTCATCAGCACCATCCAGCCGGCGACGCCCTCGATGATGCGTTCGGCGAACCAACCGGCATATTGCAGGCTGTGCAGCTTGCGGACGACGTACATCGCGGGCGATTCCGCGAAGCCGGCGTCCCACAGCGTGCCGAGGACACGGCCCGTGTAGGGGTCGACGAAGACCGTGTCCTTGACGCCGTCGGGGCCGGCGATCCTGACCTTGGCGGAACGATCGGGGGCCGGCGGCGGCTCGTAGCCGCGCAGCGTTCCGGGATGGGCNNTCGCCACCAGTTCGGACGGCGCCATCTGGGCCGTGGACTGGGGTACGACGTGGCGCAGGCCGCCGTGGATCCTGTCGTTGATCTCGTCCTTGAAGAGATAGATCCCGCCGGTGACGCAGATCAGGACGACGAAGGGAATGATGACGAGGCCGGCGAAGAAGTGCCAACGCCANNGAGCCCAGCGCTCCGCCCTGCAGAGTTCGAGACATGGCTGTCCCTTTCCGATCCGAGAAGACGAGACCCGACGCGGGCGTCGGGCGCTGCGGTCACGGGATCGGTGCGGGCGGGGCGCGGGACCGGTAGGAGCCGCCGCCGCCGGAGAGGCGGATGGCGCGCTGCGGCGCGGGTTCGGGCGGCAGAGCCCGGCCGGTCGCGATCGCCGCCGCGACGACGGCGGGCACGATCGCGAGATGATGGCCGAGCCAGATGCACGACAGGTGCTGCGGGGCGCGGTCGTCGCCGCCGCCGCCGCCGGGATGGGTGGCACCGTCGGGAGTGCTCGGCAGATAGACGATGTCCGTGCCGGTGCAGAGGGCGGAGAAGCCCGCCCGTTCGGGCAGCGCGATCGACGGCCCGAGGACGCGCAGGAACACGGCAAAGGCCAGCAGGAGCACGAGCTCCAGCCGCCAGGTCCGGTTCGAAATGCGCGAGGAGCCCGACATCGAGAATGGCCGCCGGCAGGATTGCCTGCGTNNGTTACCCGTCGGCGACGTCCTCGGGAAGATGGTCCTAGGCAGAACTACGGATGAAATCGTCGGCGGGCGTGTCAGTGCCCCACCGACGCCGAAGAGCACGAGACGACCTTGGTCGGCGCGACGTCCTCGGCCGAGGCCGCGTCGATGGCGAGCGCCGCGAGGCCGAAGAAGGCGGCGGTGACGAGCAGGAAGCGAACGATCACGGGATTGATCACGGGATTCATGGGAACCCTCCGAAGCGCGAGACCCGGCGCCGGCGGCGCTTCTCGCCGCCCGCATGCCCATCGGTCGCGCCGCGGCGGCGATCGGTTCAACGGCTTCGGCGTTTTCCCGGCGACATCGGGCCTGTGGACCGCACCCCCGAATGTGGGCTAGACACGGGGCCACAAAAGCCGGGACACCGCCGATGCATCGCCTCCTCAGCAATCTCGCCGCAAAGCGCGTCCTCCTCGTCGGCGACGCCATGCTCGATCGCTACATGGAAGGGCCGGTCGGGCGGATCTCGCCGGAGGCGCCGGTGCCGATCGTCAAGGTCGGCCGTGTCTTCGATCGGCCGGGCGGTGCCGCCAACGTCGCGCTGAACCTCGCCTCGCTCGGCGTGGCCGTCACCTTCGTCGCCCATGTCGGCAGGGACGCCGACGCGACCGCCCTGCGCGACCGCCTCGAGGAGGCCGGCGTCGCCACCCGTTTCGTCACGGCCGAGAACGCCCGCACCATCGTCAAACTGCGGGTGCTGTCGCAGCGCCACCAGCTGCTGCGGCTCGACTTCGAGGATTCCTTCGCCGACGAAGATCA
>DBMN01000200.1:646-912 GCA_002298965.1 Rhizobiales bacterium UBA697 | reverse complement strand
CCGAAGGGCTCCGACTTCGCCCGCTATGCCGGGGCGACCGCGATCACGCCCAACGCCTCGGAATTCGCCACCGTCGCGGGCCGTGCCGCCGACGAGGCCGATTTCGGCGCCCGTGGCTTCGCGCTTCGCGAACAGCTCGGGCTCGCCCATCTCCTCGTCACCCGCGGCGAGCGCGGCATGACGCTCTTCTCCGAAGGTGGCTTCCGTCTCGACATGCCCACCGTGGCGCGGGAGGTCTACGACGTCACCGGCGCCGGCGACACGGT
>DBMN01000200.1:0-620 GCA_002298965.1 Rhizobiales bacterium UBA697 | reverse complement strand
CCGCCGGCATCGTCGTCGGCCGCATGGGCACGGCGGCGGTGACGCTGCACGAGTTGGCGGAGGCCTCCGCGCCGATCGGCGCCGCCGACGACGTCGAGATCACGCTGCGCCGGATCGCCGAGGCCAAGGCGCGCGGCGAACGCATCGTCATGACCAACGGCTGTTTCGACATTCTCCACGCCGGCCACGTCGACTATCTCGCCCGCGCCAAGGCGCTCGGACGTCGGCTGGTGGTGGCGCTGAATTCGGATGCCTCGGTGACGCGGCTCAAGGGCGAGAGCCGGCCGATCAACGGTTGGGCCGACCGCGCCGCGGTGCTGGCGGCGCTCGAGGCGGTCGACTGGGTCGTGCCCTTCGACGGTTCGGTCGACGCCGAGGGCCGCCATTCCGACACGCCGCTCGACATCATTCGGGCGATCGGTCCGGACGTGCTGGTCAAGGGCGGCGANNCACGATCGAGACGATCGTCGGCGCCGAGGACGTGCTGGCGGCCGGTGGGCGGGTCGAGGTCCTGCCCTTCCTCGAGGGGCGCTCGACCAGCTCGATCGTGGCGCGCGCCAAGGGCGACTGAGGGCGGCCGGATTCTCGGCTGGCTCCGACGTGCGCGATGCTTCGAGACG
>DBMN01000306.1:566-5943 GCA_002298965.1 Rhizobiales bacterium UBA697 | reverse complement strand
GCGCCTTCCCCGGCCCTTTCGTTCACGCCCCGCGCTCGGCGTCGCGGACCGGGCCGGTGCGCGAGCCGTGCAGCCGCGGCTCGGCGAAGTCGGCGCGTCGCCGCGCCTCCTCGAGGATCGGCACCAGCCGATCCGCCCAGGCCGCCCGCCCCGCCTCCTCGGCGATCAGGTCCTGACGGATCTCGAGGATGGCGTGCGCCAGGCCGCGCCGGGTGCCGTGGCGATACATCGTGTCGCCCTCGAGCGCACCGTCGTAGGGCTCGTTGTCGCCGACCACCAGCGCCGGATCGGCCGCCAGCCGATCGAGCAGGAACGTCGGCAGCCGCGGATCGGCGTCCCACAGCACGCCGCAGTGCCAGGGTCGCGGCCTCCCGCGCCACACCGGCGTGAAGGAATGCAGCGAGAAGATCACCGGCGCCCGCCCGCCGGAGAAGGCGGCGTCGATCGTCGCCCCGATCGCCCGGTCGTAGGGCCGCCAGAACCGTTCGATCCGCGCTTCGCGTCCCGCCGCGTCGAGCGTCGCGTTGCCCGGCACCACCGCCCCGTCGGAGAGCCGCATCACCAGGGTCGGATCGTCGTCGCCGCGGTTGGGATCGATCACCAGCCGCGAGAAGCGCGAGATCACCGCCGGGGCGCCGAGCCGTTCCGCCAGCACCCGCACCAACGGCTCGACGCCGATGTCGAAGGCGATGTGGCGATGGAACTGCACCTCGGCGAGACCGAGACCGGCGAGATCGTCCGGCACCCGGTTGGAGGCATGATCGGCGACGATGACGAGGCCCGCACCGGCATCGCCCGGCACGATCTCGTAGGCGTCCTCGTCGCGGAGCGGCACGGCGAGGGAAAACGGAGGGGCGGCATGCATGCGCGGCGTGGACCTTCCTCGAACGATCGAATAGGAGAGGTTAGTTCATGTTCGCTTCCGACAGAACCGTCCGCCGCGAAGAACGCGTCGGCGCTCTCGAGCCGTCCATTCGAAAGAGGCCCGATGCCCGCCAGCCGTTCGCCCGAGCCGCGCTCGTTCGTCGCCGTCGCCCTCCTGGCGCTGGTGGTCGCGGCCTTCGCCATGGGCGTCTCGCCGGTCTTCGTGCGCTACGCCGGCGTCGGCCCCTTCACCTCGGCCTTCTACCGCGTCTTCCTCGCCCTGCCGCTGCTGTGGGTGCTGGCGGCGATCGAGGTGAGGCGCGCGACGGTCGCGGTGCCGAAGCGCTGGAGCCGGGCCGACGTGCTCGCCGGCCTGTTCTTCGTGCTCGACCTCTTCTTCTGGCACCTCGCCATCTTCAACACCACCATCGCCAACGCCACGCTGCTCGCCTGCATGGCGCCGGTCTGGGTGATGCTGTTCTCGCTGGTCATCGGCGAACGGGTGACGCGGCCCATGGTGGCCGGCCTCGCGCTCTGCGTCTCCGGCGCCGTGGCGCTGGTCGGCTCGAGCTGGCAACTCGCCCCCGAACGCCTCCTCGGCGATCTCTACGGCATCGGCACCTCGCTCGGCTTCGGCCTCTACTTCCTCGCCGTCCGCGTCGCCCGCCGCACCGCGCCGGCGGCCGTGGTGCTGGCGCGCTCGACGGTGATCACCGCCGTCGGCCTCGCGGTGATCGCAGGCGTCGCCGAGAATTCGTGGGTGCCGGCGACGCTCGGCGGCGCCGTGGCGCTCGTCGCCATGGCCACGATCAGCCACGTCGGCGGCCAGGGCCTGCTCGCCTGGGCGCTCGGCCATCTCTCTGCCGCCTTTTCGTCCTTGGTGATCTTCCTGGAGGCTCTGGCCGGCGCGCTGTTCGGCTGGATCTTCTTCGGCGAGACGCTGGGCTTCTGGCAGATCGTCGGCGGTCTGGCGATCCTCGCCGGCATCTGGGTCGCCCGCCCGCGCGGCGCCCATGCCGAAGAAGGACCGGCCGCACCCTGATCCCGACGCCCACGGTGCCGGGATACCGAGTCCGAAGCGCCCGCGGAGCCCCGAAAAGCCCGCGACGCGCCCGGAACACCTTGCCACGGTTGACATCTCGCCCTTCGGCCATTGACACTCGCGCCGACATCGACGATCCACGTTGCGACATGCAGAAGCGCCAGGACGCCCTCAGAGCCGAGACACGCCGAGCCCCGACGGCTTTTGCCCGCGGCCTTCGTCGTGCCGTCTTGGCCGCGCTCGCCTTCGGCCTGCCGGCGATCGTCTACGCCGCCCCCGCCCACGCCGACCTGCGCATCTGCAACAAGACGACCAGCCGCATCGGCGTCGCCGTCGGCTACAAGGACGAAGAGTCCTGGAAGACCGAAGGGTGGTGGAACGTCGCCGCCAATTCCTGCGAGACGCTGCTCGCCGGTCCGCTGGTCTCCCGCTTCTACTACCTCTACGCCGTCGACTACGACCACGGCGGCGAGTGGAGCGGCCGCTCCTTCATGTGCACGCAGGAAAGAACGTTCACGATCAAGGGCATCGACGACTGCCTGAAGCGTGGCTTCGAGCGCACCGGCTTCTTCGAGATCGACACCGGCGAACAGCGGACCTGGACGGTCCAGCTCACCGAACCGGGGCGCTCCTCGTCCGGGATGCAATGATCCCTCATCCTGAAAGAATTTGCGTCTCACGCTGATTTTGCGCCTGTGCAGACGCAGCGTCAGGGTCTATGAACGTCGAAAAGACGATCAGGGGGACCCCATGAAGCGCGACCGGCGAGTGAAGATTCTGGCCACCCTCGGGCCGGCCTCCTCCGATGCTGCGACCATCGAGAAGCTGTTCCTGGCCGGTGCGGATGTGTTCCGCATCAACATGAGCCACACGAATCACGCCAAGCTCGCCGAGCTGGTCGCGACCATTCGCGGCATCGAGGCGCGTGTCGGCCGGCCGATCGGCATCCTCGCCGACCTCCAGGGCCCGAAGCTCAGGCTCGGCGCCTTCTCCGCCGGTCCGGTCGAGCTCGCCCCCGGCGCGCTCTTCATGCTCGATGCCGATCCCACGCCGGGCGACGCCACTCGCGTCCACCTGCCCCATCCCGAGATCCTCGAGGCGGTCGAGCCCGGTCATCACCTGCTGATCGACGACGGCAAGGTCAAGCTGCGCTGCGTCGAGAAGCGCGGCCACACGCTCGTCTGCGAGGTGGTGGTCGCCGGCCGCGTCTCCGACCGCAAGGGCGTGTCGCTGCCCGACACCGACCTGCCGATCGGCGCGCTGACGCCGAAGGACCGCGACGACCTCGACGCGGCCTTGGCCGAGAACGTCGACTGGGTCGCCCTCTCCTTCGTCCAGCGCCCGGAAGACCTCGCCGAGGTCCGCCGCATCGCCCGCGGCCGCGCCGGCATCATGGCCAAGATCGAGAAGCCGCAGGCGATCGATCGCCTCGCCGAGATCATCGAACTCTCCGACGCCATCATGGTGGCGCGCGGCGACCTCGGCGTCGAGATGCCGCTCGAGCGCGTGCCGAGCCTGCAGAAGCAGATTTCCCGCGCCTGCCGCAAGGCCGGCAAGCCGGTGGTCGTCGCCACCCAGATGCTGGAGAGCATGATCTCCTCGCCGGTGCCGACCCGCGCCGAGGTCTCCGACGTCGCCATCGCCGTCTACGAGAGCTCCGACGCCATCATGCTCTCGGCCGAGAGCGCCGCCGGCAAGTATCCGGTCGAGACCGTGGCGATGATGAACGCCATCGCCGAGGCGACCGAGGCCGATCCGACCTGGAAGGGCATCGTCGCCGCCCAGCGCCCCGAGACCGAGGCGACCGGCGCCGACGCCATCACCGCCGCCGCCCGTCAGATCGGCGAGACCCTGTCGGTCTCCGCCATCGTCTGCCTGACCCAGTCCGGCTCGACCGGCCTGCGCGCCGCCCGCGAACGGCCCTTCACCCCGATCGTCGCGCTGACCGCCTCGCCCGCGATGGCGCGGCGTCTGGCGCTGGTGTGGGGCGTCCACTGCGTCGTCGCCCAGGACGCCCGCGACGTCGACGACATGGTCGACCGCGCCTGCCGCATCGCCCATGCCGAGGGCTGGGCGCGCCCGGGCCAGCGCGTGATCGTGGTCGGCGGCGTACCCTTCGGCACCCCCGGCTCGACCAACATGCTGCGCATCGCCTTCGTCGGCGCGGATGGTTCCGGCGCGCTCTGAGCGCGCCGCGTCTCACATCGACCGCACCGAGTTCGATCCTTTCGGCTCTGTGCAGAGGTCCTTCATACTGAGGTGCCCGGCGCAGCCGGGCCTCGAAGTGCGAAGGGCCGAGAGGCAAGGCCCGTCGTGGCTTCGTCCTTCGATGCTCACTTCGCGAGCACCTCAGGATGAAGCCGAACGGAGGCGCAGAACCAGGGCGCCAGCCTTGGAACTCACCCCTCGACGCGTGCCAGCAGATCCTCGATCGCCGCGATCGTCTCGGCCCGCGCGCCGTGGTGCGGCATGTGGCCGACGCCGCCGAGCGTGACCAGCCGCGCGCCCACGATCTGCCGCTCCAGCGCCTCGGCATGGATCGACGGCCACACCACCGTGTCGCCGTCGCCCTGGACGATCAGCGTCGGCGCGGCGATCTCGCCGTAACGGTGCGCGCGGCGTTCGAGATCCGGCTTCAGCGCGATCATGTCCTGCGAGTTGGCGACGAACTCCGCCGGCCGCAGCACCATGTCGAACCCGGCCGCCTCGCGCAGGTCGGACGGCACCGGGCACGGCGCGAAGACCGACGTCAGCATGCGGTCGAACAGCGCCCGCCCGGCGAGCGGGATGACGTAGGTGGCGATCGCCGGGCCGATCACCGGCCGGGTCACCAGTCCGTGCCAGACGTCGACGCCGCCCGGCCAGGGATGGGTCGCAGGCGCCAGACACACGAGACCCGCGGTGCGCTCCGCATGGTCGACCGCGAAGGCCGTCGCCACCGCCGCGCCCCAGGAATGGCCGACGACCACCGCCCGGTCGATGCCGAGCGCATCGAGCACGCCGGCGACGATCGCCGCCTGTGCCGTCGGCGTCGCATCCGCCGCCCCCGCCCGATCCGACCAGCCGTGACCGGGCCGATCGAGGAAGATGCGGCGATGTTCGGGAAAGGCGTCGCCGAAGGCGATCAGCGGGTCGCGCAGGTTGCCGCTGGCGCCGTGCAGGAAGACGATCGGCACGAGGTCGCGCGTCCCCGGCCGGTCGACGACATGGATCGACCGCTCGCCGACCGTCACGAATCGCCCGACCGGCGCCGCCCGCCGTTCGACCCGCCGGTCGAGACCCGCCGTCGCCACCCGTCCGAGCGCCAGCGCCGCGACGCCCGCCGCCACTGCCGTCACCATCATTCGCTTCGTCCCTCCGGACGTACCGCCCGCGGCTCCGGTCGACCGACGAGAAACGTCGCGACCACCACGAATACGGCCAACTGGATCCCGAGGATCACCAGCGAGAGGCCGACGAGCCAGCCCCCGA
>DBMN01000306.1:0-426 GCA_002298965.1 Rhizobiales bacterium UBA697 | reverse complement strand
CGGCGACCGCCAGGGCGAGCGCGAGGCAGCCGAAGGCGAGCCAGAACCAGCGCGTGATCATGGGGCGGCTCCGCGCTGCGTCACGTCAGAGCTCCTGCCCGTCGACCTCGACGGTCAGCCGCTCGATCACCCCGGCCCGTTCCTCGTCGCGCGGATCGAGCGCATGGGCGCGGCGCAGCAGCACCAACGCCTCGCGCGCCCGGCCGTCCTTCATCTCGATCAGACCCAGCATGTCGAGCACGGCGAAGTCGCGCTCCTCGAGCGCCAGCGCCCGGGTGAAGTCCACCCGCGCGGCCCCGTGGTCGCCGCGCTTCAGCTGGATGGTGCCGCGCAGCTTGCGCGCGCCGGCCCATTTCGGCTCGAGCCGGATGGCCGCCTCGAGCACGGCGAGCGCCGCCCGCGTGTCGCCGGCGCCGTGGAGCGCCA
>DBMN01000088.1 GCA_002298965.1 Rhizobiales bacterium UBA697 | reverse complement strand
CTTCGAGGCCGAGACGCCGCCGCTGTCGGCGCCCGGCGGTCTCGCCGGGTCGCGTCTGGCGGTCGCCGAGATCAACGCCGCCGGCCGCTTCCGCGACCAGAGCTACCAGCTCGACGAGGTCGTGGTCGAACCCGACGGCGACTTCGCCGCCGCCGTCCGCACCGTGCTCGATCGCGGCATCCGCTTCCTGGTGGTGCGGGCCGGCGCCGAGGACACGTTGCTCGCCGCCGATCTCGCCGCGGCGCGCGGGGCGATCGTCTTCGATGCCGGCAGCCCCGACGACCGGCTGCGCCGCGCCGACTGCCGCGCCTCGCTCTTCCACACGCTGCCCTCGCGCGACATGCTCGCCGACGCCGTGATGCAGTATCTCGGCAAGCGCCGCTGGTCGAAGCTGATGCTGGTCGTCGGCCCGCTTCCCGAGGACCGCCTCGCCGCCGAAGCCTATCGGGCGTCCGCCGCCAAGTTCGGCCTGCGCATCGTCGCCGACAAGATCTGGGCCGACCCGACCGACGGGCGGACGATCGCCCAGGAGGTGCCGGTCTTCACCCAAGGGCCGGACTACGACGCGGTGGTGATCGCCGACGAGGGTGGCGACTTCGGCCGCGCCTTTCCCTATGCCACCTGGCTGCCGCGCCCCGTGGTCGGCAGTCACGGGCTGATCCCGACCGGTTGGAACGACCGCCTGCGCGGCTGGGGCGCGGCGCAGCTGCAGGACCGGTTCGTCAAGGTCGAGCACCGCCCGATGGATGCCTACGACTACGCCTCGTGGATCGCCGTGCGGGCGCTCGCCGAGGGGGTGACGCGGGCGGGGTCGGGCGATCCGGCGAAGGTGGCGGCGGCCCTGGTTTCGCCCGACTACGGGCTCGGCGGCTTCAAGGGCGCCAAGGCGACCTTCCGCCCGTGGAACCGTCAGATGCGCCAGCCGATCGCCTTGGCGCACGGGGAGGGCGTCGCCGGCTTCGCGCCGATCGAGGGCTATGCCCACCGCGTCACCGAACTCGACACGCTCGGTATCGACGAGCCCGAGAACCTCTGCCCGCATCCCTCGCCCCGTCCGTAAACGAGGGCGCGAAAGAAAGACGGCCGACCCCCTGGGGAGGGTCGGCCGAGGCGGCGCGGTCTCGCGCGGTGAGACGATTACTTCGAGATCGAGCGCAGATAGCCGACGATCAGCTCCTGCTCGCCCGGATCGGTGACGCCGACGTGGCGCATCTTGGTGCCCGGCAGCATGTGGGTGTTGTCGGCCATCCAGGCCTTCACCGCCGTGTCGGTCCAGGTGAAGCCGGCGCCCTTCATCGCGTCGGAATAGGCGAAGCCCGGATAGCTGCCGGCCTTGCGGCCGATCACGCCGACCAGCGGCGGGCCGTAGGACTTCTTGGCGAGGTCGTCGGCGTGGCAGATCCGGCAATGGGTCTCGAAGAGATGCTTGCCGGCGCCCGGCAGGCCGTCGTCGGCGCGGGCACCCGCGAGCGGGACGGCGAGAAGACCGAGCGCGAGCGTCGCTGCTGCGGTCGAATGACGGAAATCCATGTGCTTCCTCCCGTTTTCGATGGCTCGTCGTTTCTCGACGATGTCCGTTCGTTGAGATCGAGCATACGCGGGGTGGTGCCCCCGCGCTTTCGACCTAGGTCGGAAGCCGCGATCCCGGCGGCTTCTGCTTTGGTGCAAGATGAACCGAAGTCCGGTTCATCAGGCCTTCCGCCGCATCGGGTCGTAGGCGGCGACGGCGATGACGCAGGCGACGATCGTCACGCCGGCCACGACCGCGAAGGCCAGCGGCTCGAAACGGCCGTGGAGGGCGAAGCGGATCAGCTCCACCGCATGGGTGAAGGGATTGGCGAGGCAGATCGCATGGAGGAGCGGGCTCGATTCCTCGACCTTCCACAGCGGGTAGAGCGCGGACGAGGTGAAGAACATCGGAAAGATCACGAAGTTCATCACGCTGGCGAAGTTCTCGAGCTGACGGATGGCCGAGGAGAGCACGAGCCCGATCGCTCCCAGCATCGCTCCGCCGAGCACCAGCGCCGGAAAGACCGTGACGTAGCCCGAGAGCGGCGCCCGGACCTCCCAGACCCAGGCAACGCCAAGGAAGACGTAGACCTGCACGACGCAGACGACGACGCCCCCGACGAGTTTCGAAAACAGCAGGAACCAGCGCGGGAAGGGGCTGACGAGCAGCGCCCGCATCGAGCCCATCTCGCGGTCGTAGACCATCGACAGCGACGCCTGCATGCCGCCGAAGAGCAGGATCATCGCGCAGAGCCCCGGCGTCACATAGACCTCGTAGGGCACATAGGTCTTGTAGGGCGGGATGATCGACACGCCGAGCACCGAGCGGAAGCCGGCGGCGAAGACGAAGAGCCAGACGAGCGGCCGCACCAGCGCCGAGAAGAAGCGCCCGCGTTGCAGCACGAAACGGGCGAGATCGCGCCGCACGATGCCGAGGAAGCAGCGCATCCAGGCGATCGGCCGATCGGCCGGATCCTCGTCGCGGAGGGGGCGCTCGCTCATGCCGCCGTCTCCGTCGTCGCTTCGGTCAATCGGGCGAAGCCGGCGGCGAGCGATCCGTCGCGCGCTGCGAGCGTCGCGGCCGGCCCCGAGAAGCGGACGATGCCGCGATGGAGCACGACGACCTCATCCTCCGCCCGCACCTCGTCGAAGAGATGCGTCGCCCACAGGACGCCGATCCCGTCTTCGGCGACGAGACGGCGGACGAGCGCGATGAGATCGGCGCGCGAGGTCGGATCGAGCCCGACGGTCGGCTCGTCGAGCACCAGCAGGTCGGGCGCATGCAGCAGCGCGCGGGCGATCTCGACCCGTCGCTGTTGACCGCCCGACAGCGCCCGGACCGGATCGCGGGCGCGGTCGGCGAGGCCGAAACGGGCGAGCAGCGCCTCGGCCCGCGCGCGGCCCTCGCCCCGCGCCATGCCGTGCAGCGCCGCGTGGTGGGCGAGATTGCCGGCGACCGACAGATCGAGATCGAGGGTGCGGCTCTGGAAGACGATGCCGAGCCGGGCGAGCGCCGACGTCGAGCGGCGGCGGATGTCGTGGCCGGCGATCGTCACCGATCCGACGCGGGCGTGGAAGAGACCGGAGACCAGCGAGACGAGCGTCGACTTGCCGGCGCCGTTCGGCCCGAGCAGCGCGACGAAGCGGCCGCGGGAGACGGTGAGCGACACGTCGTCGAGCGCCTTGCGTGCGCCGTAGGCATGCGCGACATGGGCGACCACCAGCGCCTCGTCGGCGCGGACGTCGCCCGTCCCCTCCCTCGGCATCGGCCCCTCCCGGCTCGTTGTTTTTTCGAAGGCTGCACGCATCGCCGCCGGCCGGTCAACGCCGCCGTCGTGGCCGGCCCCGGCGCCGGATCGCGCATTCGGGCCGAAGCCTTTGGCAGAGATCGCGAAATGGGCCGCGCCTCCTCCTTTCGGTCGGAAGCCTGCGGGAAGCGTTGACGACGAGACGGCGCGAAGTCACCCTTTCTCTCATGCTCGCCGACCGGTCGCCCTCGCTGTGACCGGCAAAACAATACCGTGGCGAGCGACACAAACGGGAGGATACTCACATGCGTTGGACCAAGCCCCGCGTCGAAGAAATCTGCGTCGGCCTCGAGATCAACGGCTATTTCCCGCCGGAATACTGATCGACCACAGACCATTGCGCGAGGCGCCCATGACCGGGCCTGCTCTTCGCGCGATCGTGTTGGGATCGGGCGCCGGCGGCGGCGTGCCGCAATGGAACTGCCGCTGCCGCGTCTGTCGCCTGGCCTGGGCCGGCGACCCGCGGGTTCGCCATCGCACGCAGTCCTCTCTTGCCGTCTCGGTCGACGGCGAGCGCTGGCTGTTGCTCAACGCCTCGCCCGATCTGCGCCGGCAGATCACCGACACGCCCGCGCTTCGTCCCCGCGGTGACGACCGACATTCGCCGATCGCCGCCGTCCTGCCGACCAACACCGACGTCGACCACGTCACCGGCCTGCTCACCCTGCGCGAGCGGCAACCCCTGACGCTGTTCGGCACGAAGCGGACGCTCGACACGCTCGCCGCCAACCGGATCTTCGACGTCGTCGCCCACGACGTCGTGGAGCGACGCGTCGTGCCGCTCGGCGAGGCCTTCGAACCGCTCGAGGGGCTGACGGTCGAACTCTTCATGGTCCCCGGCAAGGTGCCGCTCTGGCTCGAGGAGGCAGAGGTCGTCACCGACGCGGAGACGGAAGGGACGGTCGGCGTGGCGATCGAGGGCGGCGGCCGGCGCCTGCTCTACGTGCCCGGCTGCGCCCGCATGACGCCGGCGCTCGAGGCGCGGATCGCGCGTGCCCATGCCGTGCTCTTCGACGGGACGCTCTTCGACGACGAGGAGATGATCCGCGAGGGGCTCGGCGACAAGACCGGCCGTCGCATGGGCCACATGCCGATGACCGGAGAAGGTTCGACGACGGAGGCCTTCGCGCACCATGTCGGCGTGCGCAGGATCTTCGTCCACATCAACAATTCCAACCCCGCGCTGATCGAGGGATCGCCCGAGGCGGCACGCGTCGCGGCCGCGGGTTGGGAGATCGGACACGACGGCATGGAGGTCGTCCCATGAACGCCATGATCACCCCCCAGCCGCCGCTCGCCGCCCCCCTGGCCGAGCCGCTGAGCCCCGAGGGCCTCGAAGCCGCGCTGCGCGCCATCGGCGCCGCCCGCTATCATGATCTCCACCCGTTCCACGACCTGCTGCACGGCGGGCACTTGAACAAGGGTCAGGTCCAGGCCTGGGCACTCAACCGCTATTGCTATCAGGCGGCGATCCCGCGCAAGGATGCGGCGCTGATGGGCCGCTGCACCGATCGCGAACTGCGCCGCGAATGGCTGCACCGCATCACCGACCACGACGGCTTCGGCGAGGACGCCGGCGGCATCGAGCGCTGGCTGGTGCTGACCGACGGTCTCGGCCTGCCGCGCGACTACGTGATCTCGACGAAGGGCGCGCTGCCGGCGACCCGTTTCGCGGTCGAGGCCTATGTCCGCTTCGTCCAGGACAACACGCTGCTCGAGGCGGTCGCCTCCAGCCTCACCGAACTCTTCGCCCCGTCGATCCATCGCCGCCGCATCGACGGCATGCTGGCGAACTACGACTTCATCGACGAGACGGTCGTCGCCTATTTCCGCCGCCGCCTCGATCAGGCGCCGCGGGATGCCGACTTCGCCCTCGACTGGGTGAAGCGCCATGCCCGCACGGCAGAGCAGCAACAGGCGGTGCTCGACGCGCTGACCTTCAAGACCGAGGTCCTGTGGGCCCAGCTCGACGCGCTGCATCACGCCTATGTCACGCCCGGCCTGATCCCGCCCGGCGCCTTCCGCCCGACGATCTCGGGGGGCTGAGATGAGCACGCCGCTCGCCCTCGTCGCCCGTCCCCGCCTGCCGCGCGGCGTCAAGCTGCGGCGTGACGACGTGCGCGGCGGCTGGATGCTGCTCGCCCCGGAACGCGCCTTCCGCGTCGACGAGATCGCCGCCGCGGTGGTCGAACTCTGCGACGGGGAACGCGACGTCCGGGCGATCGCCGCGACGCTCGCCGAGCGCTACGGCGCGCCGGCACCGGAAGTCGAGGCCGACGTCGCCGCCATGCTCGGCGATCTCGCCGCCAAGAGGGTGCTCGAGACATGACCGCCGTGGCCACGCCCTTCCGCCCCACCGCCGCGATCCCGGCGCCGATGGGCATCCTCGCCGAGCTGACCCACCGCTGCCCGCTCGCCTGCCCGCACTGTTCCAATCCGCTGACGCTCGAGCAGCGCGGCGCCGAACTCGACACCGAGACCTGGAAGCGCGTGCTCTCCGAGGCGACGGCGATGGGGGCGCTGCACGTCCACCTCTCCGGCGGCGAGCCGACGGCGCGGCGCGACATCGTCGAGCTGACGCGGCACTGCGCCGAGATCGGCCTCTATTCCAACCTCATCACCTCCGGCATCGGCGTCTCCGAGACCCTGTTCGCGTCGCTGGTCGCGGCCGGGCTCGATCACGTCCAGCTGTCGTTCCAAGGCGCGCGGGCCGAGACCAACGACCGGCTCGGCGGCTACGACGGCGGCTATCTCAGGAAGCGCGTCGTCGCGGCGATGGTGACGGAGGCGGGTCTGCCGCTCACGGTCAACGCGGTGATCCATCGCGGCAACATCGCCGAGGTCGGCGCCATGATCGACCTCGCCCTCGATCTCGGCGCCAAGCGGCTGGAGGTCGCCCACACCCAGTATTACGGCTGGGCGCTCGCCAACCGCGCCGCGCTGATGCCGTCGCGCGCCGCCGTCGACGAGGCGATCGCGGTGGTCGAGGCCGCCCGTCCCCGGCTCGAGGGGCGGATGGTCGTCGACATGGTGATCCCCGACTACTACGCCCGCCACCCCAAGCCCTGTTCCGGCGGCTGGGGTCGGCGCTCGCTCAACGTCACGCCGTCGGGCAAGGTTCTGCCCTGCCACGCGGCCGAGACGATCCGCCATCTCGAGTTCTGGAACGTCAAGGACCGCCCCCTCGCCGAGATCTGGAGCGAGAGCCCGGCCTTCGTCGCCTATCGCGGCACCGACTGGATGCCCGAGCCCTGTTCCTCCTGTGATCGCAAGGAGGTCGACTGGGGCGGTTGTCGTTGCCAGGCGCTGGCACTGGTCGGCGATGCCGCCGCCGCCGATCCCGCCTGCCACAAGTCTCCGGCTCACGCCCGCGTCGCCGCCCTCGCCGCGGCCGAAGCCGCCGCCGAAGGTCGCGACGTCGAGATCCTCTGGCGCGGGCGCTGAACCGGGTCGTGCCGGTCCGATGAAACTCGGATTCGTTGCCTACCGTTCGGCTTCACCCTGAGGTGCCCGGCCTCCGGCCGGGCCTCGAAGGGCGAAGCCATGACGGGCCGTGCCACTCGGCCCTTCG
>DBMN01000253.1 GCA_002298965.1 Rhizobiales bacterium UBA697 | reverse complement strand
GCCTCCGACGTCGTCGACGCGATCGACGCCTGGCTGCGGCTGCAATGCGCCCAGCTGCCGGCGGTGCGCGCCGGTGCCGTCGTGGTCGAGGCCGAGGACGGCGCCCGGCTCGCGGCGTGGTGGCCGAAGGGCGAGGAGGCGGACAGTCTCGCCGAGCCGCTCGCCGCGGCACGGCAACGACTGCGCGGCGTGCTCTCCGAGGACCGGATCGAGGTCGGCGTCTTTCGCATCGCCTTTCCGGTGATCGTCGCGGGGTCGGCGATCGGCTCGGCGGCGGTCGAGGTCGGGCCGCTGTCGTCCGATCGCGTCCAGACCGCGATGCGGGCGCTGCAATGGGGCGTCGCCGGGCTTCGCGAACGTTTCGTCGCCGAACGGCTCGCCGCCCTCAGCGGGCGGGAATCGATCGAGCGCGGCGTGCTGGAATCGATCGCCGCGGCGCTCGAGCCGGAAGGACTCCGCCCCTCGGCGCGGGCGGTGGCGACCGATCTCGCCCATCGGCTCGGCTGCGAGCGGGTCGGCGTCGGCATCGTCCGCAAGGAGCGCTGCGAGGTCGTGGCGCTCTCGCATTCGGCGAGTTTCGGCCAGGACATGAACCTCGTGCGGCTGATCGCCGAGGCGATGGACGAGGCGATCGACCAGCAGTCGGCGATCGTCCATCCGCCGCCGCGCGGCGACCGGCGGGCGAGCCGCGCCCACAAGGCCCTGGCGGCGGCGCAGGGGTCGGGCCGCATTCTGACGGTGCCGCTCTTCGTGCGCGAGCATTTCGTCGGCGCGCTGACGCTGGAGCGCGCGCTCGACCAGCCCTTCGCGGCGGACGAGCTGGCGCAGGTCGACGTGCTCTCCTCGGCCTTGGCTCCGATCTTCGAGGAGAAGCGGGCGAACGACCGGCCGCTGTGGGAGAAGGCGCTCGAGGCCGGCCGCACCCAGGTCGACCGGCTCTTCGGTCCGCGTCACGGGCTCTACAAGGTGGTGGCGCTGGGCGCAGTGGTCTTCGCGCTGGTCTTCACGGTGTGGAAGGACACGTGGCGCGTCACCGCCGACGCGGTGGTGGAGGGGCGCGAGCAAAGGGCGATCGTCGTCGCCTTCAACGGCTTCCTGCGCGAGGCGCCGGCGCGGGCGGGCGATCTCGTCAAGGCGGGCGATCTCCTCGCCGCGCTCGACGATCGCGACCTGGTGCTCGAACGGCTCAAGTGGTCGACCGAGCGCCAGCGGCGCTCCTTCGAATACGAAAAGGCGCTGGGCGAGCACAATCGCACCGAGCTGCGCATCTTCGCCAACCAGATCGAACAGGCCGACGCCCAGATCAGGCTGGTCGACGAGCAGCTGGCGCGCGCCCGCATGGTGGCGCCCTTCGACGGCGTCGTCGTCTCGGGCGACCATTCGCAGGCGATCGGCGCCAGCGTGCAGCGCGGGCAGATGCTGTTCGAGGTGGCGCCCGCCGACGGCCACCGGGTGATGCTCGACGTCGACGAGAGCGAGATCGCCGACGTCGCCGTGGGGCAGGCCGGTCGGCTGGTGCTGGCGGCGCTGCCGACCGAGAGCTTCCCGGTCGAGGTGGTGCGCCTGACGCCGGTCGCCAAGGCGCAGGAGGGGCGCAACCTCTTCCGCGTCGAGGCGCGACCGACTGGACCGACGCCGCAGCTGCGCCCCGGTATGCGCGGCGCCGCCAAGATCGACATCGATCGCCGCCGGGTACTGTGGATCTGGACCCACGGGCTGACCAACTGGCTGAAGCTGACCTTCTGGCGCTGGGGGGCGTGAGATGGCGGGCTCGGTCCATTCCGCCTCGTGGCACCGGGTGGCGCTGCTCCGGCCGCGTCTCCGGGCCCATGTCGAGATCCACCGGCACACCTATCGCGGCCGGGTCTGGCACGTCGTGCAGGACGGGCAGACCGGCAAGTTCCATCGGCTGTCGACCGTCGCCTACCGCGTCGTCTGCCTGATGGACGGGCGTCGCACCTGCGACGAGATCTGGCGCGAGGCGGGCGAGATGCTCGGCGTCGACCAGCCGACGCAGGACGACTTCATCCGCCTCCTCGCCATGCTGCATTCCGCCGATCTGGTGCTCGGCGGGGTGACGCCGCACATGGAGGAGTTGGAGAGCCGGGCGCGGCGCCATCGCCGGCTCGACCTGATGTCGCGCTTCAAGAATCCGCTGTCGCTACGCGTCCGCCTCGTCGATCCCGACCGGTTCCTGACGCGGACGCTGCCCTTCGTGCGTCCGCTCTTCGGCCGCGTCGGGCTCGTCCTGTGGTTGGCGATCGTCGCCTTCGGCGCGCTGGTGGCGGCGCGGCAGTTCGAGCCGATGAGCCGCGCGGTGCTCGATCACGCCTTCACGGCGCAGAACGCGCTGCTGATGATCCTGGTCTTCCCGCTCCTCAAGCTCCTGCACGAGATGGGGCATGCCTATGCCACCAAGGTGTGGGGCGGCGAGGTCCACGAACTCGGCGTCATGGTGCTGGTGCTGATGCCGGTGCCCTACGTCGACGCCTCCGCCTCGGCCGCCTTCCGCGAGAAGCACCGCCGCGCCATGGTGGGGGCGGCGGGCATCATGGTGGAGATGGCGGCGGCGGCGATCGCGGTCGTCGTCTGGGGGCTGGCGGAACCCGGCCTCGTCCGGGCCGTCGCCCTCGACGTGGCGCTGATCGGCGGGGTCTCGACGCTGCTCTTCAACGGCAATCCGCTGCTGCGCTTCGACGGTTACTACGTGCTCGCCGACCTGATCGAGATCCCCAATCTCGCCCAGCGCGCCAATGCCTGGGTGCTGCAGGCGATCGAGCGGCGGCTCTTCGGCGTGCCCGATCTCGACGTCGAGGAGACGACGGCGGGCGAGCGGCGCTGGTTCGTCGGCTATGCCGTCGCCTCCTTCGCCTACCGCATGGTGGTGATGGCCGGCATCGCCTTCTTCGTCGCCGGGCGGTTCTTCTTCGTCGGCGTGGTGCTGGCGCTGGTGCTGGTCGCCGCGGCGATCGTCAAGCCGATGGTGTCGGCCGCACTCTTCCTCGCGTCCTCGCCGCGGCTCGCCGGACGGCGGCGACGGGCGATCCTGTCGTCGGCGGGGCTCGCGGGCCTCGCCTTCCTCGCGGTCTTCGTGCTGCCGGTCGCCCATTCGACCAGCGCCACCGGCGTCGTCTGGGTGACCGGCGACGACGCGACGGTGCGGGCCGGCGGGGAGGGGACGCTGGCGGAAGCCGCCGCCGCGGAGAGCGGCGACGTCGCGGCGG
>DBMN01000136.1:10495-10671 GCA_002298965.1 Rhizobiales bacterium UBA697 | reverse complement strand
TCGGGGGCCTTCGAGCTCAACGTCTTCAAACCGGTGATCGGCTTCGACATGCTGACGTCGATCCGCCTGCTGGCCGACGCCATGGCCTCGTTCGACACCCATTGCGCCCGCGGCATAGAGCCGGACCGGACGCGGATCGCCGATCTGGTCGAACGCTCGCTGATGCTGGTCACCGC
>DBMN01000136.1:8253-10431 GCA_002298965.1 Rhizobiales bacterium UBA697 | reverse complement strand
GGTCACGGCCGAGGACTTCGATCGCTGGGTGGTACCGTCGGCGATGGTATGAGGGACGACCGCGGACCCGGGCCGAGGGCGCGGGTCCGCGAGAGCCGTCAGGCGGCGGAGACCGGCGCCGGCCGCGCCGGGCGCATGAGGATCGCCACGCCGCCCCAATAGACGAGGAAGGCCAGCAGTTCCGTCAGGTTGGGCCGCGCGCGGTAGCCGGTCAGGTTGGCGAGGAAGCCGCCGAAGGCGTTGCCGTCGGGCAGGATCGCCGACGTGTCCCACAGGCGTCCGGTGAGCTTGGGCAGCAGGTCGAGTTCGATCAGGCCGTCGATGCCGGTCATCAGCAGGGCGCAGGCGAGAAGCAGCAGCATCACCTCGGTCGCGCGGAAGAACACCCCCCAGGAGAGGCGCCGCGCACCGATCTGGAGCGCCATGTAGGTCGCCAGCGCGCCGATCAGGCCGAGCACGGCGGCCCCCGCCGCGGTCAGGCGGACGTCGCCCGATCCGGCCGTCAGGACGCCGTAGAGAAAGACGACGGTCTCCGAGCCCTCACGGGCGAGCGCGATGGCGGCGAGGGTGAAGACGCCCCACCAGTTCTCGCGCGCCACGGCCTCGCCGAGGGCGCCCTCGAGGTCGCGCTTCATCGAGCGCCCGTGCCGGCGCATCCACAGGATCATCTGCACGATCAGCACGGCGGCGACGAGCACCATGCCGGTGCGGAACGCTTCCTGAGTGGTGTCGGACAGCGTGTCGGCGAGCGCCACCAGCGCCCAGCCGAAGAGGCCCGCGACCACGAGGCCGGCGGCGACGCCGCCCCACAGGAAGAGGCGCGCGCGCGGCGCGCCGGCGGCGTTGGCGGTGAGCCAGGCGTTCAGGATGCCGACGACGAGGAGCGCCTCGACGCTCTCCCGCCACACCACGAAGACGACGTTGCCGTACATGGCGGGGTAATCCCTCTCCAGCTCACTTGGCGATCAGCACCGCCGGCGGCGCGTCGGGGTGGAAGTCGTCGAAGAAGGAATATTCGCCGGGCTCCAGCCCCTTGATGATCATCGACGTGGTGACGCCGGGGGCGATCACCTTCTCCTTGCGCAGGGGAAGGCTCTCGAACTCGGCCGGGGTCTTGCCGTCGTTGACCAGTTCGAGTTCGAACCGGGTGTCGGCGGGGACCTCGATGCGCGAGGGCGTCATCTTGCCGTCCTCGAAGACGATGCGGAACACCGGATCGNNCAGCACGAACCCCGCGCCGAGAAGGCGCAGGGTCGCGATGCGGCGGGAGAGGGTCGAGCGCTCAGTAGCCACCCTTCTTCCCCGTGCCGGTGTAGACGAAGTCGTACTTCAGCTCGAAGGGCGCGAACCACGGGCCGACGCCGGTCTCCTTGTCGACGTGGCGGCCGAAGTGGGCGTGCGGGTTGGCGGCCGGCGAGGCGACCTTCAGCGTCAGCTCGTACTTGCCGTTGCCGGCGAGCTTGACGTTGTCGCCGTAGTGCGGGCCGTCGTTGGCGACCATCGGCATGAACGGGCCCTTGGCCACTTCCTTGCCGTCCTTGGTCAGCACGAACTCGATCGAGAGATAGGGAACCCAGTCGCCCTTGGCGAAGCCGTTCTTGTTGTCCTTGGTCGCCTTGATGTCGGCTTCCAGATGGACGTCGCTGTCGGCGGCGGCGCGCATCATGCCGGCCGGCTCCATCTCGATCGGCTGGAGATAGACCGCGGCGACCTCGAGGCCGGCCTGGGTCTGCGGCTTGCCGATCGGATACTCCTTGGCGGCGGCGGTCAGGGTCGTGCCGGCCAGCAGGGCAAGGGCGACGATCGGGAGCTTGAACGACATGGGGACTGTCTCCTGTTTCGCTAATGCAATTCGTTCGCAATAACAAAAAGCATCGCAGCGCCCGCGTCAATCGACGAATTTCGCCGTCAGCATTTTTGCTGAGAGGGAGTGGCGAGCGTGCCGAGGCGCGTGCCAACAGGGCGTGGCGGGGCGGCGGCTACGTGGGGGCGATGGCCCCCGGCGGCGTGAGGGCGACGGGCGGGCCTGTGCGGCGGGCGGGCAAAGGCGGGAGCCGACGGCGTTTGGGCGTGATGGACCAGCCACGGTGACGTCGAGACGAACGCCGGGTCCGTCGGCGTGGGACGTCCGCGCGATTCCGAAGAGAGGCGGCCCCGACGCGGTGCGCGATGCTTCGA
>DBMN01000136.1:1264-8143 GCA_002298965.1 Rhizobiales bacterium UBA697 | reverse complement strand
AGGCGCGTCTCGAAGGATCGCGCACGGACGCCGATCAACGTCGCCCGAGTCGCTCGCGGAGCCCGGCGAAGGCACAGCCCGATCTCCCCGCCACGGCAGGGCGGCACAATGTCCCGCGTGCCTTCCCCGCCCCTCCCGTGCGTCCCCCTCCCCCGTACTGCCCCCTCCCCCGTACTGCCCCCCGTAACGCGCCTCTCCCCGCCTCTTCCCGCCTCTCCCCGCGCCACCTTCGACTTGGCATACGTCGAAACGCTATTGCGTGTGAGTTTCAAGAGCGGGTATTGAAAAGGTCGAGGGACGAGCGAGGGACGATCGACGGAGGCCCGAGGGGCGCCGGTCGCGTCAGCGAGGTTTCGACATGAACAGCATCGAGCGCGGCGGTTCGTTCGCGGCGGACCTTTCGCCGAACGGCGGCTTCGGCGGCGCCGAGGCGAGCGTCGACGGCCTGCGCATCGCCATCCCCGAGGATCGTTCGGCCTTCACCCGGGCGCTCGAGGTCTGGGCGGTCGGTGCCAAGCGGCACTTCGTCTGGATCCAGATCGCGATGTTCGGCGTCTTCCTGGTGGTGGTCGGCGTGCCGCCGCTGCTGCCCGAGCCGCCGGCCGAGGCGACCATCCTCGGCAATCCGACGCTGTTCCTGAAGTATCTGCTGTGGGGCGTGTGGTTCCCGCTGGTCTTCCTGTCGGTGATCCTGTTCGGCCGCATCTGGTGCGGCGTGCTCTGCCCGATGGGGGCGGCGTCCGAACTCGCCAACCGCCACGGCATCCAGCGCGCCATTCCGGGCTGGATCAAGTGGGAGGGCACGCCCGCCCTCTCCTTCATCGTCATGACGCTCTACGGCCAGACGCTCGGCGTGCGCGACCATCCGGAGGCCGCCGCCGGGCTCTTCGGCGGCACGATGCTGCTCGCGATCGTCTTCGGCTGGGCCTACGGCCGCAACAAGCGGGTGTGGTGCCGCCATCTCTGCCCGATCGGCCGCGTCCTCGGCCTGTACTCGCGCCTCGGCGCGGTGCAGTTCACGCCGAAGCTCCGGCTCGTCGGCGGCGATGCCTATTCCGATCGCGGCGCCTGCCCGACGATGATCGACCTGCCGCGCAAGTGCGAGAGCCGCCACTGCATCGAGTGCTTCCGCTGCGTCAACCCGAAGGCCCCGGGCAGCATGCGCCTCGACCTGCGCCGCCCCGGCGTCGAGATCGAGGACATCCGCGAGCATCGCGCCAACTCGGCCGAGGCGTGGTTCCTGTTCATGGACACCGGCGTCGCGCTCGGCGGCTTCCTGTGGCTGGTGCTGCCGCAGTACCAGGACGCCCGGCAGGCCTTCGGCGAATGGGTCGTCACCAACGGCGGCGCGGCCTTCGGCTGGATCCTCGACGTCGGGCCGTCCTGGCTGATGAGCGTCCATCCCGAACGCGGCGAGACCTTCATGTGGCTCGACTTCGTGATGATCGTCGCCTTCATGCTGGCGACGATGGCGGCGCTGACCCTGATCCTCGCGGCGCTGACAGCGGTCGGCGCCTGGCTCGCACGCCGCGTCGGCTCCGACGTGAGCTTCGGCCAGACCTTCACCGAACTCGGCTATCAGTACGCGCCGGTGGCTCTCATGAGCCTGATCATCGGCCTCGGCGCGGAGCTGCTCGACCCGCTGAAGCACACGTTCGTCGGCCAGACCGGCATCGGCGCGATCCGCGGCGGCCTGTTCGTCGCCGGCCTGCTGTGGAGCATCTGGCTCGGCGAACGCATCCTCGCCCGTCAGGGGATCGCGCCGAAGTGGCGTTGGTTGCCGCTGGTGCCGGGTCTGGCGGGGAGCCTCGCCGTCGGCGTCGGCTGGTGGCCGGCGATCTTTGGCCTCTGAGGCCGGACCACCGCCCACCCCTCACGCGAAGGGGTTGGACGCCGCCTCTTCGCCGGCGAGTTCGGCGATGACTTCCCGAGAACGAACGTCGACGCCCGGCAGCCACGCGGCGCGGAACGAGAGATCGGGGAAGCGCACGCGCGTGTCGATCATCACCAGCCGGCCGTCGGCGAGATGGTCGCGGACGATCGCCGGCGGGATGGCGGCGATGCCGAGCCCCTGTTCCGCCATGCGCACCAGCGTGGCGATCGAGGCCGAGGCGTGGAGCCGCACGCGCGGCAGATCGGGGCGATTGAAGGCCTCGTAGACCGCCTCGTAGGGCTTGGTGCGACGCGAGAAGGTCATGATCGGATGGCGCGCGAGGTCCTCGAGCGTCATCGTCGTGTTGCCCCCCACCAGCCGCGGCGAGGCGACGAAGGCGAGTGCGTGGCGGCAGAGGTCGCGCGAGACCAGCGGCTCGCCGGCGAACGTGTCCATCAGGAAGGCGAGATCGATCTCGCGCGAGATCAGGCGCTCGCGCATGTTCGGCGAGATGTCGACCTCGATCTCGATGGTGAGGCGCGGATAGTCGCGGCTGACCCGCTCGATCAGACGCGGCAGCCAGGTGTGGACGATGGTCTCGGCGACGCCGATGCGCAGCACGCCGACCAGCGTCGCCGGATCGCCCACAGCGGCGACCATCTCGGCCCGGAGCGCCAGCAGTTTCTCGGCATAGAGCATCAGCTCGCGACCCTTCGGCGTCGGCGTCACCCTTCGGCTCTCGCGCACGAAGAGACGGACGCCGAGCTGGCTCTCGAGCTGGGCGACGCGTTGCGAGATCGCCGGCTGGGTGGCGTTGAGACGCAGCGAGGCGGCGCGGAAACTCGCCAGCCGCGCCACTTCGAGGAAGGTCTCGAGGTTCTTGAAATCGACCGACATGGGCCACCGATAAATTCCTCTTATCGAAGTCGATTAAAACAAACGATTTGAGCTTAATCAACTCGGGTGATGAAATGGGCAGCATCGAAAATGCGACGTCGATAGGCAGAAGTGCCCGACGTCGAGTTCCAGGAGCCGCCCGATGCGCCACGCCGTCGCCTCTTCGTCCGACGACACGATGCTCCCCGGCCGTGCCGTTCGGCTCGCCTGCCGCTCGGGCGCGCTCAAGGGATCGACCGCCGGCATGGCGCTCGGTTACGCGCAGGGCAATCTCGCCGTGCTGCCGAAGGAGCTCGCCGGCGACTTCCTGCGCTTCTGTCAGGCCAACCCGAAGCCCTGCCCGATCCTCGGCGTCTCCGAGGTCGGGTCGTGGGAGATCCCCGCGCTCGGCGCCGATCTCGATCTCCGCACCGACATCCCCGGCTACCGCGTCTGGAAGGACGGCGAGATGATCGCCGAGGTCGACGACGTCCGCGACTTATGGCGCGACGATCTCGTCGCCTTCGTCATCGGCTGCTCCTATTCCTTCGAGGAGGGCCTGATCGCCGAGGGCATCGGCATCCGCCACGTCGAGGAGGACGTGCGCGTTCCGATGTATCGCACCAGCATTCCCTGCAATCCGGCGGGTGCCTTCTCCGGGCCGATGGTGGTTTCGATGCGGCCGCTGGCGCCCAGGGATGCGATCCGCGCGGTGCAGATCTCGTCGCGCTATCCGGCCGTCCACGGTGCACCCGTCCATCTCGGCCTGCCGCATCTGATCGGCATCGAGGATCTCGCCAAGCCCGACTACGGCGACGCCGTCACCGTCCGCGACGACGAGATCCCGGTGTTCTGGGCCTGCGGCGTCACGCCCCAATCGGTCATCGCGACGGTGAAGCCGAGCTTCGCCATCACCCACAAGCCCGGGACGATGCTCGTCACCGACCGGCGCAATTCCGAATACGCGGTGATCTGAGATCGCCGTCTCCGCGATCGACCCGCCGGGCCGATCCGCGTCGCATCCGACCGGGACATTCGACAGCGGCAGGGCCCGGCGAAACGCCGCCGAACAGAGGGATCCCCCCATGATCAATCGCAGAGACGCGCTTTTCGGTGCGGCCGCCGCCGCCACCTGGTTGTCCGGCCTTCGCGCCGCCGCCGCCGCCGACGAGATCGTGATCGGCGCGATCTACCCGATGTCGGGCGCCAGCGCCCAGATCGGCGTCGATGCCCGCCACGCGCTGGAGACGGCGGTCGACATCGTCAACGCGGTGCACGATCTCGATCTGCCCTGCGCCAAGACGGCCGGCATCGCCTCGCTCGGCGGCGCCAAGATCCGTCTCGTCATCGCCGACCATCAGGCCGACCCGCAGAAGGGCCGCGCCGAGGCCGAGCGCCTGATCACCCAGGAGAAGGTCGTCGCCATCCTCGGCTCGTTCCACTCGTCGGTCTCGGCCACCGTGTCGGCGACCTGCGAGCGCTACGGCGTGCCCTTCGTCGCCGCCGACAGTTCCTCGCCGAGCCTGCATCGCAAGGGGCTGAAGTTCTTCTTCCGCCCGGCGGCGCACGACGAATTCTTCTCGACCGCGATGTTCGACTTCCTCGACGCGCAGAAGGCGGCCGGCGCCAAGGTGGAGAGCGTCGCCCTCTTCTACGAGGACACGATCTTCGGCACCGACTCGTCGAACGTCCAGCGCAAGCTCGCCGGCGAGCGCGGCTACAAGATCGCCGCCGACGTGAAGTACCGCGCCAACTCGCCCTCGCTCACCGCCGAGGTGCAGCAGCTGAAGAGCGCCGACGCCGACGTGCTCCTGCCGTCGAGCTACACCACCGACGCCCTCCTCCTGGTCAAGACCATGGCCGAGCTCGGCTACAAGCCGAAGAACATGCTCGCCCAGGCCGCCGGCTTCTCGGAGAAGGCGGTGTTCGACGCGGTCGGCGACAAGCTCGAGGGTCTCGTCTCGCGCGCCTCCTTCGCCCTCGACCTCGCGCCCAAGCGCAAGTCGATCGGCGTCGTCAACGAGCTGTACAAGGCGCGCGCCGGTCGCGACATCAACGACAACACCTCGCGCCTCTTCACCGCCTGCCTGACGCTCTGCGACGCCATCGACCGCGCCGGCTCGACCGACGGCGCCAAGATCCGCGACGCGCTCGCCGCCACCAAGATCCCCGGCGACCGCACCATCATGCCGTGGCGCGGCATCGAGTTCGGGCCGGACGGGCAGAACATGCTGTGCGACCCGGTGCTGATCCAGTACCTCGGCGGCAAGTTCGTCACCGTCTTCCCGCAAGCGGTGGCTGCGGCCAAACCCAAGTGGCCGATGAACGGCTGACGTTCCCTCTCGACGGTTGCCGGCGACGTCCGCGCGCGACGCGGACGCCGTCGGTACCCTCGTGGCCCGAGGCGAGGTCCATGACGACACAAGCAATCATCCAGATTCTGGCGAGCGGCCTGCTCACCGGGCTGATCTACGCCCTGGTCGCGGTCGGCCTGTCGCTGATCTTCGGCCTGATGGACGTGGTGAACTTCGCCCACGGCGAGATGCTGATGCTGGCGATGTACGCCGCCTTCGGCGCCTGGGCGGTCTCGGGCATCGATCCGGTGCTCTTGATGCCGCTGGTGGTGGCGGCGATGTTCGTCCTCGGCGCGCTGGTCTATCTCGGCGTGGTCCGCTACGCCATGCGCGCCAAGGCCAATGCCGGCATGGTGCAGATCTTCGCCACCTTCGGTCTGGCGGTGACCATCCAGGGCCTGGCGCAGTACTTCTTCTCGCCCGACTACCGCTCGATCGGCTCGTCGTGGCTCGCCGGGCGGACGGTCAACCTCGCCGGCGTCTACCTGCCGGCGCCGCAGATCTTCGGTGCCGCGGTGTCGCTCGCCGCCTTCGCCGGCCTGTGGCTGCTGATGACCCGCACCGACTTCGGCAAGGCGCTGGAGGCGACGCGCGAGGACCAGGGCGCGGTGGCGCTGGTCGGCATCGACCGCAACCGCATCTTCGCCCTCGGCTGGGGCCTCGGCGCCGGGCTGATCGGGCTCGCCGGCGGGGTGATCGCGATCTTCTACTACGTCCACCCGCAGGTCGGCGGCGGCTTCGCCCTCGTCGCCTACGTCACGGTGGCGCTCGGCGGCTTCGGCTCGGTGTTCGGCGCGCTCGCCGCCGGCATCATCGTCGGACTGGTCGAGGCCGCGACCACCCTGATCCTGCCCTCGGCGATGAAGTCGATCGGCGTCTACGTCCTCTATCTCGGCGTGGTCTTCCTCCGCCCGAGCGGCCTGTTCGGGAGGCTCTGATGTCGTCCGCTCCCCTCGTTTCCCCCGCCGCGGCGCATTTCGCGGCCGACCGGCGACGCCGGCTGATCCTCGGTGCGGCCGTGGCCGTGGCGATCGCCGCCATCCCCTTCGCGGTCAAGGACGTCTATCTGCTCAACGTCGTGGTGCTGACCCTGCTCTATGCGGCGATGTCGCAGAGCTGGAACATCCTCGGCGGCTACTGCGGCCAGATCTCGCTCGGCCACGCGCTCTATTTCGGCCTCGGCGCCTACGCCACGACGCTGCTCTGGGTGAACAACGGCATCACCCCCTGGGCCGGCATGGTGGCGGGCGCGGCGATCTCGGCGGCGACGGCACTGATCGTCGGCCGCTTCTGCTTCCGCCTCAAGGGCCACTATTTCTCGATCGCGACGATCGTCATCGCCGAGATCGGCCTGATCGTCGCCCACAACGCCGAGTTCACCGGCGGTGCGCTGGGCCTGCAATGGCCGATCGCCGCCGACGGCTGGTGGTCGCTGCAGTTCGGCCGCGACAAGAGCCAGTGGGTGTGGATCACCCTCGGCCTCTTCGCCGCGACCTTCCTCGTCACCTGGGTGATCGAGGACAGCCGCTGGGGCTACTGGTGGCGCGCCGTCAAGGACGACGTCCAGGCGGCCGAGAGCCTCGGCGTCGAGGTCTTCTCCTCGAAGATGTCGGCCGCCGCCGTCTCCGCCGCCTTCACCGCGCTCGGCGGCGGGCTCTACGCCGCCTATGTCGCCTACATCGACCCGGAGAGCGTGATGACCTTCCGCTTCTCGCTGCTCTTCGCGCTTCCGGCGGTGCTGGGCGGCATCGGCACCCTGTGGGGACCGCTGGTCGG
>DBMN01000136.1:0-1250 GCA_002298965.1 Rhizobiales bacterium UBA697 | reverse complement strand
CTCGTGATCTACGGCGTCCTCGTCATGGTGGTGGCGCTGGCGCGGCCGGAAGGTCTGCTCAGCCTGCTGCCGCGCCGTTCGACCAGGAAGGGATGACGCCATGCCCCGGACGCCCCTCCTCGAGGTCTCCTCGGTCACCAAGCGCTTCGGCGGTCTCGTCGCCAATGCCGACGTGTCGATGACCGTCGGCCGCGGCGAGATCCTCGGCCTGATCGGCCCCAACGGCGCCGGCAAGTCGACGCTGTTCAACGCCATCGCCGGCGCCTTCGCCGTCGACGAGGGCACCATCCGCTTCGACGGTCACGACGTCACGGCGCTGACCGGCCCCGCCCGCTGTTCGCTCGGCATCGCCCGCACCTTCCAGGTGCCGCGTTCCTTCGACAGCATGAGCGTGGTCGAGAACGTGCTCGTCGGTGCACTCGCCCGCCGCGCCTCGGCCCGGGCGGCACGCGTCGCCGCGCTCGAAGTGCTCGACTTCGTCGGGCTCGGGGACCGTGCCGAGGTCTCGGCCGGCGAGCTGACGCCGCCGGAGAAGCGCCGCCTCGAAATGGCGCGCGCGCTCGCCACCGAGCCGAAGCTCCTGCTGCTCGACGAGGTGATGACCGGCCTCACGCCGTCGGAGGCCCGCGCCGGTGTCGATCTGATCCGCAAGGTGCGCGATCAGGGTGTGACGATCGTCATGGTCGAGCACGTCATGGAAATCGTCATGCCGCTGATCGACCGCGCCGTCGTGCTCGAACTCGGCCGCGTTCTGGCGGAAGGCACGCCGAAGGAAATCGTCGCCGACCCGCGCGTCGTCGCCGCCTATCTGGGAGACCGTCATGGCGCTGCTCGAGGTTCGTGATCTCACCACCGCCTACGGCGGACTGGTGGCCATTTCCGGCATCTCGCTCGAGGTGAACGACGGCGAGATCGTCGTGGTGGCGGGCGCCAACGGTGCCGGCAAGTCGACGCTGCTGAAGTCGATCTCCGGCCTCGAGAAGCCGAAGTCCGGCAGCGTCTCCTTCGCCGGAGATCGCATCGACCGTCTCGCCGGCCATCTCGTCACCGCCCGCGGTCTCGCCTACGTGCCGGAGAACAAGCGGCTCTTCCCGCGCCTCTCGGTGCGCGACAACCTGCGGCTCGGCAGCTGGCTGCATCGCGGCGAGACGGATCGCGAGGCGCCGCTGGAGCGCGTCTTCGCCCTCTTCCCGCGCCTCAAGGAACGGCTCGACCAGCGCGCCGGCACGCTCTCGGGCGGCGAACAGCAG
>DBMN01000346.1 GCA_002298965.1 Rhizobiales bacterium UBA697 | reverse complement strand
CCGTTCGGCGTCTTCCAGCCGAGCTCCTGCATCACCGCCGGGATCGACTTCAGACCCTTGGAGCGGATCAGCTCGCGGACCTCTCCGTGTGTATGCTCGGTGCATTTGCACATGGTCTTGCGGGCGGGGCCGGCGAAGGCGGCGCCGAGCGTCGCGGCGATGA
Source organism: Rhizobiales bacterium UBA697 (assembly GCA_002298965.1). Lineage (GTDB taxonomy): Bacteria > Pseudomonadota > Alphaproteobacteria > Rhizobiales > Ancalomicrobiaceae > Pinisolibacter. Next base: position 8,835 of record DBMN01000346.1, on the reverse strand, counting down.
CCTGCTCGACCTTCGGCGTGCACTGGCCGCAGGAGCCCGAGGCCTTGGTGACGGCGCGGACCTCGTCGAGCGTGGTCAGGCCCTTGTCCTTGATCGCGCGGACGATCGTTCCCTTGCAGACGCCGTTGCAGCCGCAGATCTCCGCCTCATCCGGCAAGGCTGCAACGGCCGCCGTAGGGTCCAGCGGGGCGCCCCCCTGGTGAGCGGCGCCGAAGATCAGGGTGTCGCGCATGGCGGCGACGTCGGTCTTGTCGCGGATCAGGTCGAAGAACCACGCGCCCTCGGCGGTGTCGCCGTACATCACGGCGCCGACGAGACGGTCGCCCTCGAGCACGAGGCGGCGGTACTGACCGCGCGCCGGATCGCGGAGCACGATGTCCTCGCGGCCCTCGGCGGAAGCGAAGTCGCCCGCCGAGAAGAGGTCGCAGCCGGTGACCTTGAGCTTGGTCGAGAGCTCCTTGGGGGCGAAGGCGGCGTCTTGTCCCAGAAGCGTCGCGGCGACGACCTTGGCCTGATCGAAGAGGGGCGCGACGAGGCCGAAGAGCTGGCCGTCGAACTCGACGCATTCGCCGAGCGCCAGCACGTCGGGGTCCGACGTCACCATCTGCGGCGAGACGAGGACGCCGCGGTTGACGGCGAGGCCGGCCGATCGGGCGACGGTCGTCTCCGGGCGGATGCCGACCGCCATGACGACGAGATCGGCGGGGATCACCGTGCCGTCGGCGAGTTCGACGCCTTCGACGCATGATTGGCCGAGGATCGCCTTCGTCGAGGCGTTGAGCAGCACCGAAATGCCGCGCTTCTCGAGGTCGCGCTTCAAGAGCCAGCCGGCGGATTCGTCGAGCTGGCGCTCCATCAGGTGGCCCATCAGGTGGACGACCGTCACCTCCATGCCGCGGAGCCTGAGGCCCGCCGCCGCCTCGAGGCCGAGGAGGCCGCCGCCGATGACGACGGCGCGGGTCTCGGGCTTCGCCGCGGCGATCATCGCGTTGGTGTCGTCGAGGTCGCGATAGGCGACGACGCCGGGGAGATCCTTGCCGGGAACCGGGATGACGAAGGGCGCCGAACCGGTGGCGATGACGAGCTTGTCGTAAGGAACGGTGCCGTTCACGCCGGTGACGGTCTTGGCCTCGGTGTCGATCGCCACGACGCGTTCGCCGAAGCGGCAGGCGACGCCGTTTTCGGCGTACCAGGCGTCGTCGTGGGTGACGATCTCTTCGTAGGTCTTCTCGCCGGAGAGGACCGGCGACAGCATGATGCGGTTGTAGTTGCCGCGCGGTTCGGCGTTGAACAGCGTCACGTCATAGGCGGAACGGTCTACCTCGAAGAGGTATTCGAGGGCACGGCCGGAGGCCATGCCGGCGCCGACGACGACGAGTTTCCTGGGGGCGGGTGCGGTCATTTGAACCTCGCTCACGAATGCTTGGCGGCGACCGCGCGGGCCGGACGACCGGCGCCGGCATCGGCGGTGGCTGGGGGCTTCTTCGGGGCGGCGCCGTGCTCGTATTCGGCGAGGAAGGCATGGATCTCCTCGCGGTACTCCCAGTAACGGGGGTGTTCCAGCAGGGCGCGGCGGGTGCGCGGGCGCGGCATGTCGATCTCGACGATCTTGCCGATCTTGGCGTTCGGGCCGTTGGTCATCATCACCACGCGGTCGGCGAGAAGGATCGCCTCGTCGACGTCGTGGGTGACGCAGATCGCGGTGACGCGGGTGCGGGTCCACACCTCCATCAGCACTTCCTGGAGCTGCCAGCGCGTCAGGCTGTCGAGCATGCCGAAGGGCTCGTCGAGCAGCAGGAGCTTCGGCGACAGCGCGAAGGCCCGCGCGATGCCGACGCGCTGGCGCATGCCGTTCGACATGTCGGAGGCCGGCTTGTCGAGACTGTCGGCGAGGCCGACGCGGGCGAGGTAGTAGTCGGCGATCTCGGCCTTCTCGGCCTTCGTCGCGGTCGGATAGACCTCGTCGCAGCCGAGCAGGACGTTCTCGCGGGCCGACAGCCAGGGGAAGAGGCTCGGCGCCTGGAACACCACGGCGCGGTCGGGGCCGGCCTGATCGACTTCGCGGCCGTCGAGCACGATGCCGCCGAGCGACACGTCGGTGAGGCCGGCGACCATGGTCAGGACCGTCGACTTGCCGCAGCCGGAATGGCCGATCAGCGAGACGAACTCGCCGCGCCTCATGTTGAGATCGAAGCCGTCGACGACGGTCAGCGGGCCCTTGGGCGTGGGGTAGATCTTCTTCACCTCGTCGAATTCGACGAAACGCTCGACGATGCCGGTCTTCGGCCGGGCGGCCTCGGCCCAGGCCTTCGGCAGGGGGGAGCCGTTCTTCATCGCGGCGCGGGCCTCGCGGGCGGCGGCCTTCACCTTCGCCACGTCCTCGCGGAAGTGGACGGGGATGACGTTGGGCAGCGTCCGGCCGTCGTCGGCGTCGCCGCCTTCGGCGATGCCCATGTCCATCAGGCACTGGGTGATCTCGGCGCGCAGGCGCTTGAAGGCCGGATCGTGGCTCGATGCCGTGCGGTCGCGCGGGCGGGGGAGGTCGACGACGAATTCCTTGGCGAGCGTCGCGCCGGGGCCGACGGTCAGCGGGATGATGCGATCGGCGAGGAGGAGCGCCTCGTCGACGTCGTTGGTGACGAGGACGACGGTCTTCTTGTCCTGCGACCAGATGCGCTCGATCTCGTCGCCGAGTTTGGCGCGGGTCAGCGCGTCCAGCGCCGACAGCGGCTCGTCGAGGAGCAGCACCTCCGGGCTCATGGCGAGCGCCCGGGCGATGCCGACGCGCTGGCGCATGCCGCCGGAGAGCTCGGCCGGGCGACGGTCGCGGGCATGCGCCAGTCCGACCATGTCGATGTATTTGGCGACGCGGGCCTCGCGCTCGGCGGCGGTCTCGTGCGGGAACACGGTCTCGACCGCCAGCATGATGTTGCCGTGGACGGTGAGCCAGGGCATCAGCGAATAGGACTGGAAGACGATGCCGCGTTCCGGCCCCGGCGCGCGGATCGGCTCGCCCTTCATCAGCGCCTCGCCGCTGTCCGGCACGACCAGCCCGGCGATGGTGGAGATCAGCGTCGTCTTGCCGGAGCCGGAGAAGCCGAGGATGGCGACGAACTCGCCGTCGCGGATCGAGAGGTTCACGTCGGCGAGCACGTGGGTGACGCCGTCGCCGGAGCCGTAGGACTTCGAGACGTGCTTCAGTTCGATGATCGGGGTCGGATCGGTCATGGCGTCCTCCCTCAGCGCTTGGCGGAGAAGGTGAAGGCGGCCTGCAGCGCGTACATCACGCGGTCGAGCAGGAAGCCGATGATGCCGATGGTGAAGACTGCGACCATGATGCGGGCGAGCGAGGCGGCCGAGCCGTTCTGGAACTCGTCCCACACGAACTTGCCGAGGCCGGGGTTCTGGGCGAGCATTTCCGCGGCGATCAGCACCATCCAGCCCACGCCCAGCGACAGGCGCATGCCGGTGAAGATCAGCGGCAGCGACGACGGGATGACGAGCTTGAAGACCTTCTTCGCCCAGCCGAGGCGCAGCACCCTGGCGACGTTCATCAGGTCCTTGTCGATCGAGGCGACGCCGAGCGAGGTGTTGATCAGCGTCGGCCACAGCGAGCACAGCGTCACGGTGATCGCCGAGACCAGGAAGGACTTCTCGAACATCGGGTCGTTCGAGGTGTAGAGCGCCGAGACGACCATGGTGACGAGCGGCAGCCAGGCGAGCGGGCTGACCGGCTTGAAGATCTGCACGAAGGGATTGATCGCGGCGTTCACCGTCGGCGACAGGCCGGCGAGGATGCCGAGCGGCACGGCGATCAGCGTGCCGATGAGGAAGCCGGTGAAGACGGTCTTCAGCGAGGTCACGATCTTGTCGACGTAGGTCGGCTTGCCGACGTAGGACTTCGCCTTGATCTCGGCCTTCGGATCGGCGGCGCGCGCCTCCGCGATCCGCTTGTCCTGCCGCTCGTAGAAGGCGGCCTCCTTGGCGCGCTCGGCGGCATGATCGGCGATCAGCACGCCGAACTGCTCCCACACCGCCGCCGGCCCGGGAATGGCGCCGAGCGAGGTCTGGACGCGGGGGGCGAGCGTGCCCCACAGCGCGAGGAAGATCACGATCGCCAGGACCGGCACGCCGGCGAGCCGCCACAGTTCGCGGCCTTGCGCCTTCGGGCTGTCGCCGCCGACGATTCTGAGGATCGGCACGACGAAGCCGAGGCCGAAGACCGAGAGCCAGCCCTCGATCTTGTTGATGCGCGCGAACCAGCGCTGGCGGCGGGCTTCGCGTTCGGCCGCGACGGCGGCGTCGGCGAGGAGCGGGTCGGTGGCGACGGTCATGGGTCGATCCATCTTCGCTGGAGCCGCGGTGGTCGCCGGGCTCGGTCACGGGTCGTTCGGGGAGAGGCGGGGCCGCGGCCCCGCCAGAGGCCCGGAGCCTCGGCTCCGGGCGGGGCGCATCAGCCCTGGACGGCGTTGGCGACCACTCTCTGGGCGCCCTTGAGGCCGATCGCGAGGGCGTCGATGTAGGCGTTGGGCTTCTTGCCGTCGAAGGGGACCTTGTCCATGAAGCCGGTATCGACCGCCTTGTATCCGTCGGAGCCGAAGGGGAAGTCCTCGCGCTTCGCCTTGCCTTCGGCGATCAGCGCCTCGGCCGCCGCGAGGTAGATGTCCGGGCGATAGACCTTCTTGGCGGTCTCGGCGTACCAGTCGTCCGACTTCGCCTCCGGGATCTGACCCCAGCGGCGCATCTGGGTCAGGTACCAGACGGCGTCGGAGAGATAGGGGTAGGTGGCGAAGTACCTGAAGAAGACGTTGAAGTCCGGGACCGGGCGCTTGTCGCCCTTCTCGTATTCGAAGGTGCCGGTCATCGAGTTTGCGATGACCTTCTCGTCGGCGCCGACATAGTCGGGCTTCGCCAGGATCTTCACGGCTTCCGCGCGGTTCTTTCCGTTGCCCTCGTCGAGCCACTGGCAGGCGCGGATCATCGCCTTGGTGATGGCGAGCAGCGTGTTGGGGTTCTCCTCGGCCCACTTCTTGGTGACGCCGAAGACCTTCTCCGGATTGTTCTTCCAGATCTCGTCGTCGGTGATCACCGGCACGCCCAGCCCCTTGAACACGGCGGCCTGGTTCCACGGCTCGCCGACGCAGTAGCCCATGATGGTGCCGGCCTCCATCGTGGCCGGCATCTGCGGCGGCGGCGTCACCGAGAGCAGCGCCTCGGCGAGGATCTGGCCGGAGACGTTCTCGGGCGAATAGAAGCCGGGATGGATGCCGCCGGCGGCGAGCCAGTAGCGCAGTTCGTAGTTGTGGGTGGAGACCGGGAAGACCATGCCCATGTTGAAGGCCTTGCCCTCGGCCTTCAGCTTCTCGATCACCGGCTTCAGCGCCGAGGCCGAGATCGGATGCACCGGCTTGCCGTCGGGACCGGCCGGGACGTGCTTCTTCATCTCCTCCCAGACGGCGTTGGAGACGGTGATGGCGTTGCCGTTGAGGTCCATCGACAGCGGCGTGATCACCTCCGCCTTGGTGCCGAAGCCGATGGTGGCGCCGATCGGCTGGCCGGCCAGCATGTGGGCGCCGTCGAGTTCGCCGGTGATGACGCGGTCGAGGTTGACCTTCCAGTTGGCCTGGGCCTCGAGCTGGACCTGCAGGCCCTCGTCCTCGAAGAAGCCCTTCTCCTGGGCGATGGCGAGCGGCGCCATGTCGGTCAGCTTGATGAAGCCGAGCTTCACCACGTCCTTCTCGAGCTTCGGCGGCGCGGCGAGCGCGCGGCCGACGACCGAGGTCGAGACCAGCGTCGCGGCGCCGATCGCGGCGGTGGAGAGCAGGAAGCGGCGGCGCGACGGCCCGGCATTGAACGGCGTGTTCGGCATGGAACCCCCTCGGTTGATCGTGTCGGGCGCGAACGGCGAGGGAGCGGTCATGGTGCGGCCCGCGACGGGCGCATGGCATACGACCCGGTTCGTCGACATGGGCGCCGGGCCGAAGCCTCTGCCGCCTGCTCGAGAACCGCCCCTACCGCTCGATCCCGTCGATGGGTCGAATTGGTGGACGTTGGGTCGTCGTTGACCGCGATCTCCTTTGCAGGGGGCGTGCCAATCGTACCGCGCTGCAGCGAAGTGCGCGAAATCAACGGCTTGCGCGATTCGTACGGTCGCGCCGCCCGGTCGCTCGCCGCGAAGACGCGCTCGAGATGCGAGCGGTTGGTCAATTCTCGAGCAACAGGCACGACTGCATCATGAGCATGCATGCGTCTTCGGCAGCCGGTCGACGACGGTTTCGGGGCGGGGCGAAACGGCGAATCCGCCCGGTTCGTCTACCGCTGCGGCATCACGGAGTACCGGGGGCGGGGCGTCGCGGGCGCAAACTTGACATTCGTGCCGGGTCATGGCGATTTGCCGCCGCCAAGCCTCGCCGGACACGTCCGGCGCGACGGTCGTCGCGACCGGTCGAGCGAGGCGAGGAAGAGGGGACGGCGGCACCCGCCGACGCGCCCGCTTCCGCCGAGAACGGACGATCCGGACATGCGCAGCTATCTCGAATTCGAAAAGCCGATCGCCGACCTCGAAGGGCAGATCCAGGAACTGCGCACGCTCGCCGAGAAGGGCTCGGCGGTCGACGTCAAGGACGAGATCGCCAAGCTCGAGGCGAAGGCGTCGCAGGCGCTGGCCGAGATCTACCAGAAGCTCAGCCCCTGGCAGAAGACGCTGGTGGCGCGCCATCCCGACCGGCCGCATTTCGTCGACTACGTCGCCGCGCTGGTCGAGGACTTCACGCCGATGGCCGGCGACCGTGCCTTCGGCGAGGATGCGGCGATCGTCGGCGGCTTCGGCCGCTTCCGCGGTCAGCCGGTGTGCATCATGGGCCACGAGAAGGGCTCGGACACCGCGACCCGCATCAAGCACAATTTCGGCATGGCCAAGCCCGAGGGCTATCGCAAGGCGGTGCGCCTGATGGAGACGGCGGAGCGCTTCGGCCTGCCGGTCGTCAGCCTCGTCGACACCGCCGGCGCCTATCCCGGCATCGGCGCCGAGGAGCGCGGTCAGGCGGAAGCCATCGCGCGCTCGACCGACGCCTGCCTCGGCCTCGGCGTGCCGAACGTCTCGGTGATCATCGGCGAGGGCGGCTCGGGCGGCGCCATCGCCATCGCCGCGACCAATCGCGTCTACATGCTGGAACATGCGATCTATTCGGTGATCTCGCCGGAGGGCGCGGCCTCGATCCTGTGGCGCGACAGCGCCCGGGCGCAGGACGCGGCGACCGGCATGAAGATCACGGCGCAGGACCTCTTCGGCTTCAAGGTCGTCGACGGCGTCGTCGCCGAGCCGCTGGGCGGCGCGCATCGCGCTCCGGAAAAAGTGATCGGCGCGGTCGGCGACGCGATCGAGAAGGCGCTCGGCGACCTCTCGGCGCTGACGCCCGACCAGCTGCGCGACGCCCGCCACGAGAAGTTCCTGGCGATCGGCCGTTCGCTCTGAGAGATCCGCAGCAACGCGGTTTTGCCGCAATGCGTGGTTATCTGCTAGACTGGGTCGACGTTCGGGGGACATCTCCGGATCGCTCGGGGACCGGTTGGCAAATCGGTAACCAAGTCGCAAGGTCGGGGACCTAAGCTGACGTCTGCAGGCCGCCGCGGCGATCGAGGGATCGGCGCGAGGCGGCAAACGGGTTCGAAGGTCGCGCGTCGTCGAGGCGCGGGGCTCGTGCGAATCGCGTCGCGTTCGGGTGGAAGATGGCGATCAAGACGATGCTGCGGCTCTTCACGGCCGTGTCGATCGGGCTCCTCGTGGCCTCCTGTCAGGACGACATGCAGTCGTCGCTGGGTGGGTCCACCAAACACCTCAAGCCGTTGAAGCCCGAGGTGCTGGCCCTGATGGAGACCAAGGGCATGCGCAAGGAGGATCCGATCCTCGTGCGCGTCTACAAGCAGGAATCGACTCTCGAAGTGTGGAAGCGCGACCGCACCGGCCGCTTCGCCATGCTCAAGAGCTATCCGCTGTGCACCTGGGGCGGGACGATCGGTCCGAAGATCCGCGAAGGCGACAAGCAGTCGCCCGAGGGCTTCTACACCGTCACGCCGGGGCGGATGAACCCGAACTCGCAGTTCCACCTCGCCTATGACGTCGGCTACCCCAACGCCTTCGACCGCGCCTGGAACCGCACCGGTTCGGCCGTCATGGTGCACGGCAGCTGCGTCAATTCCGCCGGCTGCTTCATCGTCACCGACGAGCAGGTCGAAGAGCTCTACGCGCTGGCGCGCGAGGCCTTCAACGGCGGCCAGAAGGGCTTCCAGCTCCAGGCCTTCCCGTTCAAGATGACGGCGGAGAACCTCGCCAAGCATCGCAAGAACCCGAACATGGCCTTCTGGAAGAACCTGAAGGAAGGCGCCGACCAGTTCGAGGTGACCAAGCTCGAGCCCAAGGTCGACGTCTGCGAGAAGCGCTACGTCTTCGGCGCCCAGACGACCGATCCCAACTCGACGATGTTCAATCCGGCCGGCGCCTGCCCGAGCTACGAGGTCCCGAGCGATCTCAAGCAGGCGGTCGCGGCCAAGGAAGCCGCCGACGAGAAGGCCTTCAAGGTCGCCGTCGCCGAGCTCGACGAACACGCGAAGTCCGAGGAAGAGAAGGCGCGCAAGATAGAACAGCGCGCCATCGCCGAGGCCGAGGAGAAGGCCAAGCCCAAGCCCGGCACCAAGATCGCCTCGTGGCTCGGCGCCAAGCCGGAGCCGGAGGAGGTGGGCGACACCTCGCTGGCCGGCACGCCCTTCGCCGTGCCGCTGCCCAAGCCCTCGCCGCGTGGCCTGCCGACCCAGGTCGCCGCCGCGCCGACGGCGCCC